>VBJV01000039.1:34542-37566 GCA_005879785.1 Chloroflexota bacterium
CTCGGCGGCAACGTGCGCTGCGGGACCGAACCGCAGCACCGACCCGGTGACGTCGAGGAAAGCCTCGTCCAGCGACAGCGGCTCGATGAGCGGTGTGTACTCGCGTGCGATGGCGAACACCGAGGACGAGGCCGCACGGTACGCGGCGAAGTCCACCGGCACGACCACCGCGTGCGGGCAGAGCCGCAGCGCGGTGCGCAAGGGCATCGCCGAGCGCACGCCGTACTCGCGCACCTCGTAGGACGCAGCGCTCACCACACCGCGCGCCAGGTGCGCCTTGCCGTCCCCCGCGTCAGCGCCGCCGACGATCACCGGCCGGTTGCGCAACTCCGGGTGGCGCAACTGCTCCACCGACGCGTAGAAGGCATCGAGGTCGATGTGGATGATGCCGCGAGCACTCATCGGGCTCAGCGTACGAAATTCCTCAAACGGACGTTGAAAAATCGGTCGGCGAAGGCGGATTCATTCCGCCTTTGAGTCGGGGTGAGTCGCCGACACCGATTTCAGCGATGAAAAAGCGCGGCGGCCGGGGGCGGCTTTTTCATCGCCCCTCAGGAGGCTACGGGCTGCGCGACCTCGCGTGGCTGGGTGCGACCGCTGCGGTCCCATTCCTCAACGTCGGCGCCGGTCAGGTAACCGGCGGCGATCATGAGCTCGACGTACGTCACGCCAAGGTGCGGCGCGGCGCGACGCAGCACCCAGGGCGGAGGGTTGTCGCGATTCTTGTTGACGCTCTGGTAGAAGTAGATCTGGTTGAGGTCGCACAAGAGTGCGAGTCGATGAAGCGAGATCCCCCGGTCACGACACCTCTCTTTCAAGTACTCCTTGAAGTTCACCTGTCCTGTGCCTCGTTGCCGGTGTCGTCCAGTGTCGGTAGCAGCGATCAGCAGTATAGGCTCGTGTACCCGCACAGCAGCGGTACCAGTTCGGCCAGACGATGGATGACGGCGTCGGCGGCGGTGCCGGCCGGAGCCCCGTCTGCGTGATTCAGTGCCAGGATGGCCCGCATCCGCACGCCGTGCGCTCCGGATATATCGTCGCGCTCCGTGTCACCGACCATGACCGTGTGCTCTGCCGGCGTCCCGAGCGCATGCAGCGCTTGCTCGAAGATGCGCGGCGACGGCTTGCGCCAGCCGACCTGTCCAGAGAAGGTGACCGAGTCGAGGCTGGCGCGCAGGCCGAAGTGCTCCAGCTGTGCGAGCATCGAGCGCACGCGATACGGCGCGTTCGAGCACAGCCCGACGCGCAAGCCTGCCTCGCGGAGCCGGCTCAGCACGGGTAGCGCGTCGGGGTCGATGCGCACCCCCTGCCACCAGGCTTCCTGTTCGATCACGAGTGTCTCGTCGAGGAGGGCTTCGTCGAGGTCGAGGCCGAGTCGCGCGTAGGCACGCTGGGCGCCGGGGACCAGGTCCATCTCGTCGAGCCGGCCGGAACGCTGGTGGTCGACGAATTCCTGCTCGACCCGCTCGTGGACCTCATTCAACAGCACGTCGCCGGAAGGACTGGCCAGACCGCGCGCCCGGAGGAGTCCGGCGATGCGCGCGTACGCCTCCAGCAGTGCGTCGCCCGGGCGGACGAAGCCGGCCAGCGTGTTTCCGTAATCGAAGAGGACGCCGTCGACGCGGGCCGCGCCGAGCGGGGTCGCGTCAGGGACTGAGGTCACGCGCTCGCGGTTCCGCCTTTGCTGGCGCCTCCGCCGCGGCGTCCGCGGCCCCGCCGCCGCCTGCCCCCGTGCCAGCGCCGGCGACCGGCCGGCTTGGGGCCCGCCTTGCCGGTGGCGGCGAGCGAGTCGAGGTACGCGGTCGCCGGATGGGTCTCGGCCGGGGCGCCGGCGCGAGCGTCGGGCGCGGCCGCCACCCGGGCTGCCAGCTCGGCGACCACCTCCTCCAGCGGCCGCTTGTCGCGCCCGGGCGGCGCCGCCGTCTCGGCCCACGGCTGCGACTGCGGGCCGGCGTCCCCCACCGTGGTATCGCCGCCGGGGGGCTCCGGCACCGTCTCCAGCACCGAGTTGAGGGCGCGCTGGATCAGACGATCGGGGTCCTCTCGCATCGCGGCATCGGTGTCAGGCATCGGTGCGCACGTCCCATCCGGCCAGCGCCAGGCCGGCCATCGTCTTGACGTCCACGTCCCCGCTGGCGATGAGGTCCTTGACCTGCGCCGGGAGGAAGCGGCCCACGTCGATGCGCTCGTCGCTGTCCGTGTGTGCGCCGACGGTCGTCAGGCCCGCGGCCAGGAAGAAGTGCATGACCTCGGTGGAATAGCCGGGTACGAGTGGCCAGGCGCCCAACGCGCGCCACGACGCTGCGCGCAGCCCGGTCTCCTCCTCCAGTTCGCGCTGCGCCGTCTGCTGCGCCGGCTCGTCGCGATCGCGGGTGCCCGCCGGTATCTCCCAGAGCGCGCGGCCGACCGGGTGGCGCCACTGACGCACGAGCACGGCGCGCCCGCCGGCATCGGTGGCGACGATGGCCACCGCTCCGGGGTGCTGCACCACCTCGCGGTGGGTGAGCGTGCCGTCCTCCAGGCTCACCTGGTCGTCGAAGACGCTGATCAGCCGGCCGGCGTGGATGGCGCGGCGGCTGACCGGCGCCTCGCGGAGGTGTGCGGTCCCGTCCGGGTCGGTCGTCACGCCCAAAGTGTGCGCGATGCCGCTGGTGTCGACAGGGTCAGGCGCAGCTCCACTGCCAGGCTTGGCCGTGGGCCAGCATCTTGGCTGCGATGTTGGCCTGGTCCGTGGGGTCCCAGATGTTGGTGCCTCCGTTGTGGACGAAGGTCGACATGAGGAACTGGAACAGGCCGTAGTACGGGCCGTTCGGGTTGTAGCTGCGCGGGTTGAGGCCCGACTCGCAGCGGGCGATGCTCACCATCCACGAGCCCGAGACGCCCCATCGAGCGGCTGCGGCATAGATGATCGAGGCGACCGCGCTGTTCGAGTAGCTGCGGATCGGGACGGCAACGCGATGCTGCACGGGCTTCGGCGCCGGCGTCGGCGCCGGGGTGGGCGGGATCGGCAGGCGAGCCCGCAGG
>VBJV01000178.1:0-3073 GCA_005879785.1 Chloroflexota bacterium
GCTCACGGCTGCGTGAGCGAGGTCGACCCTGACGACGCTCGTGGTGGTCCGAGTGTCATATCCCTATCCCCTCAACTTTGCGCCACTTGCGTCGCTCGCGCTCGATCTCCTCTTCAAGGCCTTGCGGCGTCTCTGACGAGCTTGCGCCCGTGGTTCGTCGCCCGCTGTTCCCGCGACCAATCGAAATCGAAGTAACACGCCTCTCGCCGTATGCTGTGGCCACTGCGAGATGCTTGAACCGGTCGGGGATGAACGGGGGCGTCTCTCCGTAGTCTCCTCGAAGCCGCCCACCGCCCTCTCGGCCGTTGTTGGCAAGCCGTGTCACACGCCCTCGTTCGACACGCAGAATCGCTTCACATTCTCGGAGAGCGCTCGGGCGGTGAGTCACCATGAATGCCGTGCGGCCGTGCATGAGGCGCTCCATTGACGCCAGGATCGCCGCCTCTGTCTCAACGTCGACCGCACTCGTGGGTTCATCGAGTATCAGCATGGGGGCATCCTTGAGGAACGCGCGCGCCAGGGCGATGCGCTGGCGCTCACCACCGGATAGACGGACACCACGCTCGCCCACCTGTGTGTTGTAGCCCATTGGCAGGGACTCGATGAACGCGTGCGCGCCGGCCGCAACCGCAGCGGCGACGATCTCGGAGTGCCGAGCAGCCGGCCGGGCATAGGCAATGTTCTCGGCGATGGTCGTCGCGAACAGCACGGGGTCCTGAAGAACAATCGCGAATTGAGCACGCAGATCGTGCAGCCGGTAATCGCGCAGGTCGACTCCGTCGAGCAGGATCTGGCCATCCGTGGGATCGAAAAAGCGCGTCAAGAGATTGACGAGCGTCGTCTTGCCAGCTCCTGACATCCCCGATATGCCGATTCGGCCGCCGGCGCCTACGTCGAAGCTGACGCCCTGGAGGATACGAGGGTCTTCGCCGTACCCAAACGACACACCGCGGAACGCGACGGCCCCCCTGGCCCGCTGCAGCGGCTGCGCGTCAGTGCGCTCGATGACGTCTTGTGGCTGTCCGAGGAGCGTCAGCACGCGTTCAACGCTGGCCAGGTACGACTGCATACTGCCGGCCTGAGCGCTCGTCGTCCGAATCGGCTCGTACAGCTGAGTCAGATAGCCCATCACCAGCAGCAGTTCGCCGAGGGTGAGCGCACCTGAATGAACGTGCTCGATCCCGATGAACAGTGCGGCGGCCATACCGGCAGCGACACTGACGCCGACGAACATCCCGTAGACTGCTTGAACCACCGCCAAGCGAACACGAGCGTCGGCACCCTCGCGCGCGCGGTCAACGAATCGTTCTTCCTCGCGCGCCTCTTGGCCAAAGGCCTTAACGACACGAAGGGAGGTCAAGACCTCTTGCACAACTGACAGCGCGAGACTTTCCTGTCGCTTCACCTCGCGCGAATGGCGCCGCAGCCGTGTGCGCCAGCTCGTGAGTAAAACGAAGAGAACGGGCATTATGACCAGCGCAACCGCGGCGAGCTCAGCATCGATTCGGCTGGTGACGACGACCATGCCGGCGAGCGTAAAGATCGCGGTGATGGCAGGGAGGACGCCTTCAACGGTTATGTACTGTATTGCCAGGGCATCGGTCTGTATGCGGTAGTTGGCATCAGCGGTGCCGCGGGCGTCGTGGTAGGCGAGTGACAGACGCTGCGCATGGCCGAAGAGCTGAGCCCGAAGCTCCAGCACCAACCGCTCTCCAAGCCTGGTTCGAAGCGCCGTGCTGACCACCGACTGGAGCTGCGTGAGCAGCGCTATGGTGACCAGGAGCACCGACAGCACGGCAAGCAGGCCCACGCTCGTTCTCATTCCTGAGGGGAGCAGATCTCGAAGCATCGGAGGGAGCGGCCGCGATCCGGCGACGCTGTCGACTGCGAGCTTGAGCGGTAGCGGTATGAGCAAGGCAAGCGGCATCCGCAGCGCGTCAACGAAGAAGCAGAGGCCCAATTGCCGGCGATACGGGACGAGCTGACGCAGCAGCCTACGCAACAACATCGAATCCGAACCCGCGACTGCGCCGCTCACTTCGGCTCGGCGACGGTTCGCTCAATGGCGCCGAGCAGGGCCGCCATCGCACTCATCGCATGTCGGACGACGCCGTTCAGCAGCAGCAACGCCCCGGCACTCAACAGCGTGGCTGCCGCCCAGGCCTCGTCGCGCGCGGCCACGGTGGAGAGATCGACAAGCGCCAGGATGAGCAAGGGGCCCAGCAGTGGCCACCGCGGCCAGACGCGAAAGCGAACCAGCCGGCGGCCGGCGCCGTGCTCTTCGACGTCCATAAGCAAACGCGCAGAGGCGAGAGGCGTATCGACCGACAAATCCCAGCGGTCGTAGTCGCCGCCCCGCCGCGCCCGCTCGCCGGCTCCGTGAAGCGCGGTGGCGACCGCGTTGAGCGTACCTGCCAGCGGCTGTGCCTGAGCTGTCCAGAGTGCGCCCTGATACCGCCATAGGGGTGCGAGACGGCGTTCGCGGTGACGCGGGCCGCGGTTCGTCCACCGCAATAGCGCCCACAGACGTGCAGCGGGGTGGATCAAGTGGAGCAACCCGGTGACAATGCGGAGGCGCCAGCGCGTGAGGGCTGGACGATGCGTCGCGGGGAAACGAGCCTTGAGGGCATTGCTCACGGCCTGCGTGACGCTGAGGCCAATCGTCACACCGAGGAACGGGAGAGCGACCAGTGCGGACGTCCAGACGGTCCCGATCAGGGACAGAGCTGCGAAGCAGAGGGCGAAGAGGTACCAGACGGGTGTCAGCGGAAGAGACCAGATGCTGTTTGCCCGTGCTTGATAGAGTGATTGGAACGGCGCCGCGCACCATGTTCCGTGATAGACGCGTGACGACTGGCCGAGCAGCCCCGCCGCCACCGCGTAAACTCGGCCTGTCCACATCGGCCGGCCCGTTCGGTTGTATTTGTCGGGCCACTTCTCCTGCAGCAGAGCGTCCGCCTTGCCATACCCCACCTGCTGCTTCCAGTACGCTCGCACGGAGTTCCGGCGGTGGTGCCACACCATCGCGGCCGGGCTGAACGCGAGTCGCCACCCCTGCTGCTGCAGACGCCAG
>VBJV01000178.1:3082-3617 GCA_005879785.1 Chloroflexota bacterium
CCGGGGATCGAAGCCCCCGATTGCCTGCAGGTCCTCTTTGCGCACAGCGAGGTTGCAGCCAGGAAGGTGCTCCGCGACCGTGTCGGACAGCAGAACATGGCAGGGCCCGCCCGGCGCGTTGGCCACGCATTCGGCGATCAGGCCGTCGCCAGCCGGGGGGAGGTTCGGCCCTCCGGCCGCTGCGCAGCCCGGCTGGCTAAAGGCTTCAGCCAGATACGTGAGCCAATCTGGATCGGGCCTCGCGTCATCGTCGATATAAGCGATCACGTCGCCGCTGGCTGCCTGCATCCCGGTATTCCGTGCGCTGGCCAGGCCGCGATTGGGCGTCTGGATCAGACGGACCCCGAACCGGCGCGCGATGTCGGCGGTGCCGTCGGTCGAGCCGTCGTCGACGACGATCACTTCGACGCTGGGGTATCTGAGCAGCCGCACCCCCTCGAGGCAATCAGCGATGGTGCGAGCTCCGTTGTAGCTGCACACCACAACCGACATGAGGGGCATGTGGGTCGAGGACATGACCGACTGTTCGGAGAAG
>VBJV01000184.1:0-1625 GCA_005879785.1 Chloroflexota bacterium
CAGCCTTGGACAGTGAACACCGGACAGCCGCTGCGAAGCCTCGCCGCCGCATTGGCCGAGAGCGAGGAGCCGACCACCTCGCCGGGCGCGACCAGCGATATCCCATTGCGGCCGTCTCGCGTCGGTCCGCTCGCGCTGAAGAAGCTCAACTGACCTTGCGTGCCGTATGGGTCGCTCTTCGTTCCCGCCTGGCTCGGCCACGAGGTGCGGTCCACATAGCTGCCCACGGCGACAACACGGTGCGCAGTGGCCGGTTCATCGATGGTGCTGATGTCATTGCCATCGCCACCGTGAAAGTAGTAGTCGCCCTGATTGAACATCCATGCGTTGAAGGGGCCATGCGGAGCTGTGTCACCACGCAGCTGGATCTGGAACACATCGAGGCAATTCAGCGTGCTGTCGCAAAGGGCGCCGTTCGGGTTCTTCAGCGTGTTGCCTGCTGTGCCGGAGTTGTACAGCTCGATCTGGATCTCATTGTCGAGGCTCCCGGGCATTGCAGTGCACGACAGGACGGCGAACACGTTGTTTTGAGGGTCCTGGAAGCCGGAGGCTTGCGAGTATTGATTGCAGGTCCCGTCGAGGTTCGCCGTGCCCGCCACAGACGGCGACACCCAGCCGGTCTGGCCGACTCCCTGCTCGTTCATCGCCACCGAGATGCTGTCGCTGCCCGGGTACCACAGGTCGATGAAGACCGGCTGCGTGGCGACGCGCAGGCTCTCGACCTTGACCGCGCCAACCGCGAGCGTTGCACTTGCGTGGTAGTGGTAAGAGGAACCGCTCGTCGCCTGGTTACCGGCTGCCACACTGAGTAGCCTCCCCGGGCCAGTCAGCGCGTCGAGCATTTGCTCGAAGGTGTCTGTTCCGTCGTGCGGGCCGAAGTTGGTGCCCAGGCTCAGATTGACAGAGGCTGGCAACCCACGGGCCGCCGCGAGTCGATAGACGTACGCGACAGCGTCCACGGTATGCGCGAGGTCGAAGTCGCTCTTCACGATGACCAAATTCGCTTCTGGCGCGACCCCGATGTACGTCCCTGCCGTACCGGCCCTTCCGTTGGCCGATGCGATGCCCGCGACATGGGTGCCGTGCCCGTTGCAGTCCTGCTCCGGGAGTGCTAGCGGTGTGCAATCAGCGCCGTAGCTGAAGGGTCCGCAGCTGCTGCTGTTGATCAGAGATTGAGAGCACTCAGCCCCATATGTGAATCCCTGGGAGTTGGCGGGCTGCTGCGGGCAGAGCCCAGCACTCGGGTCTGGGCACGCTGCTTGGTCCCACAGCTCGAGGATGCGCGTGCCCGAGCCAGTCCGGAAGTCGGCATTGGACAGATCGATGCCGGTGTCGACAACGCCGACAAGCGTGGTCTTGCCGGTGGTGCCGGCGAACGTCAAGGGCGCGGTGCCTGCAACGGACCAGAGATGCGGGACGCCCGCGGTGTTGGCATGCCCAGGTTCAGAGGCGTGAATCGCCGGCACACTTTGGTCGAGCTGCGCGTCGGCTCTGCCGGCAAGCTCGACCTCCGTTATGCCGGGTAGCAATGCAAGCGCGGGCAGGTCAGCGAGCGTCGCATCGGCTGTTGCGCCGACGTCCAGCACTGTGCCCGGCGTGGCACCTGTCGCAGCGACTGCGGCGCC
>VBJV01000184.1:1736-2349 GCA_005879785.1 Chloroflexota bacterium
CGAGCCGGGCGTGATGCAGGCTGGCCGCCGAGGCTTGTCCTGCTGCTCCTTGTCCAGACGCTTGGACTACAGCGAGGAGAAGCACCCCCACGAGACTGGCGCCCCTGATTGAACTCATCGCGATCCTGAACGAAGACCTAAAGCCCCGGCTCAAAGTTTTGGCGGGAGTATGACACAAGCCGAATGCCTCACAGGGGTCGAAAGCGTCAGCCCTCTCGGGGTCATGCCCCGATGGCTTTCAGCCGCTGAAGCGGTATCCGATCCCTGGAACGCTGTGGATGTACGTCGGCTTCTCGGCGTCGGGCTCGATCTTGCGGCGC
The DNA here is from genome assembly GCA_005879785.1 of Chloroflexota bacterium. Classification (GTDB taxonomy): domain Bacteria; phylum Chloroflexota; class Dormibacteria; order Aeolococcales; family Aeolococcaceae; genus CF-165. Next base: position 2,057 of record VBJV01000184.1, read on the forward strand.
AGCCTGTAGACGTGCGCGTCAACGGTGCGGGTCTCGATCTCCACCTCGTAGCCCCAGACGCGCCGTAGGAGCTCGCCGCGGCTCATCACCTGGCCCGGGCGTGAGGCCAGCAATGCGAGCAGGTTGAACTCGGTCAGGGTAAGCATCACCTCCTCGCCGTCGCGGAACACCTGACGGCGCCCGAGGTCGATGGTGAGGCCCGGAAATTCGAAGCGGTCGCGGGGCTGCTCCTGCGCGGAGATCTCGCTGCGCCGCAGGTGCGCGCCGATGCGTGCCATCAGCTCGCGAACCTC
>VBJV01000184.1:2362-5408 GCA_005879785.1 Chloroflexota bacterium
CGACTTGGCGGTGAGCATGATGATCGGCACCCGCGAACCTTCCGCGCGCAGACGGCGGCACACGTCGAGCCCGCTCATGCCGGGGAGGTTGACATCGAGGATGATCAGGTCGGGGCTCTGCTCGCGCGCCATCGCGAGGCCCTCGACACCGGTGGCAGCCTCCAGCAGCGTGTGGTTCTGCGCGCTGGTGGCGAGCCGCACGACCTCGCGGCTCGGGGTGTCGTCTTCGACGATGAGAATGGTCTTGCCGGCGCCGCCGCTCATCCGACCGGAGCCTCGATGTATGTGGAGATACGTTGCACGAAGTTGGCTACCTCGATAGGTTTGCTGATGTACCCGGAGCAGCCCGCGGCGAGTGCCTCCTGCTCGTTGCCCTTCATTGCGTTGGCGGTGAGTGCGACGATGGGAACCCCCGCGGTTTTGGGATCCGCTTTGAGCATACGGGTGAGCGTCAGGCCGTCCATGCCCGGCAGCTCGACGTCCATGAGCACGAGATCGTAGACCCTCGACCTCGCTTTGTGCAGCCCTTCATCGCCGTCGACGGCGATGTCTACCTCGAAGCCGTTGCCGACCAGCACCAACTTGGCGAGCTCGCGATTGCTGGCGTTGTCCTCGACCAGCAGGATTCGGTTGTGCCGGTGCCCGTTCACCACCTCGATGCCGCCCAGAGGAATCCGGAATGTGAACACCGACCCCTTACCGGGTTCGCTCTCCAGGCTGATGCGCCCGCTGTGCAAATCGACCAAGCGGCGCGTGAGCGACAACCCCAGCCCAGTGCCCTCCACCTGGCGGGTCGTCGCGGAATCGAGCTGATAGAACTCGTCGAAGATGCGCAAGTGGTGCTCCGGCGGGATGCCAACGCCTGTGTCGCCGACGTCGATGATCAGCTCTCCATCATCAGCCCGGCCTGCCACCCACACGCGGCCGCCCTGGGCCGTGAACTTGATGGCGTTGCTGAGCAGGTTGTAGAGCACCTGCTTGAACTTGCTCTTGTCAGCACGGACCTCGAGCTCGGTGGGCGTGATGTTGATGCTCAGGTCGATGTCGCGCCGCTCGCTTAGTGAGCGGATGACGTTGTGGACCTCGCGTACAGCGTCGAAAACGCCGAAGGAGTCGTAGGAAAGCTCCATGCGCCCGGCTTCTATCTTGCTGAGGTCGAGCACGTCGTTGACGAGCTCGAGCAGATGCTTTCCCGACGTGTGGATGTTCTGCAGGCACTCCTGCTTCTGCTCGACCGTCAGTTCCACCAGGTTGTCCTTGAGGATCTCGCTGAAGCCGAGGATGGCATTCAGCGGCGTTCTGAGCTCGTGGCTCATGTTGGCGAGAAACTCGCTCTTCAACCGTGAGATCTCCGCGATCTGCGCGTTGGCGATCTCCAGTTCCCGCTTCTGTGCGGCGATCTCGGTCACCTGCCGCTGCTGCGCCGCATACAGCCGCGCGTTGTCGATGCTGATCGCCGCCTGGCTGGAGATGATCTGCATGAGCGCCTGCTCGATGTTGGTGAACGGCTGCACCTCGCGTCGCGCCAGCGTGAGCGCACCGACCAGCCGCTGCGGCGACTCCAGCGGCATGACCAGGAACGACCGCGGGGAGTACGACAGCTCCAGCGTCTTGAAGCGACGGTCCTTCGTGGCGTCTGCGACGGAGACCACCTTGCGCCGCTGCGCGGCCCAGCCGACGATGCCTTCACCAAGCTCGAAATGAGCAACCTGGCCGAGGCTTTCGGTGTAAGGAAATGTCGCTATGGCGGACAGTGCACTGCCGTCCTCGTCCACCAGAAACACAGTGGCTGCGTCACAGTCCACCAAGTCAGACGCAGCCTTGAGCATGAAGTCGATCGTCTCCTTCAGTTCCAGGCTGGACGTGAAGAGATTGCCGACCTGACCTAGAAGGTCGACGATGACCTTGTCATCCATCGCAGGGCGAGTATAACCGCGAATTTGCGCTGCGGAACCAAATATGACTGCAATCCGCAGCCCTGCCGCGGCGCGCAGGATTAGCTCCGGCGGGCCTTCACCTCGTCGATGAGCGCGGGCAGAATCTTCAGAGCGTCGCCGACAATCCCGAGATCAACGAGCTTGAATATGGGCGCGTTCTCGTCTTTGTTGACAGCCACAATCGCTTTGGCTCCCTTCATGCCCACCGTGTGCTGCATGGCGCCACTGATGCCGAAAGCCAAGTACACACTGGGCTTTACAGTCTTGCCGGTCTGGCCCACCTGCATGGCATAGGGCACCCAGCCGGCATCGACGACGGCGCGACTGGCCCCGACGGCCGCGCCGCCGAGCGCCTGGGCCAGTTGATCGAGGAGCTCGAAGTTCTTGGGATCGCCGAGGCCCCGACCGCCGCTGATGACCACTGGCGCCTCCTCCAGCTTGGGGCCCGCCGCCACGTCGGCCACCCGGTCGGTCACCCTGGCCCTGCGGTGCTTGTCGTCGATGGGCGCGGTCACCGCCACCACGGCAGCCGGCCCGCCGCCGCTGGGCTCGGCCACGAAGGACTTGGGCCGGACGATGGCGATCGCCGGCGGGCCGCCATCGAAGCGTGTGGTGACGTTCTGGGTGGCGCCGAAGACCGCGGAGCGGACGCTCACGCCTTCGTCGGCAAGCACGTCGAGGCCGTTGGCGATGACCGGCACGCCGAGCTTGGCCGCCAGCCTGCCGGCCACGTCGCGGCCGTCGTAGGTCATGCCGAAGAGGATGAGCGCCGGCTTGTGCTCGGCGGCCAGCGTGGCCACAGCGTCGGCCACCGGACCTCCGGCGAGGAGCTCGTGATACGCGGGATCGGTGCCGGCGTAGAGCGTGGAGGCTCCGTGCGCGCCCAGTTCGGCCGCGGCGCTCTCGGCATCGGGGGAGAACGCCAGCGCCTCCACGGGCTCGCCCAGCGAGCGCGCCTTGGTGACCAACTCGAGGGTCACCGGGGTCGGCTTCCCCTGGTCGACCTCAGCGAAGACCCAGACCCTGCCCTGCGCCATGCTCAGATCACCTTCTTGGCGGAGAGGAAGTCCGCGATACGCTTGGCGCCGTCGCCCTCGTCGCGGACCACC
>VBJV01000185.1 GCA_005879785.1 Chloroflexota bacterium
CTCCAGCATCCGCTCCTGGTAGCCGAGACGCAGCAGCTGCACGTGCCCGGCCTCCCGCGCCGAGACCCGGTCTCCCCGCTCGAGCTCGGCGACAACGTCCCGTCCCAACTCGCCACGGCGGGCCGGCCAGTGGTCGAACATCGTGCCGATCTCCTCGGCCAGGTAGAAGCTGGCCCCCTCCATGCCCTCGACCGGCCAGTGCATATCGATCTCGACCAGCCGCGCACCGGCGTCGACCAGCGCATCGACCGCTGTGCGCACGATCGCCGCCAGCTCGGGGTCGGTGTGCTCGAAGAAGTAGCGCTCGGCCACGCCCACGGTCATGCCCGCCACACCCCGCCCGAGAGCGTCGCGGTAGCGCTCGACCGGCACGGCCGGCGTGCGCGGATCACGTGGCGACGGCCCGGCCATCAGCTCCAGCGCCAGCGCGCAGTCGCGCACCGAGCGCGCCATCGGCCCGCAGTGGTCGAGGCTGGGGCAGAGCGGGTTGATGCCGGCCAGGCTGACCCGGCCGAAGGTCGGCTTGAGGCCGACGATGCCGCACACCGAGGCCGGGCAGCGGATCGAGCCTCCGGTGTCGGTGCCCGGCGCCAGTGCCACGATCCCGGCCGCCACGGCGGCGCCGGATCCGCCGCTCGAGCCGCCCGGCACGCGCTGCGGGTCGTGCGGGTTCCGGCAGGTGCCGAAGTGCGGGTTGTCGCTGGTCGTGCCCCACGCCAGCTCGTGGGTAGCGAGCTTGCCGATGCAGATCGCTCCCGCACCGGCCAGCCTCGCCACCACGTCCGCGTCGCGGCCGGGCACGTGGTCGCTGTAGAGGGCGCTGCCGTAGGTTGTGCGTGCGCCGCCGGTGTCGATCAGGTCCTTCCAGCCGACCGGCACCCCGGCCAGCGGGCCGACCTGTTCACCGGCGGCCAGCGCCGCGTCGACCGCGGCCGCCTCGTCGAGTGCGCGCGTCTCGGTGATCAGCCAGACCGCGCCCAGCTGATCGGCGGCCGCGCGCTCGAGGTGCTCGCGCGCCAGCTCGACGGCCGAGACGCTGCGGTCGCGGACGGCCCGCGCGATCGCGGTTGCGTCCCTCACCTGCGGCCGCCGCGCCACGGAAATGCCGCTCGCAGCAGCATCCTCAGCCACAGCCGCCAGCCCTTGCCCTCGGGCATTCCACCACCGTGAATGATGCCGCTCATGGAGCGACCTCCACGAAGCGTGAGATCCGAAACGCGTCGCACTCATCCGGCAGCGGCCGGCCCTGCGCGAGGTCGGCGCAGAGTCTTCCCAACAGCGGACCGAACTTGAACGCGTGACCGCTGTCTCCTCCACAGACGACGATCTCGTCGACGATGTCGAGGATGAAGTCCTCATCCGGCGTCATCGTGTACAGGCACGCCTCCTGGTGAAGCGGTCGCGGATCGAGCCCGGGCAGCGCCTCGGCCACGTATGCGGACAGCTCGTCCACCAGGGATGGCAGCACCGGCCGGTCGGGCAGCTCCGGATCGAAGGGGCCCTTGCGAGCGCCGTCCTGCGCCAGCTTGTAGCCGACCCCCGGCGAGACAAGGCCGTACCAGAAGCGGCCGTCCTCACCGCCGTGATGGATCAGCGACGGGCGCCCGTCGGGGGCGCCGTCGAAGAAGCAGACCTGCTCGATCCGGGCATGCACCGGCAGATCGTACAGCTGTCGGAGCCAGGCGCCCGGACAGACGACCACGACGTCCGCCTCCAGCTGCGAGGGGTCGGCCACGTGGCTGCCCTCGATCACCTCCACCCCCTCGCGCAGGCGCGCCAGCGCCTCGTCGGCCAGCACCGCCCCCGCCTCTTGCGTCCACAGACATGGCTCGCTGAAACGCGCCTCGGGGAAGATCCGCTCTGCCTCGTGCGGCTCCAGCCACTCGAACGGCTCGCCACACTCGGCCAGCGCCTCGGCGTGCCGCTCGACCCTGGCGCCGTGTTCCAGCAGCCCGTTCTCCAGCAGCAGCGATGAGTCGAGCCGCCGCCACTCCTCGATCGCGCGCCGCGCCAGCCGACAGTAGCCGGGCCGGGCGTAGCTGACGCGGTAGATGCGCGACCGCCCCGACGAGCTGCCGAGGACGGTGCCGACGCGGTGCCGCTCGTGAACCGTGACCGCGAAGCCGTCCGCGCGCAGGGCGCGGGCGGCCGAGAGGCCGATCACGCCGGCCCCGACAACGGCGGCCGTCAACCGGTCAGGCAGCGGCCTTGACCAGCTCGCGCAGCTGACCGCTCTCGTGCAGCTCAGTGACGATGTCGCAGCCGCCGACCAGCTGGCCGTCGATGAACAGCTGCGGGATTGTGGGCCAGCCGGAGTGGGCGGACAGCGTCTGGCGGATGCGCGGGTCGGGCAGGATGTCCATGGCGCCGAACTCCGCCCCGGCGTCGCGCAGGCAGGCGACGGTCTGGGCCGAGAAGCCGCAACGCGGCATGTCAGGGGTGCCCTTCATGAACAGCATGACGCGGTTCTGGGCGATGGCATCGAGGATCTCGTGCTCGATCTGCTGCTCGCTGACGATCACTGTGCGACCTCCGTCTTGATCTTGAGCGCGTGAATGGGAAGGCCGGGGCCCAGCAAGTGGGCGACCGCGGAGTTGACCAGCCGGTGCTGCTCGAGCAGCGGCATGCCGGCGAACTGCGGCGATCGTACGTGGGCGTAGAGATGATCCCCGCCCGCCATGTCATGCACGGTCACCTCGGAGCCCGGCAGCGCCGTCCGCAGCAATGC
>VBJV01000186.1:0-3080 GCA_005879785.1 Chloroflexota bacterium
CAACGACGGTGCTCGCCGCGATGACGCGGCCGCGCGTCCAGCGCACCGGAGCCCGTCGCGGAGCTGCGGTGCTGACCGCGGTGGCAGCGGCTGCGCCGGCCGCGGGAGGCGCAGCGCGGGGAGCGGCGCGAACGGTCGGTCCGGGCACCGGGTCGCGGTAGCGCACGCCGAACCACGGCAGCACCCAGAGCATGATCAGCACCAGCACCGCGAACAGCACCAACCCGATCACCGCGTGGTAACCGCCCAGCGCCAGGGTGGGATGCCCGATGTGCGCCAGGAAGAGGATCGACATCAGGCGCAGGATGTTGAAGCCGAAGGCCAGCGCCATCCCGGCGATCCACCAGAGCAGCTTGCGGCCCTTGCCGCCGCCCATCACGGTGAGAATTGCCCCGCCGATCAAGGCAAAGCCGAGCACGCTGTTGGCGCCAGAGCAGGCAGAAACGATGCTGATCTGCAGTGGCGTGCCATGGGGCACCTGGACGAACAGCTGGCCGGGCGAGGAGCCGAGGCTGACCCCCAGGGGCAGCAGGTGCACGATCCTCGCCAGCGCCCCGTTGGTGACGTCGGTGAACTTCTGCATGACGCCGGCCATCAAGTGCAGGTACAGCGCCGGCCACATCAGCAGCAGGAAGACGAACGACGACTTGAGCCGCCAGAACCAGGTGATCCCGTAGCCGATGATCGTCGCGCCGGCCGCGAACAGCGCCAGCGACACGACGTCGGCGCGGTCGCTCCAGTAGTACGCCGAGGCGATGACCGGGGCCAGCGTGATCAGCAGCAGCGCCAGGACCACCATCGGGACTCCCACCAGGAAGTCGATCTGGCGGTCCTTGATCGGCCGCTTGGCCTGCGCATAGCGCCGCGCAGTGATCACCGCGATGCCGATGCAGAACAGGGGCAGCAGCGGCAGGTAGGCCAGCGGCGTGTCCAGCCGCAGGAAGTCGAACAGGCTCGTCAGCGTGAAGTGGTACGCCGCGACGGTGGCCACGATGATCGCCACCGCGGGCCAGGCATCGCGGTGCCGCTGCGCGAACCGCACGAAGCCGTCTCGCCACTCGCTCGAGCGATTGCCGAGGCGGGAAAAAGTGAGCGAAGCCTGACTCATGAATCTCCCCCTGAACCTGTCGCAGCCTGTAGGGATCGCCTCCGGCGTATGAGGGTTGCAGCCAGCCGGTCCACATAGTCTGCCCCAGATCCGCCACGCGATGCTTGGGAGCGGGAGAAACCCGGCAGGATCAGCGTGGCGGGCTGCGACGCCACACCGGTGACCGGGGAGGCCCTGGTCTCCGAGCTGAAGCCGATGCGCTGCCGGGTGGCGAATGGAAAGCGGAGACCGGGCGCGGGCGCGGCCATACGGGCACGCACCGCCTCGAGGGCGCGGTATGAGCGAAGGCCAGGGTCGTCAGGACGCGCAGCCACGGTATTGGTGCTGACGCGCGGAGCGGGTCGAATCTTGCGCGGGGCGCTCAGGTCGTCGTGGCGAACCGGGCGCTCCCTGAGGCTCCATCAACGACAGCGGAGACGTCCAGCGCCAACCGCCGGATCCAGTCCGGCAGCCAGCATCGCCCAGCGCAGCGGCACGGCGTCACTCCGGCCAGCTGGACTCGAACGGACCAAGCGATTGACCACACCGGAAATCCGCTACCATCTCGAACCAGCGTGGGCGCGAGGCCCGCAGCCAGGACGGCGTTGGCCGGCGGAATCGGCCTCATGGTCGCAGGCAGTCTCACCACGTTCACGCCCGGCGTCCGGGCGGTGGCCGCGGGCAACCCGATCACCTTCGAGACGCCCACCGTGGTGGATCCGATCCACACCTATGGCGAGCCGGACATCGGGCTCGACGGCCTCGGACGCGTCTTCGCCAGCGGGCCCTGGGGAACCGGCACGCAACACAGCATCTGGAACGCGTCAGTGGACGGCGGGCACACGTTCCGCATCGTCAACCAGGGGCTGCCGCCGACCCCGGTGGTGGGGATCGACGATCCGCCCGGCGGCGGTGACACAGACATCGCGTTCGACCACACCAGCAAGCAGTACTTCAGCGACCTCGCGGGCGCCGAGTGCCTCCGCATGGAGACCACGACCAACGGCGGCGGCACCACATCGCAGAACAGCCTCGGCGGGTGTGGCGCATCAGTGCCGGGCGCCGACCGGCAGTGGCTGGTGGTGTTCGACCCGGCCAATGGCGACGAGTCGCAGAGCACGTACAAGGGCCCCCTGCCGCTCATCTATCAGGAGTACACGCAGGACCTCAGCCTGCTGCTGCTCGCGGTGAACGGGCATCGTGAGTGGGCGTACAGCAACAGCGCCATTGATCCGGAGCCCGGTGGCCCGGGCCTCCTCTTCCAACCGGCACTGACCGGCGGCACCGGGACGTGCGACGTCAGCCCGTCCAGCTGCCCTGCGGGCGCCAACGGCGACCCCGCCATCGACCCCGTGACCGGCAAGGTATTCGATGTCGTCGTGACGGGAGGTGGCGTATCGATGAACATCGGCACGCCCACCGCCGACGGCCATCTCTGCTTCGCCGACGTCGCCTCGGCCACCGGCTGCCCGCCCCCCACCGGTCTCATCCCCGTCGATACGACGCACGCCGTCACCGGGCTGCTGGGGCCGACTGTGTCCCTCGATCAGGGTCGCAACGCCTGGGTGGTCTGGAACAGCGGCTACCACATCTACGTCAGCGTCTCGCCGCCCGACAACAACAAGTGGGACCAGTGGCGCACCTCCAGCCTGCAGGTGAGCAACTCGGTGGCGGGCGACAACGTGGACGTGTTCCCCTGGATCAAGGGTGGCGGTGCGGGCCGCGCCGATGTCGTCTGGTACGGCTCTGACCAGACCAGCGGCGACCCGAGCAGCCAGCTCAACCAGAAGTGGAACGTCTTCATGTCGCAAGTGGTGATTCCAACACTCACCGGCGGTGCGGTGGATCAGACGGCCACGCCGTCTATTACCGAGGTGAAGGTGAGCCCCCACCCGATGCACTACAACGACGTCTGTCTCTCCGGCACCGGCTGCATCACCAACATGCCGCCCGGCAACCGCAACCTGGCCGACTTCTTCCAGGTCAACTTCGA
>VBJV01000186.1:3088-3673 GCA_005879785.1 Chloroflexota bacterium
CCGGGCACCGAGCCCAACGGCAACCAGAATGCCGACCACAAGGGCGCGGCGCTGGTCACCATCGCGAGGCAGAACGGCGGCCCCGGGCTCTACGGCACCGATGTCACCGGGACGTCGAGCGCCCCGATCAGCGGTCAGGGCGACGCGAACGGCGATGGGCTCTTCCCGGTCATCGCGGGTGGCACGCTTTCCAGCTCGAACGTCGCGGGCATGGACTTCGTCAGCAACAGCGCGCTGAGCAACCACGCGAACCAGTTGAGCCTTTCCAACGACAACAGCACGCTCACGGTGAAGATGAGCGTCGCTGATCTCAGTGCCACCGGTCTCGCCACCGCGTTCGCCTCGACCGGCGGCCAGTACCTCTCGTACATCACCCGCTGGCAGATGGGCGACACCATCTGGTACGCCGGCGTCGAGAATCCCAATCCCGCCACGGGCAGCACGTTGCCGCAGTTCTTCGCCGGCCCGGCGCAGAGCATCGACCTATGCTCCGTGTCCGGGTGCACTCCACTCGTGCTCACGTACCCGGAGGGAACGCTGCCCGCAGGCACGACGCCGAACGTCGCACTGGGCCACATCGAGACG
>VBJV01000186.1:3794-7840 GCA_005879785.1 Chloroflexota bacterium
CGCGCAGGCACAGGTGGACCACACGCCGCTGGAGATCGACGGCGTGTGCTGCTTCAACTTCCAGGCCAACAACCTCGCGGTCGAAGTGCCGGAGGCGCCGTGGGCGCCGGCGTTGTTCGGACTGGGGGCGGCCGCGATTGCTGGTGGCGTCGTGTTGCGCAAGCGGCGCAGTGCCAACCGTCCGGTTCACATCAATTAGTCGATAAGGGAACCGCCGATGCCACGTTCGCGCTGGACCGTCGCCGTACTCGGAGGGCTCTCAGCCGCCCTGCTCGTTCCGTCGCTCGCGCTCGCGGCGCCGAGCCAGTCGAATGTGACGGTCTACGCGACGGGCGGACCGGCGACGGCCACCGTCACCGGTGGCCCGATCACCGGCCTGGGCGACGACGCTCAGGGGCACCCCTTGAATCCCTGCCCACCGTCAGCGTGCGAGTCGTTCGGCATCACGCTCGTTGCCCCCGGTGGCTATACGGCGACGAACCAGATCAACCTCTCGGTGAGCGTGGCCTACCCCGGGACACTGGGGGGCACGCTCGACACATACCTCGAGGACTCGGGCGGCAACATCCTGGGAGCAGATCCCAACAGCAACAACCCCTCCGTGGCGGCTGACAGCGACGCCGCGCCGGGCAACTACGTCGTCATCATCGCCGGTTCAGTCGGCGCCAACGACACCTACACGGCGACGGTCACAGCCTCCTCGAGCCCACGAGCCCAGGTGGTCCTGCCGCCTCTGAGCACGACCATCAGCTTCGGAGTCCCGTCGGTGATGGACCCCATCCATCCGTTCGGCGAGCCGAGCATCGGGGTCAGCCGGATTGGTGACGTGTTCGCTAGCGGTCCCACGGGCACCGGCACGCAGCGCAGCGCCTGGGAGGTCTCCAAGGACGGCGGCTACACGTACCGCGTGATCAATCAGATGACGCCACCCAACGCGGTCCAGAGCATCAACGCGCCGCCCGGCGGAGGCGATACCGACCTGGCCTTCGACAACCGCCCGCAGCAGGGCCACTACTTCAGCGACCTCTATGCCCTCGCATGCCTCCGCAACGAGAAGACCACCGACGAGGGCGCGACCACGTCCGAGGCATACTCGACATCGCTGAACCTGGTCCGGCCCACGGTGTACCAGGAGTACGGCCCTACATCGTTTCAAGCGTGGGTGAAGAGCCCCGACGGTCTCAACTACACGTCGGCTGACGGCGGCAATAGTCACTTCGGCGCCGACGGCTACCCGGCGATCGACCAGGTGACCGGCAAGGTGTTCGAGGCCACGTACAGCGGCTCGACCATCAAGCTCAACATCGGCACGCCTAACGACGCGGCCGGCGACCTGACCTTCCTCGACGACACCGGCGGACCGGGCCTCATAACGGTCGCCAACGGCGTCATCAACTCCGGCGACGTGGCCAACTTCGTGGTCAGCTCGATGGACGCGGCCCGCAACCTCTACGTGACTTGGGTCGGCCGCAGCACCATCGCCTCCCAGCGCCAGGTATTCGTCGCCGCGTCGAGCCCCAGTACGGGCTGGACCCAGTGGACAGCGCCGGTGCAGGTCAGCGACGGGCTCGCGAGCACCGGCGACGCGGTCAACGTCTTCCCCTGGATCAAGGCCGGCGGATCGGGCATGGCCGACGCCGTCTGGTACGGCGATTCCTCGAGCCTCGATCCCAGCAGCACCTCATCCGGGCACGTGTGGAACGTGTTCATGAACCAGCTGGCGTTCCCCACCAACACGGACGGCACCATCAATTACAACGCGCCGACCACGCAGGTGCTGAAGGTGACCCCGCACCCGATGGACTACGAGGACGTGTGCCTGTCGGGCACCGGCTGCATCACCAACATGCCTCCCGGCAACCGCAACCTGGCCGACTTCTTCAGCGTGACCATGGACAACACCGGCGCCGCGGAGATCATCTACGACGACATGTCGAACGGATTGATCCAGCAGCCCTTCGCCACCAGCAACTCGGCGGACCATGCGGGCGCAGCGCTGGTCATGGTCATCCGTCAGAACGCGGGCACCGGCCTGCTGGGCACACCAGTAGGCGGGCCCAGTGCGGCTCCGATCGCGGGTCAGACCGATCCTTCCGCTGACGCGCTGTTCTCCGTCACCAGCGGAGCAGTGACCGGCACCAACCACACCTCGCTCGACTTCCTCTCCAACCAGTTGAGCCTGTCAGGCAACACGCTGACGGTCACCATGAAGGTCGTGGACCTGACCGGAGCCACCTTGGCGGCGGACATGGCGAGCATCCCCGGGACCGCCTTCCAGCAATACGTCACGCGGTGGCAGATGGGAAACACCATCTACTACGCAATGATGGAGACCAACGGCGCTCAGCGGAGCACCAACACGGACCAGTACTTCGCGGGCGCGGCGCAGAGTATCGACCTCTGCTCGGTGTCCGCTTGCGACCCGCACGTCCTCTACTACCCCGAGGCCGGGACCACGGCGCACAACGAGACCGGCACAGTGAGCTGCCCGGCCACGCCGTCGGTGAGCAGCCCGTGCACCATCACCATCACGGTGAACCGCGTTGACGTCGGCACCCCGACCGTGAGCAGCTTGCTCGAGGAGGTGGGCTCGTACGCCTTCGCCTCGTCGCACCTGCAAGCCTCCATCGACAACGCCCAGGCCCAGGCGGACAACGTCCCGCTCGAGGTCGACGGCATCTGCTGCTTCAACTTCCAGGCCAACAACCTGGTCTCGGTACCCGAGGTTCCGTGGGTCCCGGCGCTGCCGCTGGTCGGCGCCGCCCTGGTGGCCGCCGGCATTGCTCGGCGCCGCCGCCGTGACAAAGGCCCACGCCACATCGCATAATCCGAAACCGCACGGGCACGTGCAGGGCGGGCGAGGCCCAAAGCCTCGCCCGCCCCATTGCGTCTCAGCGCCCGGTACCCAGGCAGCGCGACCACCGCTCGGCAGGCGCAACCGGACATCGACGATCTCCTGAGCTCGCTCTACTCCTCTTCCTCAGAGCGCAGCTCGATCCCCTCGGCGAGCATCCGGCGAAGGAGTGGCAGGCTGCGTGCGTCCTTGTCGCGCCCGGCTGCTTGCTTCGAGCGCACGACATCTTCGAGAGCGGCGACCGCGAAGCGCACACCGTCGACCTCAATGCGGACTGCTCGCTGCTCGAGGTCACGGTAGCTCTCGAGGCCGGCCGGCTCGAAGCTGATGTCCAGCAACCCGAAGTCCGTGATGAGATTCCATACCCGCGCGTCGCGGAGTGATCGACCGTCGTGCTCGAATCGCAAACCGTCGCCAGCGCCCGTCCATATCCGCGCACCCAGCGCGCGAAGCGCTTCGGAAAGACGCGCGAGGTTCGCCTGATTCTGCTCGGGAACGATGTCGCAATCGGCGGTCTGGTACGGCGCCCCATGGAGGACCGCGGCGAGCCCACCGATGACCACGAAGCGCACGCCGCTCTGAACCAGTGTCGCCAGCAACCGGGTGGCATCGAGCGCTGGCTCAGCCACGGCGCTTCGCCTTCTCCAGGGCGGCTCGGCCCGCGACTGCGAAGCGGCTGTACGTCTGCAGATCGCGGAGCCGCTGCGCCGGCGAACGCGCCCGGCCCCATTCGACGAGGCGCCATTCGTCCGGATCCACCGCCTGGAGATCAACCGCGACCGCGAGGCCGCACGCCGACGCGGCGCGGGACACCGCAGACCAGGATGGCTCGACGACGCCGCTCTCCCATCTCCATACGGCAGCCTGCGACGTCCGCAGACGCCGCGCCAACTCCACCTGGCTGAGGCCCGCCCGGCGGCGCGCCTCTCGAATCACCGATCCGGCACGTTCCAAGAAGTTGATAATACATCACATATGATGTTTCAACCGCCAAGGTCCGGCGCCCGCCTCCGCACACGATTGAAGGAGATCGCTCAGAGCCCTCGTTAACCGGTCATGGGGGTTCGTGCGTTCGGCGCGCTCGCGACGCTTGCCGTGTGCGCCATGGTGCCGATGAGAGCAGCCGGCTCCACCCTCCCGGTCGCGGGTCTTGGCTCCTCCACTCTCTGCCCGACGCCGACGGTGAGTGGCG
>VBJV01000187.1:0-4960 GCA_005879785.1 Chloroflexota bacterium
CAGTCACGAGCCGCTCCGCCGTTCCCACGACGACCTCACCGGTACTGACGCCGATTCTTCCCTCGACCCCAATCAGGGGCATCGCGTCGCGCATCTCGACCGCAGCCCGGACGGCGCGAAGCGCATCGTCCTCGTGGACCTGAGGCACGCCGAATACCGCTAGTACTGCGTCGCCAACGAACTTCTCCACCGTGCCGCCGTGACGCTCGATGATCGTCTTCATCTGTCTGAAGTAGCGGGCCAGCAGATCTCTCAGCGTCTCCGGATCGAGCGTCTCGCCAAGTCCTGTGGAGCCAACCACGTCGCAGAAGAGAACCGTCACGGTCTTGCGCTGTTCCCTCGCGGACGCGACGGCGAGCGGAACCGCGCATTCGTTGCAGAAACGGGCGCCCTGCTGGTTCTCATGGCCGCAACTCGGGCAAACGAGCATGAACCGAGCCTAGACGCCCGGCTCGAGTGTTGGCAATGTGGACGAGAAACCTTGCGGTAACCGGCCCATGATCAAGAACGCAGCTCCGATGGCGCCTTCGATCCCCAGAAAGACGATCGCGAGACCTACAGCCCCCAGCTTCCCCAGGACGGCTCATGTTGAGCCGCAGACGCAAGTCGCGCGCCCCGCCAGGTAGGGACGGTTAGCCCACGCCAGTAGTCGCTAATCGCTGCTCTTTATGCCGCGAGGGTCCAAGAGCGGGCCACACGTCCGTCCTCCACGACAGCGTCTGCGACCGCCATGTTCCATACAACGCCAGCGTCATCAACATCATGCGCTCCCCAGCGGTTGGCGATCGTCGACTATGATCGCGATGTGAAGGGATTCGGCGGGGGACGATGGAAGGTTCCAGTCGGAGCACTCGTGGCGTTCACTCTGTGCCGCTCCACTGCCGTCGCGGACGTGACCTCCTATCCACCGACGTTGACGGCGAACCCCGGGAGCCCCACATCAGGGCCGTCGGGCCAGAAGGTGAGCTATCACTACGACTGGGCGGAGTGCTGCCTCCCACTGAAAGGACTTTCGAGCATTGTCCTCACACTTCGGGGAGGATTCCTCATCGGCGCTGCCACGGCCGCGGTGACTGAGCAACCCCTGGGTCCACCGTTTCCGTCCCCATCTGTCGAAGAGCACTTCTTCGGAGACGTGAGCGGGACTCTTCCCATTAAGCTCGCCTCGGGCCCGCAGCAGCTCGACGTCGGGCTCGCCATGCCAGTCGACATGCCAGTGACCTATTTCCCTTCGAGCGTGGCCTCAGCTACCTACGTCGTCACGACGCCAGCCGCTGGCCCGCCGCGGGTTACGCCAACACCGCTCGTCAGCCAAGCTGGTTCCGCTCGACCTGCCGCCTCACACACACCTAGCCTGTCGACCGCGCCGCCCAGCCCGCAGCCGCCGCCGAGGGGCGCATTCGCGGGGGAGTTGCCGTCTCCGGCGGGCACGCACTGCCAATCCTGCGGACTCTCCTCGCATACAGCGGGGCGCAGCGAAGCGGCAGTCCGACCGGTGACCGCGGCGACGTGGACTGCCACGCTCTTGATCGCACTCGGTCTCGGCGTTGTGGGTGCGTTGCGGATCAGGCGATCGTCACGATTCAGGCGCCGGCGACCCTCAGGCGACCACACCGCATCTCCCATTCCGCCGGAGACGGTACACGCAAGCGTTCACGACCCTCAAAGCGTCCTACCTCGCCGGCCAACTGCCCGAGAGGTACCGCGCGCACCGATACGCCGCGGTCAGCAAGCGACGGTGGGCGTGATATGGTCGCGTCACCCGGGCCTATGAACTTCTCCTGCTCAACGTTGTGCACTACCCGTGCCAACCTAGACCACTCAGTTACAGCCGATTCCAGCGCTTTCCAGCCTGCAGGGACTAGTGCTCTTTCCAACCGTTTCCCGACGAAAGCACTCTAATTCGAGTTCAGAGAACCTGCCGGGAATTAGCACTAATCTGGGGGACCAAGGGGTCGCAGGTTCGAGTCCTGTCTCCCCGAGATGTCGCCAAGCGTGGCGGCAACGCGTGAATGACACTTACTCTACCTTACACTGGCTGCGCAGTATCGCATCGTGAGTAGTTGCGCTGGATAGAACGCGATATCAGCTGACCAACGCTGGCTATCGGACCCTGTTCACCTCGGCGTGCCAACCTGGTGGCCAGCCGGCAGCAGGCGCCTCTGTAGGGCAGCGTGTTTCACAAGTCCCGCACCTACACCGGTCCCTCGGTAGTGGTGATCGACGAGCTCGGCTGACGCGCGCCGAAATGGTCATCGGAGGCGACGTCCATGCCGAGGTAGCGCTGCACTAGCCACCGGTCGCGGAGAAGGCGGCCCGAACGAGGCGGAAAGCCACGTAGGCCAGGACAGCGTAGACGCCCATCGCGAGCAGTGAGCCTAACTCCAGCGGGTGGCCGCTGAACAGCTGGTCGGCGAACACAGGATGGAAAGGGCCGACGAAGGGTGAGCTCAGCCGGTCAACGAAGCTGGTGAACCCGGCCTGCGGGTTGGCCCCGGCGAATTTGAGAAGGATCCGCACCGCGATGATCCCCTCGATCACTAAGATCGCGAGGCGAAGGAGTTGAACCACGCGCGCGCGCGTGCGGAGCCGTGATCGCATTGCGCGTAACCAGTTTTGGCCAGCTCGCATGCTCTACCTCCTCATGCAGCCAGACGGTCTCACGAATTGAGAGCGGTGGCAAGCCGGCATCGATCGCTAGGTGTTCGTGGTCATGGTCTGGCGGGCTGAAACGGTTGGCTATGACGGCGGCTGCCGGACCCGAGCGAACCGGGTCCCAAAGTTGGGCGCTGACGGTCAGCTAAGGACCGGAGTCACTCCGCTCCTGAACCCGCTCCTGCCCTGGCCGGTGCTGTGCACATCCTCGCGGATCGTTACCTGACGACGCCCGCCGATGGCAATGAGCATGACGCCGAGAGCGAACAGGACGATCCCCGCGACGAGCAGAATCAGCCCAGCGGTAGGAGGCAGACGCGCATCGGGCGTTGAGGACATTTGTCGCGGCTGAAAGCTTGGGAGAGACCATCAGCACTCTTGAGGTGCTTGCCGGCTGCGCTATTCTGAGTGGCGGCGATCTGGAAGGGGCCCGACTCTTGGGCGCCACGCAAGCCCTTCGCGAGCAATACGCATGTGTTCGTCCGCTGATCGAACAGACGGCGTGGGAAGAGACGAACGCCGAGGTCCGGGTACACTCCACGGCGACACGCTCGCGACCGCACTCGCCGAAGGCGCGGCGATGTCGTTGCTGACGCGTGCGCATATGCGGCACGCGGCCGTGGAGAGCGCAAGCGTCCGTCCTCTGGGTGGGACAGCTTGACACCCGCCGAGGCGGTGGTTGTCCGTCTGATCGCCACCGGCGCCACGCATGGCGAAGTGGCGGAGAGTCTGTTTATCTCGGTGAACACGGTCAAGGCGCACGTCGCTCACGTGTTCGCCAAGGTAGGTGTGTCGACCCGCTCCGAACTGGCTACCCGAGCGACAACTCGCGGCTTTTGACCCGCGACGCCCCTGCGAATACCAGATTGAGTCAAGCCTCGACGAGTTCCGCCGAACAGCAGGCCGGCGCGAGGGGTCGAGCCGGTGGTGCCCGCTACAAAGCCGGTTCGGCAACCCGTGCAGCTGCGCGCGTTCTCGCTTGCAACCAGCCCAGGATGGCACGCTCGTCGGCGCTCAATGTCGTCAGGATGCTTGGCACGCGGGGCCGGCGAGCTGGCAGATCGATCTCCGCCAGTGACCCACGCAGGTGCGCGTCGATGACCCACGGATGCACGTAGCAACTGCGACAAACTGCGGGCGTGTTTCCCAATTGTGAAGCCACCGCCTTGATGGCGCTGACGAGCTCACGTCTGGCCTCCGTCGCCGACTCGTGGCCGTCGTGGTCGAGCAGTGCTCGAACGGTGAGTACGGAGCCCGCCCACGTCCGGAAATCCTTGGCGGTGAAGTCATCACCGCTTAGAGCGCGTAGGTAGGCGTTGACGTCGTCAGATGTGATGGGCCGCGGTTGGCCGTCATCGCCCAGATACTGAAAAAGCTCCTCGCCGGGTAGCGTGGTGCAGCGGCGAAGCGTGCGTGCCACGCGTTCATCCTCCACCTCAACGATGCTGTGCTTGCCCGACTTGCTGCGAAACGCAAAGCGGACGCGCGATCCATCGAGGCGCACCTGGTCGGCCTGCATGGTGGTGAGACCGTACGACGCGTTGTCCCGTGCGTACTCACGGTTGCCCACCCGAATCAAGGCGATGTCCAGGAGGCGCACCACTGTAGCCAGCACCCGTTCGCGAGAAAGGCTGGGGTTCTTGAAGTCGCGGTTGACACGCCGGCGGATAAGCGGGAGCGCTTCACCGAAAGCGACCATGCGGTCGTACTTCCGTTCGTCGCGAGCTTCCCGCCAGCGGGGGTGATACCGATACTGCTTGCGGCCCCGCGCATCGCGCCCCGTGGCCTGCACGTGACCACGCTCGTGCGGGCAGATCCAAACCGACGTCCAGGCCGGGGGGATCGCCAGATCGTTGATGCGCTGTAGCGTCCTGGCGTCCCTGATGTCAGCCCCATCGGGGCCGCTGTACGCGAAGGAACGGTGATGGGCCCGGCGCTTGATGCCCGGCATGACATCGCTGACCCAGCGGAGACCGTTTTGACGTGCCGTGTCCACGGAGTCACCCGTTGGTCCCGGCGACGCAGTCGATTGCCGTCTCCGTGGAACCCGGCGCGGTGACATGTCTCTCCTCAGCTCAATACGGTATCATAAAGTATGATAGCGTGAGAATCAAGAAAGGATGACAAGGCTATGTCCGTCGTCGTATACATCGTGATCGCGGTCGCCGCCGTCCTGCTGATCGCCATCGCTGTCGCCGTTTTGCTGCGCGAGCGCTCGACGCAGCTGCGTCGCACCTTCCGCAGCGAATACGACCGGACACTGCACGAGAACGTCGACGATCGCCGCGCCGCGGAGAAGGAGCTC
>VBJV01000187.1:4978-8583 GCA_005879785.1 Chloroflexota bacterium
TATCTCGTTCGTTGGCAACAGATCCAGGCTGCGTTCGTCGACGCACCCGGCAGTTCCGCCCGCGCCGCCCGCGCGAGGATCCAGCCGCGACGCAACCGGAGGACGCATGTGACCAAGGCAAACAAAACTGGCGAGATCCACTGATGGGCCGACTTTCACTGGGCAGCGTATTGTGGCTAGTCATAGGAGTTCTCGTCGCCGTATCGCATCACTTCTTTGAGCACATTTCGACCATCGGAGGTGTGTTGTCTGCACTTCTTGCAGTCTTGCTTTGGCCGCTGGTGCTGCTCGGAATCAGAATTGTCATTGCCATCTGAGTACTCGATTGCCCCTGATAGAGTCGAGCTAAAGCTGGTCTCCGGTGTAGGCAATTTGTGCCCCTGAGCAGCCCGCGCCCGGGGAGCGCATGCAGCGGGCTGCCGCGTGGCCGGGTCCTGTTCTGGATCGGATGAGCGACACTTGATCCTCTAGCGAGCATGCAAATGAGGCGTGACCGTGCTCGATGCCATTGACGGGCGCATCGGCGACATCATTGAACGGGCCAGTCGTCACCACCACCGTCGCCGCCTAGCGCAGGTCGGTTGGGAACAAGCGCTTCGTGGAGACGGCGGTCGATGGGCGGCGGGTGCCCCGCCGCGTGACGGCAACCGCATCGACATCTACATTGACGGTGCGGCGGCTCTTCCGGCAATCGCCGCAGGCAGCAGCTGCCGAGCACCTGACTTCCGCTTGTTCATCGTGCTCCCGCAGCGGCCGACGAACGGCAATGACACGACTCGAGGCCGGCTGGGTGTGCTGAGAAAGCGCAGTGGCAATTACTCGCAAGGCCACACGCGCCAACGGCGCAGGAGACTTGCGCCGGTCATAAGCGTTGATTCATTCGATAATCAGAATTCGATAATCAGAACTCGCCGGCCGCGACCGTGCCCCGTCTGGCTGGCGGCGTGGGCTTCGGCCACCTTGTGTAGCGGGAACGTGGCGGCCACAGGCACATTGATCGCGCCTGAAGCCGCGAGGTCGCCTAGCTGCTCGAGGATCCGCGTGGTCGACTCAAGCTGGGCCAACCCGCGGACGCGCACACCGTGCGCTTCCGCAATGGCCTGGTCGGGCATCGCGGCGATGGTTATCAGGACCCCTCCCGTCTTCAGCACGCCCCAGGATCGCTCGAGCACATCGCCTCCAACCGTATCGATGACCGCGTCGAGGCCCGCGACGCGCTTCTCGAACGGCGCCGCGATGTAATCGAGCACCTCGTCCGCCCCGAGTGCCCGCACGTAGTCGACGTTCTCGGGAGAGGTGGTCGCGATTACGTGAGCGTGCCTTTGTCGCGCGAGTTGCACGACCAACGAGCCCACGCCGCCGGCTCCCCCCTGGACGAGCACACGCTGACCAGGCTGCAGTTCCGCCGCCTCGACCGCCTGCCACGCGGTGACCCCAGTGAGCCCGAGGGGGGCAGCCTGCTCGAAGCTCAGCGCGTCTGGCTTGTGCGCGAGCGTCGCCGCCGGCGCCACTGCGTACTCGGCATAGGTACCAGAGCCCCTGCCAAAGACCGTGTCTCCAGGTTTGAAACCGCTCACCGCCTCACCGACTTCTTCAACGGAACCCGCGAACTCCCAACCGGGGACGTGTGGGAGCTCCACGGGCATGAAGTCCTTCAGGTATCCCGCGCGTGTCTTCCAATCCATCGGATGTACCCCCGTGGCGCGCACCCTCACCAGCACCTCACCGGGCTTCGGCCGGGGGCGAGGGACCTCCTCTAACTTCATTACGGATGGATCGCCGTACTCGTAGTAGCGCACAGCCTTCGTGTTCTGCATCGTCGGGGTCCCTATGTTCGGTCTAGCAGCTATACTTGCCATAGTAGCAATGTTTTCCGAGCCACCACGGGTACCATTGGGCTCGTGAGCCGCGAATCCACCCTGCCGCCGGTCCGCTGCGACCAAGCGCTGACCAGCGTCTTCGCGCTGCTCGGCAAACGCTGGAACGGCGTGATCCTAGGGTCTCTGCTCGAACGCCCGGCGCGCTTCGCGGAATTGGCCGCCGCTATACCGGGAATCACCGAGGCCATGCTCTCGGCTCGCTTGAGTGAATTGCAGACAGCAGGGCTGGTCAGCCGCGAGGTTCAGCCCGGCCCCCCCATCGCCTCTGTCTATAAGTTGACGCCGACCGGAGCAGCACTCCGTCCGGCTCTGATGGAGCTCGCGACGTGGGCTCACGCCCACGTCCTAAGCGGGGCAATCGTCGAGGCGGAAAGTTCGACCTCGGTCTGAGAGGCGGTCTACCGGACGCGCGGTGGGGCCGCTTTCAGCGATTTCCAACTCGCGACGCGGCAGCAGCCCATTGGCGCACGCCAAGGTTCGCAAATCTACCTAGACGACAGCGTTCGCGAGCCAGTGTTTGGGAGACATCGATCCCGACTTCTCGAGCTGAAGGTGGGAGTTGTCACCCTGAGTGGCGCGTGATCACTGGTGCACGAGGAATTCAATCGCAGAAAGCAGGAGCCAGCCGGACGCTGCTGCCACACCAAGGAGCGCCAGCACCTGAAGCCATAGTCCGTGTCGTCGCCGGCGCAGCAAGAGCGCACGGCGCTCTGCGAGGCTTGGTTCCGGTGGCCTGGATACATGCGCCGCCGCGTGCCGGCTGGGGGAGACGAGTGGAGCGCCTAGCCTGAGTGTTGCCATAGTACAAGATATTATAGCTCAGATGGTAGATTATGGAGCGTTCAGCGCGGCCAAGGCTCGACAGCTTCGTACCCATGCAGCGCTCCATATGGGAGCCAGCGCTGCGTTGGCTCGGGAATCGATGCGTTTCCAGCCGGCTCCTCAATGCTCCCGAGCTAGCCCTAAGCTGATATCTTCGGTATCAAGGATAATGATATAGTCCGAACATGGAATCGCCTAGGAGGTGGCAGATGCAATCGGTTCTTGACGTCGAGGAACCGGACCCCGGTCCCGAGCCCGAGCCACCGGAGCCGGAGCCCGGACCAGAGCCGCACTGAGGTGGGAGCAGCTGCCGTGAGACCGGGCGCGGCCCCGCTGGGAGTGCGGGCGCTCGCTACATAGATCGATGTGGCCAGCCGCACCTCGACGTCGTTGGCACGCTCGCGGTCGCGTCTCATCGACGGCGTGGTGGTCGGTGGCGTGACGTCACTCCTGAACCTCACTCCAACCGCGCGAGTACAGACGGCGAATCGAGGTTCGTGAGCGCCAAAGTTAGCAGGCTGGTGTGCTTGCGGCGCCGGGTACCGCGCGTTACGTTGGAAGAAGTCGGTGAGAACGATACACAGGAGGAGCAGCGATGGTTCTCCGAATTCGTCCCACGCTGACTGTGTATCGAGGCGATAGATAACAATCGCATCGGTGCACGGAAGGGTGGCTCAACGTTGTTGGGTCACCCTTCCGTATTCAATTCATCTTGAAGCTGTACATGGCAGCGTGGACTCGAAGCCGGTGGTCATTCTTCGTCAGGATCCCCAAGGAGTCCTCATGCACCACGCCGTGGACACTAAGGAGGCGTCTGAGCGAGCGCCCTGAGGAATAGCGGTTAAATTGGCGTGATGACCACTGTGAGATCCCAGGCGGCCGCCTCGCGGCCGCTCCCCGACG
>VBJV01000189.1 GCA_005879785.1 Chloroflexota bacterium
ACAACAGCGTGAAGCGCGAGACGGTCCCCGGCACCGCGTACGCGTACAATACGGCGAATCGCGAGTTACTCATGTTGTATTCGCGCCCACCGTTGATCGGCACGTCAAATTCGTTGGACCCCACCTTGATGTTGACCCAATCGGTGCCGAACGCCTGGTTGTATCGGATCCAGCCAGCATCAGTGAAGGTGAACCCGTCCTCGTAGACGCTCGGAAGGAAACGGAACGAGACTTTGTCGCTGACGGAGCCCATGCCCCCGAAGACCACCGCACCGTCCCTCATGCGGCCGACACCCTGCACCGTCTGCCCGCCGACTCGCTGGACGTCGTACTCGTAATTCTTCCACAGCCAGGCGAACACAGGCCAATAGCCCGGCTCGTTGGCCCGCAGATCGTCGGTGCCGTTCTTCATCCGGTAGCCGTTGTCCTTGAAGGCCTGCCCGTAGGCGTTGAGCGCCGGCACCGCGAGGTGACAGGCCGAGCATCTCATACCGTATTTGCGGGCGAAGGCCGGTATGCCCTCGGCCGCGACGTACGCACGAACGGCGGCGGGCGACGGAGGCCCCCCGATCATGCTGCCGATCAAGAGCAACAGAGGAATGGACATGCTACGTCGTCCCCACGCCGACGCTGGTAGCGGCTGGCGCCGGGCGCCGCGCCGCCAGATTACCGATGGCGCCGATCACACCGGCGGCGAGCGCGACGGCGGTGAACGTCGGCGAGTGCACCGCCTCCAGTCCGAGGC
This sequence comes from Chloroflexota bacterium, assembly GCA_005879785.1. Lineage (GTDB taxonomy): Bacteria > Chloroflexota > Dormibacteria > Aeolococcales > Aeolococcaceae > CF-165. The sequence continues at coordinate 746 of VBJV01000189.1, forward strand.
GCGCATCGAGCGAGTACGGGCCGGCGCCGGTCAGGGCGAGCGCGACACCGGCCGTTGCGTACAGCAGCGGCAGCTCGATGCCATTGGTCGTCGCGAAGAATCCCTTCCCTCGGTGTACCGTCGCCGCCGCGACGATCATCACGGAGAGCATCAATGCCGGGCCGACCGGGCCGAGAAGACCGAGCGCGAGAAGCAGGCCGGCTACCGTCTCCGCCGACCCGGCGAGAGCTACGAACAGGCGGCCGGGACGGAAGCCGAGCTGTTCGAAGAACCCGCCAGTCCCCGCGAGTCCGTAGCCGCCGAACCAACCGAACAGTTTCTGGGTGCCATGGGCGCCGATGCTGAGGCCAAAGACGAGGCGCGCAATGAGCAGTCCCGCACTGAGCATCTGAGTACGGCTCCTTCAGCGTGTTTGGGGGGTGAGATCCTTCGCCTTGCGGAGGGTATCGCCCGAGTTCAGGATTATCCATGTCCAAGAAGCCGCAGATTGCTACCGCGCGTCCACCAGCGCCGGATATGCCGGTCGACGTCATCGGGCAGGTCATCGAAGCGGTTCACCTGCGCACGGTCATCTTCGGGCAGGTCGCCTTCGGGACGCCGTGGCGGCTGTGCATTCCCGAGCGGGAATACCTGAGCTTCTACATCGTCGCGCGCGGCAGCGCGTGGCTCGAGCTGCGAGGCGACCCCGCGCTCGCTCTGTCCACGGGCGACGCGGTGATCCTGCCGCTGGGATCCGCCCACGAGTTGCGCGACACCAACCGCAGTGACGTGCCCCCACTCAGCTTCGACTTCGATGGCTGTCCGCGGGAGCCGCACTCGGCCCGCGCGGGCGGCGACGGGCCGGTGACGTCCGTCATCATCGGGCATTTCGCGCTGGGCCGCGCGCCGCGCAACGCGCTGCTCGCGTCTCTGCCTCCGGCCATCCATCTGCCCGCGGGCGCGGTATCGGCCAGTCCGCAACTCGCCGGCCTGGTGCCGCTCATTCTCAGCGAGAGTAGCTCGCCCGGGGCTGGGAGCTCGATCGTGCTCGCGCGCCTGGCCGATTTGCTCTTCGTGCACGCGCTGCGGTTCTGGAGCTCCAACGTGGATGCGCCGGCGGCCGGGCTCGGCGCGGTGGCCGATCCGGCGATCGGCGGTGCGCTCCGCCTGATCCATGCGCGTCCCGCCGAGCCGTGGACCGTAGAGCGGCTGGCAACGGCGGTCGCGATGTCGCGCTCGGCGTTCGCGGTGCGATTCACGGAGCTGGTTGGCGAGCCACCGCTGCAATACCTGGCACACTGGCGCATGACGATCGCCGCCCAGCGGCTGCGCGAGGACCACGCGGTGATCGCCGATGTGGCGCAGGCGGTCGGCTACGCCAATCCCGTCGCGTTCAGCAAGGCGTTCGCGCGGATCCAGGGCGTCGGACCGGGCGCGTTTCGCCGCCAGCAGCGCCTCGTGCAGCGTGCCCAGCCGCGCTAATCCTGTCGATTTCGTGGAACTCGTTCGTCGCTCAGGTTAGCCGAGCGCTCGCATTCCAGCGCCATTGGGTTAGACTGAACAACCTATGGCTGACATCGATCGCGAAGAAAAAGAAGCGCGCGCCACGGCTGCCGCCGAAGTCACCGACCGGCTACGGCGTCGCGGCATCTCAGTGACCGGCGCGGAGCGTTCCGATGATCTGGCCGACCTGCTGTCGGCCGTCGAGCGCTTCGAGAAGGCGGTCGAGGCGCACGGCGGCGATTTGATGGTGGACGACTTGAAGAGCGTCCAGCCCGACGACCGTCATTTCGTGGTGCCGCGCCGCGCGCACGCAGAGGCGGTGCGGGTCTACATCACCCGCATCGACGCCGCGACGGCCAGGCTACGCACGCATCCACGCCGGACCGACTAACGAGCCGGCCCTGGAGCAGGCTCGATGAACAGATTCTCCACGTAGCAAAAGCCCCAGTCCTCACCGGGCTCGAAGCTGCGCATTACGGGATGCTTCGTCTTATGGAAGTGCTTCGTGGCGTGCCGATTAGGCGAGTCGTCGCAGCAACCGACATGACCGCACTCGAGGCAGAGCCGCAAGTGCACCCACTCGTCGCCGCTCGTCAGACACTCCTCGCAACCGTCCGGCGTCTTCGGCGCGACGTCGCGGACGTGCGCGAGATGCTT
>VBJV01000188.1 GCA_005879785.1 Chloroflexota bacterium
GTCTGACCAGGCAACGTACGGGAGCACGCTCAGCGACTTCGGCAACTACCTGCAGGCGCATCCGGGCCTGAGCATCTGCATCCTCTCGGAGTTCCGCACCCGGCCCGACGGGCTGCCCGGCCTCAAGAGCACCTACAGCTCGGCGTACGGCAACGCCAACTACACCGACATCGAGAGCACCGCGGAGAAGAACATCGCCAGCGGGCAGTGCGCCGCCGGTGAGGTGTTCACCACCGACTCCGCGATCCAGGCCAACAACCTCTACGTGCTGCAGGACGACAAGAAGCTGTTCCCGCCCGACAACGTCGGCCTGATCGTCCGCCAGAGCGTGCTGAAGCAGCACCCGGCGATTGCGGCGCTGATGGCGCCGGTGGCCGCCAAGCTCAGCACCAGCACGATGGTCGGCCTGAACGCGATGGTCGAGGTCCAGGGCTTGAAGGTCGAGGACGTCGCCCGCACCTGGCTCACGCAGAACGGCTTCTTGAGCTAGGGCGCGTCAGGGCAGCTCGCGCAGAGCGTCGATGACCCCGCGATGGAAGGTGGGGTAGGCGTAGATCATCGTGCGCAGCGTCGCGACGGGAATCTGCGCGTGCACGGCGAGCGTGAGCATGGACAGCACCTCGCCGCCGACCGGCCCCGCCGACGTGGCACCGACGAGGATCCCGCGATCGGCGTCCTCGACGAGCTTGATGAATCCTTCATTGCCCGCCTTGTGGATCCAGCCGCGCGTCGACGTGGGCACCTGGGCCAGGCCCGTGCGCACCGAGATCCCGCGATCGCGCGCCTGCGCTTCGGTGAGGCCGGCCGCGCCGATCTCCGGATCGGTGAAGGTGACCCGGGGCAGCCCGCGATACTCCGCGCCGGTCTCCAGCTTCTGGCCAAGGATGTCAGCAACAGCGAAGCCCGCCTGATACACGGCCACGTGCGTGAACACGCCCTCGCCGGTCACGTCGCCGACCGACCAGACGCCGGGAGCAGCGCGCATGTGCCCGTCGACGCGGATCCAGCGCGCGCCGTCGTCGATGCCCGCAGCGGCGACGCCGAGTCCCTTGAGGTCGGCGCGCCTCCCCGTGGCGACCAGCAGGCGCTCGCCGCTCACCGTTGAGCCGTCGGCGAGCGTGATGGTGATGGCGTCTGCCGTGGCCGCCACGCTCGCCGCGGCCACCCCGGTGCGCACGGTGATTCCCTCACGCTCGAGAATCGGTGCGATCAGCGCGCTCGACTCGGGCTCCTCCAGCGGCAGCAGGCGCTCCATCGCTTCCACGATCGCGACGCGGCTGCCGAACCGCGCGAAGACCTGGGCCAGCTCGAGGCCGATGGCACCGCCGCCGAGGACGACGAGCGAGTCCGGGACCACCTCGGTCTCGATGGCCTGGCGGTTGATCCAGTAGGCGGCGTCGCGCAGGCCGGGGATGGGCGGGACGACGGCCTCGGTGCCGGTGGCGATCACCAGCGCCTGCGTCGCCGTGAAGACGTCGTCGCCGACGCTGATGCTATTCGGCGCGGTGACGCGGCCGGTTCCGCGGACGAAGTGGCCACCCTTGCGCTCGAACCGTTCCACCGCCACCCGGTCGTCCCAGTTGTCCGTCGCCTCCTCGCGGATGCGGCGGGCGACCGGCGCCCAGTCGGGGGTGACCGTGGACGTCCCGGCCATGCCCGGCACGCGGCGCGTCTCGGCGAGCAGGTTGGCCGCCCGGGCCATCATCTTGCTGGGGACGCACCCCCAGTACGGGCACTCGCCACCCACGAGGCGGTGGTCGATGCCGATCACGTCGAGGCCGGCCTCAGCGAGGCGGCCGGCAACCTCCTCGCCGCCGGGGCCCAGGCCCAGCACCACCGCGTCGGCGCGTCGCTCCATTTAGTTACCTCCCGGTGTAACGATTGGCCCGGATCGCCCGTACCATTGGGCAACCACATGCGTGTTGTCCGGATTGCAGCCGCCTGTCTCTTGCTGGCGGCCCTCGCCGCTGCCGCTGGGGTGACCGCGGTCGGCGCGTCCCATCACCGGGCGTTCACCAAAGGCGCCGCCGCGCTCGAGCAGCGTTGGGACGTCATGCTCTCGCAGGGAGTGCCGGAGGCGAGCCTCGCCCCCTTGCGCGCCTCGCTGGGCCACTCCGACTACCAGGCAGGGTGGTGGGCGCCGGTGTGGTGGACCCAGACCGGCAAGCCGGCCCTCGACCAGCTGCAGCACCGCAGTGACGCAGCCTGGACGGCGGCCCTGGCTGCAGCGCGGTTGAAGGCGCAGGCGCCTCAAACCGGCTGGGAGCAGCTGATGATCACCGAGGCGCAGTATGTCCCCGCCGATGCGGTCACCGCGCAGAAGGCATGGGCCGGCGAGCTGCAGAAGGCATCGACGCCGGCTCAGGTCGAGTTGTTGGTGGCGGCGTGGAGCGGCAATGTCGCGGTGGCGCGTCACGCTGCCGACTACAACCAGCTCAACGCCCAGGTGAGCTCGTACGGCGGCCTGTCAGGACTCCTCTCCAAGGCGGACGCCGCGGTGTCCACGGCACGGCGCGACAATCTCGACGCGGGTGCAGTCCCCACGCTTGCGGCGACCCTGCGCACGCAGCTGCGCAACGGTGCCGACGCCACACATGCGGTGAAGGACCTGCTCAGCGCCATGCAGACGCTGCGCACGCTCATCTCGCTCAACAACAACGTCGCCGCCGGGCTGCGCCCGCTGATGCTCCTCGTCGACCAGGCAGCCGCAGAGCAGACCACGAACGGACGCTCCTTCCTGAGCCAGTTCAACGACATCAAGCAGCGTCTGCACGATGCCAGCCTGAGCGCGCAGTTGAGCGCGGTTGGGCAGAGCATCGCCACATTGCAGACCGCGGTGCAGACGGAGCTGACCACCGACCAGTGCGGGCACAGCGTCGGCTCGGGCAAGGTGATCACGCTCAACCTCACCCTGCA
>VBJV01000052.1:0-390 GCA_005879785.1 Chloroflexota bacterium
AGGCGGCCCGCCGGATGCGCGACGACGACGTTGGCGCCATCATCGTCATGAAGGACGGCGGCATCTTCGGCATCATCACCGACCGCGACATCGCCATCCGCGGCGTCGCCGAGCACCGCGACCTGGCGACGACCACGGTCGGTGAGATCTGCAGCCCGCACCTGGTTGGTCTGGAGCCGTCCGCTGGGGTTGCCGACGCGGTGCAGCTCATGCGTGACAACGCGGTGCGGCGCCTGCCGGTTGTCGCGGGTGACCGGCCGATCGGGATTGTCTCGCTCGGCGATCTCGTCACCGAGAAGGAACGCGACGGCGGCAAGGTGCTGGCCGGGGTCAGCTCCGCCCCGCCGAATCGGTAAACGGAGAGGAACACACATGGCAACGATGAAGCAG
>VBJV01000052.1:470-15311 GCA_005879785.1 Chloroflexota bacterium
GGCGGTGGCGCGGCGAATGCGCACCGGCGCCAGCACGCCCAAGACCCGGGCTGAGCTCTACGAAATCGCCAAGCGGCGCAACCTTCCGGGACGTTCAAGCATGGGCAGAGGCGAGCTCGCCCGCGCGCTCCACATGAAGTAGCGCAGCCATATCCCTATGCAAGAAGGGGCGGCGAGGCTATTCGCCCGTCGCCCAAACGAGTCCGCCGCTCAAGACGCTTGGACATTGCGGAAGGCGCCGGCAGCACGGCCGGCGCCTTCCGTCGAAATGCGAGGCGGTCAGCTAGTAGGCGGAAGCGGCTACGACGTTGCAGTGGAACGCAAAACCGAGATCGATCTCGATCACGTCACCGGCAGCCTCTGCCGCCTCGATCGCGGTCTCCGTCGTCAGGTGGTTATTCGCCGCGGTGGTGTTGGTGAAGACCACCTCGATCACCTCCCAGGCGACGTTGAAGTCTCCGTGGCTCGCCGGTCCGGCCACGAGGTGGTCGTGACCAGGCACCGCGCTCGCGTCGGTGCCGTACACGGTGGGCTCAGCCTGGACGGCGACTCCGGCCACGAGGCCGTCATGGTCCGGGCAGTTGCCCGGCACCCCCAGGCAGTTCAGCGTCCAGCCCGGGTAGCTGGGCGGATACTCGACCAGATAGAGCGGCGCGACGGAGTGCCAGTTGGTGTGGGTGGGGAACGGCGACTTGATCGGCGTAGCCAGGTAGATGATGTTGCCGGAGACGTCGTCGTAGGCAGGCTCGACGGCGACCTGACCGTGCACGCGCTCGCCGGTGGGTAGACCGCTCGCCAGAGCGGGCGACGATCCGGCCCACGCTGCCAGGGCGAACGTGCCCACAAGCAGCGCGCGGTAGCCTCGATTCCTCAACAGTCTTCTCATCACGCACCAACCTCCTACACAAACCGTATCGACCAAAAGTCAAGGCACTTGGCCGCACAACACCGCTGGCAGCCGGTTGCAGAGTGTAGCAAGACGCTCAAACTGCCGGAGCGCTCCGCGCCCGGTACTCTGCGGCGGCCTCCTGCACCGACCGCAGCGCGGTCATCGGCCGCATCAGGTCATGGAACTCCACGATCAGACAGCAACCAGTGCACCTCATGACGAGCGCTCGGCGAGCGTGAGCAGATCGTGCGTGCCGTCCAGGTACCAACCCGCAGCCGTGCACACCGGCGCGACGGATGCACAGGACACGCCGGACAGGGCGCTACCGTTGTTGCCCCGGTTCTCGGTCGTCTGACCCGACCAGCTGGAACCGTTCCAGGCCTCGGCGAGCGGGACGTCGCTCATCGCGCCGACAGCCTTGCACGACGTGGTCTGCGGGCACGACACGCCGGCCAGCCCGGTCCACACGGTGCCGGTGAGCTGGACCGCCCATGCGCTGTTGCTCCATTGCTCGACAAGCAGGACGTTGCGGCTCGACTTGTCGGCGTAGCCGACCGCGGTGCACGAGGTGGTCGCCGGACAGGAGACGGCGAGCAGCGCGCTGCCCAGAGCGCTGCTGGGATTGGCCGGCTTCTCGAGCGTCCAGCTGCTGCCGTTCCAGCGCTCCGCCAGCGGCAGCTGCTTTCCCGCGCTGGTGAGGTAGTTGCCCGCGGCCTCGCAGAACGTCGCCGACGCGCAGCCGACCCCGGACAGCGTGCTGCTCAGCGCGCCGCTCGGGTTGAGCGTCGACTGGATCGCCCAACTGGTCCCGTTCCACACCTCGGCGAGGCTGAGCTGGGATCCGGCGCCGTTGAAGGACGAGCCCACCGCTTCGCACTGCGACGCACCGGTGCAGCTGACGCCGTTCAGCATCGCCGCGCTTGCGTTCGACGGAGCGGGCGCGGCCTGGAGCGACCAGCTGGTGCCGTTCCAGCGCTCGGCGAGCGGCACCTCGACCCCGCTGCTCTTGAAGGAATCGCCCACGGCTTCGCAGGTGAAGCTCGCCGTCCCGCTGCACGCGATGCCGAGCAGCACGCTGCTCGTCGCACCGATGGGGTTCGGCGTCGCCTGCACGGACCAGGTGGCGCCGTTCCAGTGCTCGGCCAGTGTCAAGGCGACGCCGGAGCCGTTGCTCTGGTTGCCGACCGCGAAGCACTCGGTGGTCGAGGGGCAGGCCACGCTCGAGAACGCGTCGGCCCGGGGCGAGCTGCTGCTCGGGTCGGCCGTGGGTTGCACCACCCACGTGCTCACGGCCGCAACGTCGGCGGGGCCGGCGGCACCCAGCACCAGCACGGCCAGCAGTGCTGCTCGAACTCCCCAGCGCGGCAACCGACACCTCCTGATCGACCGTTGAGCGCGGACGCGATTCTAGCGCGGACTGATAGGATCGACCGGCTCGATCGCTTTTAGGTGGCAGCGGAAGGGGGTCGCATGCGTCTCAGGTGGAAGCGTCTCGCCGTCATCCTGCCGGTGTTCCTGCTGGTGGGATGCGGAGCCTTCCGTGCCGCCGCTCCGGCTGCGTTCAGCACGCCGATCCGGCACATCGTGGTCATCCTCCAGGAGAACCACTCCTTCGACAACGTCCTCGGCGCGTTCTGCGTGCTGCACCAGCGATGCAACGGGGCAGCCAGCGGCATCCTGTACGGCGGCGCGCGCGTCCAGCTGGCGCCGGCCGGGGACATCGTGGCGGTCGTCGCCCACGACGTTGCGGCGCAGCACATCGCGATCGATGGCGGCAAGATGGACGGCTTCAGCCGCATCCTCGGCTGCACCAGCACCTACGCGTACGCGTGCTACACGCACTACCTGCCCAGCCAGATCCCCAACGTCGCCAAGCTGGCAACCACCTACGCGCTCTCCGACCGCACCTTCGAGGACGGCGCGGCACCGTCGTGGGGCTCGCACCTCAGCGCGGTTACAGCCAACTTCGACGGATTCACGGGTGACAATCCGGCCGCGGCGGCGCCGACGCCGTCGGCGGGCCTCGGTCCTGGGTGGGGATGTAACTCCAACCGGGACGCGCCGTGGATCTCACCGGGCGCGACCGCTCCCACGCAGGTGCCTGCGTGCGTTCCCGATCACTCGCTCAACACGTCGACGTACCCGAACGGCGGGGCGTACCGGCCGACGCCGGTGCGTCACATCCCCACCATCATGGACCGCCTTGCCGGAGCCGGTCTGTCCTGGAAGATCTACATGAGCTTCCCGTCGGCGCCGTCGAACGGCTACGGCTGGGCCATCTGCCCGACGTTCGCCGGCTGCATCGACACCAATCAGAGCGCGAACATGGTGTCGAACACCATGTTCGTCAACGACGCCAAGGCCGGCAGGCTGCCCAACTTCTCCATCGTCACACCCGACGCCGACACGTCACAGCACAACAGCTACTCGATGGCCGCGGGTGACAACTGGATCGGCTCGCTGGTGCAGGCGATCGGCAGCAACGCGACGCAGTGGCAGAGCACCGCGATCTTCATCGCCTGGGACGACTGCGGCTGCTTCTACGATCACGTGGCGCCGCCCTCGGGCCTGGGCATCCGCGTGCCCATGCTGATGGTCAGCCCGTACGCGATCGCCGCCCACACCGACTCCAACGCCGCGTCCTTCGCGTCGGTGCTTGCCTTCACCGAGCACGCCTACGGGCTCACCGCGCTCAACGGCACGGACGCGAACGCGTACAACTATCTGCACAGCTTCAACTTCGCGCAGACGCCGGCGCCGCCACCGGTCATGACCGCCACCGCCATCTCACCCGAGGAGCAGCAGCTCATCGACGCCAACCCACCTGCGACCGACGACCCCACCTGACGTCGCTCAGGCGTTGCGGCCCACCTCCTGCACGACCCAGCTGTTGCCGTCGGGGTCGTCGAAGAAGATGAACGAGCCGTAGTCGGCGTGCTGCGGCTCGGGTCCGGGCACGGGTGTGCCGGCCTCGAAGTGCTGGATCTCGCCGGCGCCTACACCGGCATCGACGAGATGCTGGTGCGCCGCGTCGATATCGCGAACCACCAGGTGCAGACCCTTCGCCGAGCCGGGTGCGGCGCTCGAGAGCCCCGTGCCGATGGAGATCGAGCACGCGGATCCGGGCGGCGTCAGCTGCACCACGCGGAAGGTGTCACCGGCGCGGTGGTCGACGTCGACGTTGAAGCCGAGCTGCTCGGCGTAGAAGGCCTTGGCGCGATCCACATCCGAGACGGGGACAACCACCAACTCGAGCTTCCAGTCCATCTGCTACACCTCCTGCTGCGCTGACTCAGTATCCGTCGTCCACCCGGTTGAGCAGCGGCTCGCCGCGCACGAAGCGCTGCACCTGCTCCCCGGTGAAACGCCAGGCACGCGCGCTCCACGCACGCACCGAGCCGGCCACGTGCGGCGTGATCAGCACGCCCGGCGCGCTCCACAGCGGGTGACCGCCGGGCAGCGGCTCGGGGTCGGTGACGTCGAGCGCTGCGGTGACGTGCCCGTCGTGCAGCGCGGCGACGAGCGCGCCGGTGTCGACCACCGCACCGCGCGACGCGTTGACGAGCAGCGCACCGCGCCGCATCGCCGCCAGGAACGCCGCGTCGACGAAGCCGCGCGTCGACGGTGTCACGGGCAGCAGGATCACCACCACGTCTGCCGCGGGCAGCAGCGCGGGCAGCGCATCGGCGCCGTGCACGCCGGCGCGTGGCCGCCGCGCCACCCGCTCCACCCGCGCACCGAATGCGGTGAGGCGCTGCTCCAGCACGCGGCCAATCGATCCGTACCCGACGATCAGCACCGTCGCGCCATCGAGGTCGTCGCCGCCGGCGGGCCACGGACCCGGTTGCCACCTGGCGGCCCGCTGCGCGTCGATGTAGCTGGACATGCGCCGCCGCATCGCGAGCATCACCATCACCACCCACTCGGCCACGCCGATGTCGGGGATGCCCGAGCCATCGCACAGGGTGACGCCCGCCGGGATGTGATCCACGAGGCCCTCCACCCCGGCATTCAGGCTCTGGACCACCTGCAGCCCGGAGAAGCGCGGCATCGCGTCGATCACCCGCTGCGTGTCGAGGGCCGCGACGAAGAAGTCGCAGTCGCCGAGCTGCTCGGGCAGCGGGCCGTCGCCGGCCAGGTCGTGCACGGCAATGCCCTCAGGCAGCTGTGCGCGATGCGCCGCTCGCGTGCGCTCCGGTATCCATACATCGATCACGCGTGATAGCCTGGATGTCACAGAAGCTGTTATGCGCTCACAATAACTGGAGGGCCGAGCATGGCTCAGATGGTTCGTGACGTCATGACACCCGACCCCACGACGGTCGAGAGTACGGTCTCGGTGGTCCACGCGGCCCGCTGCATGCGCGACAAGGATGTCGGCGCGATCATCGTCCTCAACGGCTGGGACATCTGCGGCATCGTGACCGATCGCGACATCGCGGTCCGCGCCGTGGCCGAGGGCCTCGACCCGGCGGAGACGACAGTCGGTGAGATCTGCAGCCCGCACCTCGTCGGGCTGGCGCTCGACGCCACGGTCGCTGACGCCGTGACGCTGATGCGGGAGAACGCTTTGCGACGCCTGCCCGTCGTGGCCGGCGGCCGGCCAATCGGCATCGTCTCGCTGGGCGACCTGGTCACCAAGAAAGAACGCGAGGGCGGCAAGGTGCTGGCCGGTATCAGCACCGCACCCCCCAACCGGTAGTAGCGAAGCAACCCCTGCGGATCGACGCTGCTGCGGTTCACAATGCGCATCCGTCGGACCGCGCACTCAGGGGTTAGCACGTATGAACAGCACCATTCGACCGTCCGGCCGCCGCGCCGGAACCGGATTGATCGGATTGACGCTACTGGCGCTGCTGGCCGCCGCCTGCGGGGGCGGCAGCACCTCGAGCTCCAGCGCAGCCGTGTCGGGGCTGTCGAAGGTGAGCAGCATCGCCAACGAGGTGCCCTCGGACATCCGTTCCAAGGGAGCCATCCAGGTGGCCACCGACGCGACGTACGCGCCCAACGAGTACATCGACCCGAGCGATGGCCAGATAAAGGGCTGGGACATCGACCTCGCCCACGCGGTGAGCACCGTCCTCGGCATGCCCTTCGTGATCAGCAACGCCGACTTCGCCACCATCGTCCCTGACCTGGGCACGCGCTACGACATCAGCTTCTCGAGCTTCACGCCCAACGCAGAGCGTGAGATGACGGTGGACTTCGTCACCTACTACCAGGCGGGTGAGTCCTGGATCATCAAGAAGGGCGGGCCAAAGATCACCATGGCGTCCGACCTGTGCGGACACACCGTCGCAGTGGAAACGGGAACCGTCGAGGAAAGCGATGCATGGGGCTTCATCGGCAAGAAGCCGGACGGCAGCGCGATCTCCGGCGACACCAACAACTGCGCCGCCGCCGGCAAGCCCGACATCACCGTGCACAGCTTCGTCAAGCAGACCGAAGCCGACACCGACCTGCTCAGCGGCCGCTCCGACGTCGGCTGGTCCGACCAGCCGGTCGCCTACTACCAGAACAAGCTGAACCCGGACCTCAGCGTCAGCGGTTCGCCGTGCAGCGTGGCCCCGTACGGCGTAGCCGTCGCCAAGAACAGCGGGCTGATCAAGCCGCTCACCGATGCGATCAAGTACCTCATCGACAACGGGTACTACACCAAGATCCTCAAGAACTGGAAGGTGCAGGCCGGCGCGATCAAGAGCAGCGACGTGGCGCTGAACAACAACAACACCGTCGGCTCATCCTGCGTGCCCACGTATTGATGGCGGGCTGACCGAGGAGCGCTTGACTGCGTGGGGGCTGCCTGAGTGAACGTGGCAGCGTCGGGGGCGGGGGCGGCCAAGATACCGCCCGAGGCGATCAAGGCCATCCCCGTCCGGCACCCCTGGCGGTGGGTGTCGGCCGTCGTGGTCCTGGCGGTCTTCGCCAGCGTCGTCTACCAGATCGCCACGGCGCCGCGCCTGAAGTGGGACGTCGTCGGCGAATGGCTCTTCCACCAGAGCATCCTCAACGGCGTCCGGGTCACCGTCGAGCTGACGATTATCGCGATGGTCATCGGTGTGGTGCTCGGCGCGCTGCTCGCGGTGATGCGGCTGTCCGCCAACCCCGTTGTCTCCACCGTCAGCTGGGTCTACATCTGGTTCTTCCGCGGCACGCCGGTCCTTGTGCAATTGTTCTTCTGGTACAACCTGCAGCTGGTCCTGCCCCACATCTCCGTCGGCATCCCGTTCACGCCCGCGGTCTGGCAGGCCGACACACTGCCGCTGATCAGCCCCTTCCTGGCCTCGATCCTGGGCCTCGGCCTCAACGAAGCCGCCTACATGGCCGAGATCGTCCGCGCCGGGATCATCTCGGTGGAACAGGGTCAGACCGAGGCCGCCCAGGCGCTGGGCATGACCCGCGCGCAGGTGATGCGGCGCATCGTGCTGCCCCAGGCGATGCGCGTGATCATCCCGCCCACCGGCAACGAGACGATCTCCATGCTGAAGACGTCGTCGCTGGCGTACATCACCACTGTGCAGGAGCTCTTCCGCTCCCAGGAGTTGATCGCGGCGTTCAACTACCGCATCGTCGAGCTGCTGATCGTGGCCAGTGTCTGGTACCTGAGCATGACCTCGGTATTGACGTTCGGCCAGTACTACCTGGAGCGGTACTTCGCGCGCGGCTCTGCGCGACAGCTACCGCCGACGCCGTTGCAGCGCTTTCGACACATCCTCTTCCAGGGCCACGCTCCGCCACCGTTTCCACCGGCGGATCCGTTGCCGGTGTATCCGCCGCGGCGCGACGACAGCGGACAGGGGATGTGATGGGCAAGCAGATGGTTCTGTCCGAGGCTGTCCACAAGCGCTTCGGCAGGCTCGAGGTGCTGCAGGGCATCGACCTCGAGGTGGCCCCCAAGGAGGTGATGTGCCTCATCGGTCCGTCAGGGTCGGGCAAGAGCACCTTCCTGCGCTGCATCAACCACCTCGAGAAGATCGACGCGGGCAGGCTGTGGGTCGACGGCGAGCTGGTCGGCTACCGGCAGCAGGGCGACAAGCTGTACGAGCTGGGCGACAAGGAGGTGTGCCGCAAGCGCAGCGAGATCGGCATGGTCTTCCAGCGCTTCAACCTCTTCCCGCACATGTCCGCGCTGGAGAACGTCATCGAGGCACCGGTCCGTGTGAAGGGAGAGAACGAGCAGGTGGCGGTCGAACGCGGCCGCGCGATGCTCGACCGCGTGGGCCTGGCCGACAAGATCGACGCCTATCCCAACCAGCTGTCCGGTGGGCAGCAGCAGCGCGTGGCGATCGCGCGCGCGCTGGCCATGCAGCCCAAGCTCATGCTCTTCGACGAGCCCACCTCAGCGCTGGACCCGGAGCTGGTGGGTGATGTGCTCGACGTCATGCGTCAGCTGGCGCTGGACGGCATGACCATGGTGGTGGTGACGCACGAGATGGGCTTCGCGCGCGAGGTCGGCGACTCGCTCGTGTTCATGGATAGCGGCATCATCGTCGAGGCCGGCAAGCCGCGAGACATGCTCGCCAATCCGCAACACGAGCGGACCAAGCTGTTCCTGTCGAAGGTTCTCTAAGCCGTCGCGCGCCGGCGGCGCCTGAGCACGTGCCGCGTGGCGCCGATGGCAGCCGACGCGCCGCCCGCGAGTAACGGCAGCAGCACTGGCGCGGGTGCCTCGGGGACGACCGCCTGCCCGGAGCTGGCCAGCAGGACCGACGCGTCATTCGAGTTGCGGTCTGCCACCGCGACGTCTGCTTTGCCGTCGCCGTTGAGGTCAGCTGCCACGATGCCCCACGGACCCGCGTCCACCGCGTAGTTGTCCGCCGCCTGGAAGGTCCCGTTGCCGTTGCCGAGCAGGGCGGAGACGTTGTTGGAGCCCAGGTTCGACGACACCAGGTCGAGCTTGCTGTCGCCGTTGACATCGCCGGCGGCGACACCGAAGGGCGTGTTGCCGGCGGCGAAACCGGCCGCGGGCTGGAAGGTGCCGTCACCGTTGCCGAGCAGCACCGAGATGTCGTTGGAACCGTCATTCGCCGTCGCCACATCGAGTTTGCTGTCGCCGTTGAAGTCGGCGATCGCGATCCCCACCGGGCCGAGTCCGGCGGCGGCATTGAGCGGACTCTGCAGCGTTCCGTCGCCGTTGCCGAGCAGGATGGCGATGCTGTTGGACCCGTCGTTCGCGACGGCAACGTCGAGCTTGGCGTCGCCGTTGAAGTCGCCCACAGCGATCGCCCAGGGATCGCCGCCACCCGCAGCGAAGCTGGCCGCCGCAGAGAACGTCCCGTTGCCGTTGCCGAGCAGCACGGAGACGGTGTTCGAGCTGTCGTTCCCCACCACCAGGTCGAGGTTCCCGTCGCCGCTCAAATCTGCGGCGGCGACGCCGACCGGATTCGATCCGACGGCGTGGCTGAACGGCGCTTGAAAGGTGCCGTCGCCGTTGCCGAGCAGCGTTGACACCGTGTTGCCGGTGTAGTTGGTCACGGCCAGGTCGAGCCTTCCGTCCCCGGTGAAATCCCCGGCCGTGATGCCGATCGGCTGCGTCCCGGCGGCAAAGCTCGCTGCGCTGGAGAAGGTCCCGCTGCCGAAGTTCACAAGCACCGAGATGGTATTGGCTCCCTGGTTGGCCACGGCAAGATCGGGTAGGCCATCGCCATTCAGGTCAGCGGCTACGATTCCGGCGGGGGCGCTCCCCACCGCGTAGTTCACAGCCGGCTGAAAGAGACCACCGCTGGCCGCAACCGGGATGGCCATGGCGACAAACGACACGGCGCCCGCCGCCGCCCCGGCCGCCCGCCAGATACTCATCTGCGCGTCCCGCCTGCCGGGGCGACCTAGACCGCCTGCCTCTGCCGGCGCCGGCGCAGCAGGGCTCCGACGCCGATGGCGCCCGCGCCGGTAAGCACCAGCATCGGGATGAACGGCGACTCGGGTGTGACCACCGACAGCGGTGCGATGTACGCGACCCAGGTCTGTTGCCATTGGTTGTTGCTCGGCGTGGGACCGAACGCACCCGGCGGGTAGGGCGCGCCTGGCGTCGGTGCATACGCCTCGTCGCGGGTGACGTACGACTCGTCGTTCGCTCCCGCTGCGATCTGGTTGTAGTCGCCCTGGAAGCCGCACGCGGTGCAGTTGGTCCTGTCCCACGCGCCGTAGCCGGGATCGGTGCTGACCGACGTGTTCGCCAGCAGCGGCGTCGAGAAGGTCAGACCCGCGTCGCGCGACTCCTGGTAGTAGGTGTCGATCCTGGTGTGTAACGCGCTGTACATGGCCGGCGTCTCATCGCGCTGGCGGTACGCGATGCGTACGATGCCGTCCTGGCCAACCGCCACCGTGGTGTTCCAGTGGTCGATGAAGTTGTTCTCCGGACCCGGGTTGATCACCGCGGGACTGGTCCACGCGCCCGGTGAGACACCGGGCAGGCCGGCGCCGTTCGGTGGCGAGGAGATGATCACGGCGTCGTTCTGGCGCGAGCTGTCGGTGTCACCTGGCGTCGCCCCGCCGTCGGTACGAAATCGGTTGTCCTCCCAAACGATGTATACGACGCCCGTGTTGGGATCGACCGCTGCCTGGGGCAGACCGCCCGCACGCTGGTCCTGGGCGCACTGATTGGTGTTGTGGCAGTCGTACGGCGTGATATCGACCGTGGCCAGCGGGGAAGGCAGCGGTCCAGGCCAAACCGCGGCGCCCGCGCCCGGTATGACAGTCCAAGCGACATCGCCCGCGGCAAGGCAGCTTTGGTCGGTCGGATTCGTGGTGCACGGACCTCCGGCGACGCGGTCGAAGAACGAGACGCCCAGGCTGCCGTTGTTGAGCACCACGGGGAACACGCCAATACCCTCCACGGAGGGGTTGAAGGTGTACCAGCTGACGTTGTGATCGACGCGGCGACGTCCGGGTCGCAGTACGAATATGCGAACGACGCCAGCACGCGGTCCCACACCACATAGACGCGGCCAGGGTGGTGACCCACGCCGGTGCCATTGTCGGCGACGATCCAGTTCTTGTCGTTGAGCCCGTCCAGGCCGTCGGCCTGAAGGATCAAGGCGCTCCAGGTCAAACCGCCGTTACTCGAGACATTGATGGCCATACCGCTGGGGAAACCGTTGCACGTCACATCGTCGAAGACCAGCGAGTTGACGTAAGCGAAGTAGCCCCCATGCGCTGCCCCGGTCGGATCCTTACCGAACGCCACCGCCGCATCCGAGGCGCGATCAAACGGCGCCGCCGTCGTCGGCGCAGTGGGGCAGTCGCCAGTGGTGCTGATGGGGCTGGGTGCGGCCCTGGTCAAGCCCGGAAGGTTGCCGGTGGTCCAGGTCTGCGCGTGGTCGAAGGTGGCTGCGAAACCGTTGTCGCGTGAGCCGCCGCCGTTGTGCCGCCCTTCCTGATAGGCGGTGACGGCGTTTCCCAGGTCGCCCGGGTTCACCGCGATCGACGGCTCGACCTCGGTGTTGGGCTGCTCGTCGGAAGCCACGTTGGTGCCGTACGGCATCGTCGACGACTGGACATCGCGGATGACCACCGGACCCGTGACCGCCGATGCAGCGATGGCGGATGCCGTCAGGGCGCCGAACGAGATCGCGGACACTGCAATCGTGCCCCTGAGCCACTTCACCACTGGATCTCCTTCCCGAATTGGCGCTAGTGCGTGAGCTCAGAATCTTAGCGGATCGCGGCGGGCGGGTGCCAACTGCAAAGGTCGGGTCAAGCGCAGGCGGTGGCGCGGTAGGAGCCCTTGCCCAGGTCCGGAGCCGGCCGTGCCATGAGGGTCACCTGACTGCCGCGCGCCGGTGCCGGGCAGCCGCGCGGAAAGCGGACGAACACGCTGCGCGCGCCCGCCTGCAGGTAGCCATCACACGACGATCGGTCGCAGCGGTACGGCTCGAACGTGCCCGCCAGCGTGCTGGTGCCGTCGGCGTTGACGCCGCGCACCGGGTTGGCGAGCAGCCCGGTGATGCCCACGATGAGCGCGGCCACCACCGCCAGCACGGCCACGATCACCGCGGGAAATGCCCACACCGGGCGCCGTCGTGGCGCTGCCATCGCGGTGCTACGGTAGTCGACTCCATGCGGCGGCCGATCGTGTTCGTGACCGACTACGGCCGCGACGACACCTACGCCGCCGCGCTGGTGGGCAGCGTGCTGCGCGTCGTACCCGGTGTGCAGTGCATCGAGGGCACGCACGGCGTCCCGGCCGGCGACGTGCTCGCCGGCGCGTACCACCTGAAGGCGCTGGCGCTGGCGTTCGAGAAAGGTGTGGTGTTCTGCGCCGTCGTCGACCCCGACGTGGGCACTGCGCGCCGCTGCATCGCCATCGACACCGGTGAGCTCATCTGCGTCGCGCCGGACAACGGGCTGGTCTCGTACCTGTGGGCGGAGTCGTCGTCGCAGATGCGCCGCGCGGTCGCGCTGCTTTCACCGGCATACGCGTGGCCCACCTTCCACGGGCGCGACATCTTCGCCCCGGCCGCCGCGCAGCTCGCCGACGGCCTGCGTCTCGAGGACAGCGGCGAGCCGATCCGCGATCCCGTCGTCCTGCGCGAGGCGTTCGCCGAACCGCTCGGCACCGGCCTGCGCGGCCGCGTCGCGGTCATCGACCACTTCGGCAACGCGATCACCACCATTCGCGCCGTGGACATCCGCGGGCGGCGCATCGGTGCGGTGAGCTGGGCCGGCGGCGCCACCGCGCAGTCGGCGAGCACGTACGATGACATCGCGCCCGCAACCCTGGCCGCCGTAGTCGGCAGCGCAGGGCACGTGGAGATCGCCGCACGCCGCGCGCCGGCAAGCACGCTCGGCGGCCCCACGCCCGGGGCCGACGTGGCGCTGGAGCTGGCCTGATGCCCAGCGAGGTCGAGCTTGCGCACCTCGGGGCACTGACCTCAGCCGACGTGGCCGCGCTCGACGCCGCGGCCGCGCAGCTGGGGGTCAGCTCACTGCAGCTGATGGAGATCGCCGGCTGGCAGGTGGCCCGCTGCGCCTGGCAGCGCCTGGCGGGCGCCGCGGACGTGCTTGTTGTGGCCGGACGTGGCAACAACGGCGGCGACGGGCTGGTGGCCGCGCGCCACCTGGCCACCTGGGGCTGCACCGTGCGCGCCCGCGTGCTCAGCGATGAGCAGCGCTTGGGTGAGCTCATGGCCGCGCACGTGGCGTCGGCGCGGGGCAACGGCGTGAGCGTGGAGGTCAGCGCCGACCCGGGTGACATTGGCGCGCAGGCGGAAACCGCGACGCTGATCGTCGACGCGCTGCTGGGCACCGGCCTGCGCGAACCTGCGCGCGAGCCGCTGGCGACCGCGATCCGCGCGCTCAACGCATCGGACGCCGCGGTGCTCAGCGTCGACGTCCCCAGCGGCCTGGATGCGACCAGCGGCAAGGCGTACGAGCCCTGTGTGGCAGCCGTCGCGACGTGCACGCTGACGGCGATGAAAGCCGGGCTCTGGGAGCGGTCGGGACGCCGCCATGCCGGCGAGATCTGGGTCGGGGACATCGGCATGCCGGTCGCGGCGTGGCGAAGTTGCGGCCTGGTGGCGCCACAAGCGGTGGCGGGCGGGGTGTTAGTGCCCATTCCGTCCGCTACTTCACCTTGACCGTTCGAGTTCCGACCGCCATACTCCGCCACACAGACAACGCCGCGTCGCGCCAACGTCATGATCAACGTCCTAGCCAACGTCCAACCGGAGGCGCATGAGCTCGCCACGCTGGCGCGCGAGCACCTCGACGAGCTGACTACCTATGCGACGCACCTCGTCGGCAGCACCGATGACGCGTTGGAGTTCGTCGCCGGCGGCATCCACCACGCCAGCCGCTATCCGCCGACGCGTCTCAGCGCCGACGGCCGCGCCGCGCTCTTCCGCGCGGTGACCCGGGCCATCAAGCACGGACAGCGCTATCCACCCCGGCCGCACGGCGTCGCGCGGCTCTTTCAGCGCTCCCGGCCGGCATTTCACGCGGAGATCGATACCGGCGGTGCGGAGCGGATGAACACGGTCAAGCGTGCCCTGGCGATGCTGAGCTTCGAGCGGCGCGCATCGCTGCTGCTGCGCGACCTGGCCGGGCTCGACTACCGGGAGATGTCCCGCGTGCTCGAGTGCTCGCCGGAGTCGACCGCGCGCCTCGTCGCCGCGGCGCGGCGCGAGTTCGGTTCCATCTACAGGGAGATCGCGCTGTGAGGTGCAGCCTGCTCGTGCTGAGCAGCTACATCGACTCCGAGCTGGAACCGGCGCGCCGCGGTGAGCTCGAGGCGCACCTGGTCGGCTGCGCGCGCTGCAGCACCGCGCTCGGCTACCTGCGCGAGGAGTCGGAGCGCCTCGGCGGCCTGGCTCGCGTGCACGTGCCCGAACCGGCGGCGCACCAGCTCTTCGCGGACCTGGCGCTGATCGCGCCCGACGATCTGCTTCCCGAACACGTGGCATCCCCGCGCGCGCGGCCGCAATCCACGACGGAGGCGCCGCCCTGGCTCGGTGAGCAGCCGGGCAAAGCCCTGCCCTGGAAACCGCCGACGCGGGTGCGGCGCGCTCCCGAGCAGCCGATCGGGCCGGAGCCGCGCGCCGTCGTGCAGCCGCCCGGCGCCGTTGCCGTGGCGACGCCTCCCGACCAGCTCGAGATGCCCGTGCCCATGGCGACGCCGTTCGCCGCGCCACCGGTGATCGAGGTCGAGGTGCCCGGATCGCGGGTCCGCGCCGAGCCGGCCCCACCCGCGATGCCGCCGCGGCGCGCCAGGGCCGGCCCGGTGCAGCGGATCCGCGACGCCATCGGGCTGCGCTTCGCCCTGATGAGCGGCGGCAAGCTCGACGTCGAAGATTCCATCGAGATCGTCACCGGTACGCCGCCCGCGCCGGTGGCGAAGCAGCCAGAAGAGGCGCCGATCGCAACGCCCATGCACACCATGATCCAGCCGGACACGACCCGGCCTCTGGTCGAGCCAATGTCGTTGCATGCGCCTGCGCCGGGGCTGCCCGAGG
>VBJV01000052.1:15412-22354 GCA_005879785.1 Chloroflexota bacterium
CGGCCTGCTGGTGGGCAAGAGCGTGTCGGCTCCTCGCCAGGCCACCGCCCCTCCCGCCACTCACCCGAGCAGCGCGCCGGGCGGTCACGCCGCGTCGCCTGCGGTACCGTCCGCTGCACCGACGCCGCGGCCGACACCGGTGCCGACCCCATCGCCGAACAACCTCACCGGAACGAAGACGCTGGGTGGACCTTCATCCGGCTTCGTCATCAGCGGTCTCCGCTACGGCAGCCACCCGGGTGACTTCCGCGTCGTGTACGACATCGACAGCGACGCCGCGCACGGCGTAGCACCGCAGGTCGTCGCCGGCTTCGGCGGCCCGACCACGCTGTATATCGAGTTCTCCAGCGTCAGCGCCGTGGGCACGCCGCCGGCGCCCGTGGCCGGCAACGTGGTGACGGCGGTGCGCCTGCTCTCGCCGTCGCCGATCACCGGGCGCACCATCTACGAGTTCACGCTGGCGCACCCGGTGAAGCTGTCGGCGTACTACCTCACCAACGGAGTCCGGCTGGTCGTCGACCTCACCTATTGAGTCTCAGGACGCGGGCTGGGTGGCGGCGCGCTTGTCCTCGGCCTGCGCGGCGGCGGTGTCGTCGGCCATGGGCTGGCCGAACTTCTCGCGCAGCTCGAACTTGATCACCTTGCCCGCCGGGTTGCGCGGCAGCACGCCGGCGAACACCACCGACTTGGGCTGCTTGTAGCGGGCCAGACGCCCCTGGGTGAACTCGATGATCTCCGCCTCGGTGAGGGTGACACCGTCCTTGGCGACCACCACCGCGCGCACCGTCTCGCCCCAGCGCGGATGGTCGACGCCGATGACGGCGACCTCCTTGATCCCGGGGTGCTGGTACAGCGCGTCCTCGATCTCGGCGGGGTACACGTTCTCGCCGCCGCTGATGATCATGTCCTTCTTGCGGTCCAGGATGTAGAAGTAGCCGTCACTGTCGCGCTTGCCGATGTCGCCGGTGTGGAACCAGCCGTCGACGAGGATCTCCGCGGTCTCCTCGGGGCGGTTCCAGTACCCCTTCATCACGTTGGGCCCGCGGATGACGATCTCGCCGCGCTCCCCGTCGGGAACGTCGTGTCCGTTGTCGTCGACCACCTTGACCTCGCTGTAGAACGGCGCGATGCCGGCCGAGCCGGCCTTGCGATCGGCCATGTCCGCAGGCAGGAATGACCCGAAGGCAGCGGTCTCGGTGAGACCGTAGCCCTGCAGGAAGGGGATGCCGCGCTTGGCATACACCGCGATGAGCGATTCCGGCACCGGCGCGCCACCGACAATGAGCACGCGCAGGCTGCTCAGATCACGCGTCGCGAAGTCGGGATGCTGCGACATGAACAGGAACATCGCGGGCACGCCGAACATCATCGTGACGCGGTGCTTCTCGATGAGCTCGAGCACCATGCCCGGCTCGAACATCTGCTCAACGACGACGGCCGCGCCCTTGGTGAGCGCCGGTATCGGCGTGACATTGAGTCCGCCGATGTGGAAGAGCGGCGCCACCACCAGCGTGACGTCGTCCATCAACCCGTCGAACGCCAGCGACGCGTTGATGTTGTTCCAGAGGACGTTGCCGTGCGTGAGCATGGCGCCCTTGGGCCGGCCGGTCGTCCCCGACGTGTACATGATCCAGGCTATGTCCTCGCGCGAGACCGGGTAGTCGAGGTCGGCGTCGCGCTGGTCGTGGATCAGCTCGTCGAACGTCCGCGATCCCTCGCTCTCGATGCCGCAGATGTACTCGCGCACCGGCAGCGTGTCGCGGATCTCGCTGATCACCGAAGCGAAATGCTCCTCGTAGACCAGGGTGTGCAGGCCGGCGTCATTGACGATGAACGTCAGCTCCGGTCCGGTCAGCCTGAAGTTGAGCGGCACGAAGATGGCGCCAAGCTTGGCCGCGCCGAACAGCGTGAACAGGAAACGCGGATGGTTCAGCCCAAGAAAGCCGACACGATCGCCCGGGTTGACCCCCAGTGCGTGCAGTCCATGCGCCACCCGGTTGGTCAGCTTGTTCAGCTCGCCGTACGTCCAGCGTTCGTCCCGATACACGAGCGCCGTGCGCTCGGGTGTCAACGTCGCACGCCGCGTCAGCGTGAATCCTGTTCCCTGGTCATTCGCCATCGTTACTGCCTCCCGCCGCTCGTCGTGACCCGGCGGTCAATTGTGCAGTGTTGGCACAGGCGGGTGGGCGGCGCGGGGGCGGTGACGGTACGGGGATTCTCGGGGCACGGCGTCGGGCCCCGCTGGGGCCCGCGCCTCAGCTCTCGGCGAGCCCTGCGCTCCGACCGCGTTTCGGCTCGCCTCCGAGATGGCCCCTCGAACCCCGCACCGCACCGCCTCGCCAACGATCTTGCGGGAGGCCTATGCGGTCCATCCTCCGTCGACCACTAACACCGAACCGGTGACGAATGACGCGGCGTCGGACGCGAGGTACAGCGCGGCGCCGGCGATCTCGTCGGGCTGTGCGTGGCGGGCGAGCGCGGTCTGACCGACGATGTGGTCGTGGATCGTCGGCGTCTCGACGAGCACCCGTGCGAAGCGTGTCTCCACCAGACCCGGAGCGATCGCGTTGACGCGCACGCCCGTCGGGCCGAGCTCGTGCGCCAGTGTCTTGGTGACGCTGATCAGCGCGGCCTTGCTCGCGTTGTACGCACCCGTCAGCGGCTCGGGCTGAATGCCCGCCACCGACGCCATGTTGATGACGCTGCCGCCGTGCTCGCGCATCCACGCATCGCATGCCAGGCGCGTCATGCGAATCGGCGCTTTCACGTTGACGTCGAGGATCTTGTCGATCGCGCTCTCCTCGGCGTCGAGCAGCGGGCCGAACTGCGGATTGGTGGCCGCGTTGTTCACGAGCACATCGAGGTGACCGGCGCGCTCCATCACCGCGTTGACGATCGCCTGGCAGTCCTCGAGCCGGCCGACGTTGCCGGGCACCGACAGTGCCTCGCCGCCGGCGCTGTTGATCTCCGCCACCACCTGCTCGCACGCCTCAGCGCTGCGCGAGCACACGGCGACGAGCGCCTCCGCCTCGGCGTACGCGTGCGCGATGGACCTGCCGATACCGCGACTGGCACCGGTGACCAGCGCCACCTTGCCGCCGAGCGAGAAGCGCGATCCGCCGGTCGCCATTCGTCAGCGGGCCTTCAGTTGAGGGACGCCAGCGCGGCCGGCGGCCTCGGGCGTCCGAGCATCTGCTCCAGGAGGACGGCCTCGCGCCGCAGCATGGCAAGGCAGCCCTGCAAGCGGGCCGTGGTGCTGTCGAGCTCCAGCAGGGCCTGGCGCCGCGCCGTCTCGACATTGAGCGATGCAGCCACGATGTACGAGAGCAGCTCTGGCTCGTCAGGCAGGTCGAGCTCGGCCGCGCTGTCCCGGGGTTCGCTCTCGGCCCCGGCACGCAGCGACGTCGCATACGCGCGAAAGGCCTCGCGGACGCGCTTCGCCAGCGCGGCGTCATCGGCCGCTGCAGGCACGTCCTCGAGGTAGTGGATCGCGGCGACGATGTAGGGGCGTTGTGTCGACATCGAGTCGATGCGAAAACGCGAGGCGCCGAGCACGAGCAGGTTGAAACGTCCGTCCGGCAGCTCCTCGACCTGTCGTTGCAGTGCCAGGGTTCCGACCGAGTACGGCTCCGCGGGACCACCCACCTCCATGCCCTCGCGTATGGCCACGACGCCGAACGTCGTGCCCGTCCGCGAGCACTCGCGCATCATCTCGCGGTAGCGGTCCTCGAAGACGTGCAGCGCCATCGGCATGTGCGGAAAGAGCACAGCACCGAGGGGAAACAGCGGTAGCTCGATCGGCACTGCGCGTCGACCCTGCTCAGGCGGCGCGGCAGTTCTTGGTGTGCTTGATGATTCGCTCGCGGCGCGGCTCACCGGGACGCCGGCTGTGGCGGAACGCGATCTCGACGCCGATCTCGTTCTGGCGCATGAAGTTGTTGCAGATCGGACAGCGCAGATGCGTGATGATGTCCTTCTGCGAGGCGATTCCCTTGGATTCCTTGATTGTGTTGGCCATATGCCGCTGATCTCCTTTGCTCTCCGGAAACTCGATTGTACCCGGCCTCGCTGCTACGATTCGCCGCTCATGACCAGGAGCGCGGCTCGTTTCAGCACGGGCATGGCGGCGCGCGCCGCCATCGCCGCGGCGGTGCTGTTCAGCCTTGCCGGATGCGGCAGCCTGGTGCTGGCCACCGCCGACACCCCCGCGTGCGTCACTCCCGGTCCGGCGTTGCGCGCCGACTCGTTCAAGACCTCGGTGGCTCTGACCACCGCGAAGGACGGCCTCAAATACGGCGACATCAGAGTGGGCTGCGGCGCGCAGCCGCACGCGGGCCAGACCGTGACGCTGCAGTACACGGGCTGGCTGGCCAACGGCCGCTTCTTCGATTCGTCGCGGGCGGGCGGGCGCCCGCCCCTCTCGTTCCGGCTGGGCGAGGGCGTGATCATCCGCGGCCTGGAGGAGGGAGTGGCGACCATGCATCTAGGCGGCACTCGGCGCCTGGTGATCCCGCCGTCGCTGGCCTTCGGCCCCACCGCCCGCGGGTCGGTCCCGCCGAACTCCACGATCGTGATCAACATCGAGCTGGTGGCGATCTCCTAGGCAGCCGCCGTTGGGGGCGGCTTCTTCGTCGGGCTAGGAGCGGGTGGCGCGGCCCATCACCACCCAGATCCCCAGCGCCACCACGCACATGACGAGCAGCAGGAGAAAGGGCAGGCCGACGACCAGCGGCAGGCCGGGCGCGCTGACCAGCAACATGCGGCCCGAAGCATAGCCGACGTATCCGCTGTTACACTCGGACACCAAATGTCACGCCGCCACACAGACGTCGCAGTGCTCGAAGCCGCCCGCGAGTGCGTGGCGACCGTCGGGGTGCGGCGCACCACCGTGGCCGACGTGGCCCGGCGCGCGGGCGCCAGCCGCATGACCGTGTACCGCATGTTCCCGGACGCGCGCACGCTGTGGTCGACGCTGCTGACGCGCGAGTTCGCCGAGGTCATCCGCCAGGCCGAGGCGGAGGCGGCGCACCTCAGCACCGCCCGCGAGCGGCTGGTGGAGACCACCGCCGGGGTGGTGACGCGCGTCGCCGCTGACCCGGTCGTGCGCCGCGTGCTCGAGCTCGACCCCGACCTGCTGGTGCCGTACATCGTCGAGCGCCTCGGCCAGAGCCAGCGCATCGCCATGGTCGAGTTCCGCCGCATGCTCGCCGAGGGTCAGGCCGACGGCTCCATCCGCCAGATTGACGACAATGTTGGCTCATACTGCCTGCAGCTCGTGGTGGGAAGCTTCGTGCTCGCGGCTCGGGTGACCGAGCAGGAGGCGAGCGCCCAGGCTGTGCTCGCCGAGCTGCGCCGTCTGCTCGACGCGTACCTGGCGCCCGCCGCGCGAGCCGCGTGATGACCCGCCGCTCCGCGTCGCTGAACGCCGAGCGCCGCGCCGGCGAGCTGGCCCGCGTCGCGGGTGGGGAGAGCGTGGATGTTGTGGTCATCGGTGGCGGTATCACGGGCGCCGGTGTGGCGCTGGACGCGGCGAGCCGGGGGCTGTCCACCGTGCTGCTGGAGCGCCGCGACCTCGCCAACGGCACCAGCCGCTGGAGCAGCAAGCTCGCCCACGGCGGCCTGCGCTACCTGCGCCAGGGCGAGGTCGGCGTGGCCTGGGAGTCCGCTCGCGAGCGCCACGTGCTCATGACACGCACGGCGCCACATCTGGTCACCGCGATCCCCTTCGTCGCGCCGCTGGCCGCCGCGATGTCTCCCCTCTATGGGGCGTTCGCCGAAGCCGGCATCCGTGCCGGTGACCTCATGCGCGTGGCCTCGGGCACGCGCCGCCGCACGCTGCCGCCGCCGCGCCGCATCAGCCGGCAGGAGGCGCTGCGCCTGACGCCGGCATTGCGCAGCGACGATCTGCGCGGCGCCATCCTCTTCTGGGACGGGCAGATCGAGGACGACGCGCGGCTGGTCGTCGCGGTGGCACGGACAGCCGCAGCGCACGGCGCCACCGTGCTCACGTACTGCGAGGTGACCGGCGTGCGCCGCGGCGCGGTCTCCGCGCGCGACGTGCGCACCGGCCAGAGCTTTGAGATTCGTGCCCGTCACGTGGTGAACGCCGCCGGGGTGTGGGCGGGCTCGCTGGCCGGCGACGTGAAGCTGACGCCGAGCAAGGGCGCGCACGTCATCGTGGACGGCGCGGTGCTCGGCAGCCCGCGCGCCGCGCTGGCGGTGCCCATAGCAGGCGAGACCGCGCGCTGGGTCGGGGCCACGCCGACCCACGATGGCCTGGTGATCGTCGGTGTCACCGACGACGCGTACAGCGGCGCCATCGTCGACGCGCCGGAGGTGACCGCGGAGGAGGAGCGTTACCTGCTCGGCGCGCTGTCGGTGGCCCTGGCAACACCGCTGACGCACGCCGACGTCATCGGCAGCTACGCGGGCTTTCGCCCGCTGCTCGCCGGCGAGGAGGGCAGCACCGCCGACCTCAGCCGGCGCCACTCGATCGTGGAGGATCCGGAGACGGGCTTGGTCACCGTGGTCGGCGGCAAGCTGACCACGTACCGGCGCATGGCGCAGGACGCGGTGGACCGCATGCTGGGCGACGAGCGGCGCCCCTGCCGCACCGCGCACCTGCCGCTGGTGGGGGCCGCGCCCGCGGAGGTCCTGCGGCGTCTCGACGAACCGCGCCGCCTGGTGCGCCGCTATGGGATCGAGGCGGCGGCGGTGGTCGCAGCAGCGGGCGGCGACCAGTCGCTGCTCGAGCCGATCGAGGGCACCCCGGTGCTCGGCGTCGAGCTGCTCTTCGGGCTGCGCCACGAGGGCGCGCTGGGGCTCGATGACCTGCTCGACCGCCGCACCCGGGTCGGGCTCATCCCCGAGCAGCGGCGCGCGGTCGAGGCCGCGGCGGCCAGCCTGCTCGAAGCCGCCGCGGCATGACCGGCGGGCCGGCCG
>VBJV01000191.1 GCA_005879785.1 Chloroflexota bacterium
CGTCGCGCCATGTCGATCCGCCGCGCCTCGAGGAGCACGGTGGCGCGACACAGATCGATCTGCGCCGGCCAGATGGGGTTTCGCTCCCGGCGAAAACGGCGCCGCGCGTCCGTGAAGAGGCTCAGTGCCCGTCTGTGGTCCCCGGTACGACTGGCGGCTATTGCGAGCACATTGAGCGCCTTGGCCGCCTCGTACGCCATGCCGAGATCGTCCAACTTCCGGCGCGCCGAGCCCGCCAGATCGGTCGCCTCCGCCACGAGGTTCAGCTCCAGGGAGAGCTCGGCCTGATCGAGATCGCACATCGCCGCATGATAGGCATCGCCAACCTGATTGCTGTGGGTCCGGGTTGCACGATAGAGATCGAGCGCTCGCGCGTACTCGCCTCGCCCGCAGTGCAGATTCGCAATGTTGTAGTCCAGCACAGGTACCACCAGCGGGAGTCCATGTCGGAGGCAGGATGCGCGCGCGCGCCGATACGTGCGAACTGCGTCGTCAAAGGCGTGGAGGCACGACTGGCACACGGCGATGTTGGCGAGCGCCAGGGCGAGATGCCCGGGCCGCTTAAGCCGACGACACGCGAAGCAGGCGCGTTGGTACAGCACCAGCGCCTCGCGGAATCGATCCTGCCGTACCAGGATGTTCGCCGTATTGATGTCGAGCATGGCAAGTCGCACGCGATTGCGTCGTCGTTCGAACACACGCCGCGCATGTGCCGCCCACCGAAACGCGCGCCGATAGCAGCCGAGGTAACTGAGGGGTTGAAGCGCTGCGGTCTCGGTGATGGCTGCCTCGAGCTCTTCGCCCGCGCGGGCGAACGTGGCACGCGAGCTCTCGTGCGACGCGAGGGCCTCCCGGTGCTGGCCGCGCACCAGGTGGACGTGCGCTGTTGCGCGCATCGCGCGGCCGCGGCAGTAGCTGTCCTGCAGGTCGTCGGCGATTCGTGCGGCAGCCCGCGCGAGGCTTTCGGCCTCGCGCAGATCGATACGCGCCCGCCGGGTCGTCTCGTCTGCGAGTCGCCGTACGAGCGCCGCACCTGCCGTCGCCGCATGTCGCCGGAGCAGCGCCCGTCGCTCGCGTTCGTCGCGTGCCCGTGCGAGGCGCTCGACGAGCGCGTCCAGGGATGCGGCCGAGGCCGTCACGACGACAGCCCCAGACGCACGAACGTCGATTCGAGCTTTTTCAGGCAGCGTCTGCGAATGACGCCAACGGATCCGATGGCCAGCCCGAGACTGCGCGCGATTTCCGCATACGGCAGCGGCGGCTGGTCGTAGAACATCACCTGAATGAGCTTCCTGCAGCGCGGCGGCAGGCGGCCGATGGCCTCACGGACCACCTGCTCGCGCTCCCTCTGTTCGAGCATCTCCGCGGGGGGAGACGCCATTGGCTCGGCGGCGGTCTCGAGATCTCCGCCCTCACGGTGCGCCCGGCTCCGGGAGCGGCGCTGCCAGTGGTACGCCTGGTGCGCCGCGACCGTGATGAGCCACGATCGGACACTCCCCTGGTTGCGCAGACGCGGAAGCGCCGCGAACAACTCGACGCACACGAGCTGGAAGACGTCCGCCGTATCCTCCGGACTCGCGCCATAGCGCCGGGGAAACGAGTAGATCAACTGTTTGTATCGATCGAGCAGCATGACCCAGGCCTGCTCGTCGCCGCGGAGGCATGCGCGCACGAGCCGCTCGTCGCTCCAGTCGGCCGATGCGCCCGCCATCACTCGCTCGCGTACCTGCGGTGCTGCCCTCACGGGACCCCCCGAGACCGATGACACGGACACTCAGCGCCGGCGTACGCTCGGCGCCTCGGAGAGATCAGCCGGTCGAAGCAACCGGCGTGAAGGCGGCGAACGCGTCAAGTTGTGAAGGATTGCGAGGCAGGGTAATACAGTGGCAAAACGCAGATCAAGGCGAATCGAGGCGCATCATGCACGACTTCGCGAATCGTCGACACGAACGTATGTCGTGGAACGTGCCAATCCCGGCGCGCAGGGCTGTCGACGAATCCTCCAACAAAACATCCACCGGAATTTGGCTGAATGTGCGGGGACGGTGTGCATACGCTCCGATCACGCGGACGAAACCCGCGGACGCACGCGCACCGGGCCCTCTACCGCACGACGAGCTTGAGATCGAGCGTTTTCACCTCGCCGTCACCCAGTTTGAAGCTCGTGGCGCGATCGCGCATCTGTTCGAGGAACTGCGGGTCGCCGCCTTCACCCTCTTCGAGATAGTCGACGGCCACCGCGAGGTACTGCTCGTCGCCGGGCAACCCTCGAATCTTGAACCGGCCGTCCTGGTCCGCCCGTCCGGAGCGGACGTGCCGCGACGGGTACGCCCACTTGGCCGCCTCCTCGGGGAACACGACGACGGTGTAGTCCCGCGTCGGCTCGCCCTTGGCGGTGGTGACGTTGCCGCTTATCTCGGGAACGCGATCGGTCACCAGGATCTGGATATCGTTGACGTCGGATTCCGGTCTGATATCGATCGGCGTGTCCGAGATGTCGGTGCCGTTGAGCGTCACCGACTTGAGCATCCACGTCGACGGCAACTGCATCGGTCTGATGACCACGCGGCCATTCGCTCCGACCATCTTGAAGCTTCCGTCCGGGTTCACGCGGCCCGGGCGGCTGCCCATCATCGGCTGGAAGCGCAGGGGCTGGGCCATCACCGTCAAGCCTTCGGTGGCGAGTCGTCCGCTGCTTCCCTCCGCCGCCACGATCTGGCCGCTCAGCGTGGCGCCCCTGCCGGTTGCGAGATGGAGACCTGAGACATCCTCATTGCCCACCGTGAGCGGCATGCTCGCGGTTTCGGGGAGCCCATCGGTACCGAATGGCGGCACGGTGGCCATCAACGTGTAACTGCCGGGCGCGACGTTCGACAGCGTGAAGCTCCCGTCCTGACGTACACGTCCGTTGCCCCCGCCGATCATGAACATGCCGCCGGCGCGGCTTGCCTTGCGAGTCGACGGCGGTGCCCGTGACCTTGACCGTTCGCGTGGGAAGCAGCGAGAAGCTGATGTTGGGATGTTCCTGGCCGAGTCCGATCGTAACCCGTTGCGCTTCGGCGACGTTGCCGGTGCCGGGATAGTACGTGGGCGCGTAGTTCGTGTCTTCTGCGTCGGGGCCCATCATGCCGCCCCCGCGAAGCACTGCGCTGACGTAGTAGTCCCCGGGGGAGAGTCCATACAGCCGATAGGCGCCGGTGTCGTCGGTCTGGTCGCCAATGCCCACCGGCATCAGGCGGCGGGACCCCTGGAACGCCTGATAGC
>VBJV01000193.1 GCA_005879785.1 Chloroflexota bacterium
ACCCGATCGAGTACCCAATCGACTCCGTCCGAGAGCGACCCCGAAAACCAGAAAACCCCGATGCCATCGGGGTTTCCGAGTGGCGCGGCCCTGAGTCCCGCGTGTTTGCAGGGGATTTCGCCGTTGCGGTTCGCGTTCCGGTGTCCAGGCTTTCCCGGATTTTGCGGACGTTTGCCGGACGATACGGCAGACGGCGGGGGTCGTCTGCCTTTTCGTCACGCTGCCGCCGGCATCGACCATGTCGCCCGCCAGGAAGCAGCGCTGGCGTGCGGATCGCGCTCGCGCGGGCGGCTTACGCGGCCGCGACGCGCAGGGCTTCGGCGACGATTTCGGCGACGTCGCGACCCTCGCGGTGCGCGCGCTCGGTCAGGCCCGACAGCGTCTCGGCCGACAGCGGCACGGCGAACGTGACTTCGAGGTCGCGGTTGCCCGGTACGGCCTTCGCCTTCGCCTCGTCGAGGAGGTGATCGAAGGCGTCGGGCTGGTGGTCGTGCGCGTCGGACATCGGGGTCATGATGACGTTTCAGCGGGCCTTGCGGTAGAGCGCGATCTGGGCGGCGGTGGACTGCCAGGCTGTTCGTACGTGCCAGCGGCCGTGGTCGTCGTGGTCCTGCTCGACGACGACGGTGACGAAGCGGCCGTCTCGAGTCGGTCCGATCGCCAGGAGGCTGTGATCGGCGCGGGGATTGGGGTTGGGAACGGTGACGACGGGCGTGGCTCGGAACACGTCTGCGACGTCGTCTGCCGATAGGCCGCGCTCGGCGAGCTTGCGGATCGCCTCCAGGTTGAAGATGAGCCGCAGGAACGGCATTGGCGAGGGAACCTACGTCGCGCCGCGGACGCTGCACGGCACGCCGAACGCATCTGCGCCTCGCCGCGAAGGGACCGACGCTGCGGGCAGGGGCGTGATCCTGCACGGCGTCAACGTCGTCCACAAGGCGGCGCCGTAGTGTCCGGCCGCCGATCAGCAGCAGGCGGGGCGCATCGAAGCCCGCCGGAAGTGCGAGCGTCTTCACGTATCCGCTCGGATCGGTCATCGGCGCACCCCGATAGCGCACGTGGAGCACCCGGTTGCCTTGGATCACCACGTCGCGATCCTCCAGCGGATGCTGCGCGTCGACCGACCCGAAGTAGCCTCACCGGACCGGGCTCGGCGCAGTGCGGCGTGGGGTGATCCCAAACGCCACGATCAGCGCGCCCGCCGCCAGCGCGGCGGCCGTGATCCAGGCGGCTTGGAACAGGTGCAGGCCCCCTGCTCCGACGCCGAGGATTGCGACCAAGACGCTGGCTCCGATGACCGCGCCGATCTGTTGGGACATCGAGACGATGGCGCTGCCGGTCGCGGTTTGCTCAGGCGCGAGGTTGACGGTGGCCGACGAGACACGTAGCGCGGACTCACGGCCCCGCTCCGGTATTGGGCCATGGCCACGAACTCCAGCGCGCGACGCGACGTCGCCTTCAACTCCTCAGGCGACGAATGCCGCGCCTGGCTGTTCATGCCCGACGCAGAGCGCCCACCGCTGGTGATCCTCGGCCACGGTCTGGGCGGGATCCGCGAGTACGGCCTCGAGCCGTTCGCCCGCCGCTTCGCTGACGCCGGCATCGCCGCGCTGGTCTTCACCTACCGCCACTTCGGCGACAGCGGCGGTCACCCGCGCCAGCTGCTTGACATCGGCCGGCAACTCGACGACTGGGCCGCGGCGCTGGCCTACGCGCGCACCCTTGACGAGATCGATTCGGCACGCATCGCGCTATGGGGGACGTCATTCGGTGGCGGGCACGTGCTCATTGCCGCCGAGCGCGACGGCAACGTCGCCGCGGTCGTCAGCCAGTGCCCATTCACCGACGGCGTGGCGGCAACCCGTGCAGCGCATCCGAGCAGCCTTGTGCGGGCGATCGCACCGGTGCTGCGCGACCAGCTGGCGCGCCTGCGCGGCAACGACCCGGTGATGGTCCCGCTCGTCGGGCCACCCGGGTCTGCTGCGCTGATGACCTCACCGGACTCCGAGCCGGGGGTCCGCGCGCTGGTCCCGGCGGGGGCCGAGTTCCACAATGGCGTGGCCGCTCGCTTTCTGCTGCACGTCGGTACGCACCGTCCCGGTCGATCCGCCAAGAAGATCAGCGCGCCGATCCTCTTCTGCCTGTGCGACAACGACGCCGTCGCCCCGGCTGATACGGCCGCGCGCTACGCCGCCACGGCCCCGCGCGCAGAGGTCAAGCGCTATCCCATCGGACACTTCGACATCTATGTGGGCAAGCCTTTCGAGCGCGCCGTCGCCGACCAGACCGAGTTCCTCGTGCGTCACCTGGGCGTGGAATAGAAGACCGGATGATGGCCCCTGCCGATGTCGTCGCGCGCGCGATGACCGGCGAGCACGGCGACCTGCTGCGCGACGCGGTGGCGTATGACGAGGGCGCCCTGCAACGGCTGGCTTTGAGCTGTCAAGTCAGCTTGCTAGCCTTCCCTGGCGATGCGACGTTCGACCACACTTGAGGCTGGTGGCGCGTGCTCGATCGCACGCACGCTGGGGATCGTCGGTGAGCGTTGGTCGTTGCTGGTTGTGCGCGAGGCGATGAAGGGGCGCACCCGGTTCGGCGAGATTCAGGACGCGCTGCGGATCTCGACCGACGTTCTGACAAACCGCCTCGAAGGCCTCGTCGAGGCCGGCATCCTTGAGCGGCGTCCCTACCGCGAGCCGGGTAGCCGTACCCGCTTCAGCTATCACATGACCCCGACTGGGCTCGAGCTGGTGCCCGTCCTTGCCGCGCTGATGCAGTGGGGTGACGCGCACCTCGCCGGCAAGTCCGGACCGCCAGCACTGATGCGTCACCGCGCGACCGGGGCGCCGGTCCGCGTCGCGTTCGTGGACGACAAAGGGCACCGCGTGGAGGTCGGCGACGTCGAGGTCATCCCCGGCCCAGGCGCCGGGCAGCGGGCGGCCTGACAGCCGGACTCCGCACCCGCGCCGGGTTCAGGAGTCCTCGCCACCGAGCAGGAGATGCGCGTTGTACCAGGGCGGGGAGAGGTTGAGCCAGGTCGGATAGCGGCTCGTGATGGCGTCGAAGAACTCTCGCGGCGGCGGCTTGTCGGCGAGGAGCTGTTGCGCATCGCGCAGGTACCGGCGGGTCTGCTCGATGCTCGCCGGATCGTCGGGCAGGTCGCGGTTCTTGTGCCCGGCGACCACGGTGCGCGGGTTGAGCGACTCGACGATGTCGAGTGCCTTGAACCAGGCATCGAAGCCGCCGCCCGGCGTCTCCAGCAGGTAGAGGTGCACGCCGTTGTAGACGGCGTCGCCCGCGACGACCAGGTCGATCGACGGCACGTGCAGCACGGTCGTCTCGTCGGTGTCGGTGTGTCCGACCTCGACGGGCACGAGCCGGTGGCCTTACAGCTCGAAGCCGTCCTCGGGGACCGGCTGATAGTTGAGCGGCGTGTCCCCGATGAGGCCGGGGAAGTCGGCATCCCAGAACTCTGGCCGCGCGTCGACGTTGCGCCGCATGACGGCCATCGTGCCCTCGGTGGCGTAGGGGATCGCATCGGGGAAGCGCTCGAGCAGTCGGGCGGTCCCGAACCAGTGGTCGCCGTGGCCGTGTGTGGAGTAGATGTGGGTCAGGCGCTTGCCGGAGCGCTCGACCCAGCCGGCGACCTGCTCGGTCTGCTGGCGGGTGAAAGGCGGGTCGACCAGGACGGCGTCGCGCTCGCCGCAGATCAGCACGGCGGACACGGGCGAGGACGTCAGCGGGCTGCCGTCGGGCAGGCGCATCGGGCGGTTGCGTGGGACT
>VBJV01000194.1 GCA_005879785.1 Chloroflexota bacterium
GTGTGTGTCTGCAATCTCATGCACGGCAGTCGGCGAGTACAGCGGCACCACGCGAACGCTCATCGAGTCGTGGGACGGAGCGGTCTGGTCGCTCGTCGCCAGTCCCAACCGCGGGACCGGTAACAATTTCTTGAGCGCCGTGTCGTGCGTGTCGGCTACGTGGTGCACGGCGGTCGGCTACTACTCCGCCAGCACTCTCTTCCAGACGCTGATCGAGTCGTGGAATGGAAGCGGCTGGTCGGTCGCCGCCAGCCCAAACAACGGCACAAGTATCAACGCGCTGAATGCGGTGTCGTGCACTTCGTTCAGTTCGTGCATGGCCGCGGGCCGTTACTACAATGGAAGCGCGTATCAAACCATCATCGAGTCCTGGAACGGCAGCGCTTGGAGACAGGTCGCCAGTCCCAACAGCGGCACCAGCTTCAATTCCCTGTACGGCGTGTCGTGCGTCTCTGCAAGCTCCTGCAGCGCCGTCGGCGAGTATCTCGCCAGCCTAAGGCGAACTCTGATCGAGGCCTGGGACGGCTCTGCTTGGAGGCTGGTCGTCAGCCCCAACAAGGGCCTCGGCCATAATCCTCCTCCAACGGGACGGTCAACCGAACGCTCATCGAGTCATGGAATGGTACTGAGTGGAGCGTCTCGCCCAGTGCCAATGGCGGCGCGGGCGACAACTTTCTCAGTGATGTGTCGTGCGTGTCGTCGACCTCATGCACCGCGGTCGGCGACTATTGGAATGGCACGCTCAGGCGGACACTGATCGAGGTCTGGAACGGCAGCGCTTGGACAGTCGTCACCAGCCCCAACAACGGCGACAACGACCACAACATCTTGAACAGCGTGTCGTGCGTGTCAGCTACCTCGTGCACGGCGGTCGGCGAACACTTCAACACCAATGCCGTCCAGACGCTGATCTTGTCATGGAATGGCAGCATATGGACTGTCGTCACGAGTCCGAACAACGGCACCAGCTTCAACTCCTTGAGCGGCGTTTCCTGCGCGTCCGTCAGCTCATGCAGGGCCGTCGGCTACTATTACAATGGCTCAGTCGATCGGACGCTGATTGAGTCGTGGAACGGTACTAGCTGGTCTCTTGTCGCGAGCCCCAACAGCGGCAGCAGCTTCAATGACTTGTACGGCGTGGCGTGCATGTCGGCCGGTTCGTGTAGAGCAGTGGGCACTTCCGGCAACCGAACGCTCATAGAGTCGTGGAACGGCACCACATGGTCAATCGTCGCCAGCCCTAACAACGGGACAGGCTTCAACGCCTTGTACGACGTCTCTTGTGTGTCGGCAAGCTCGTGCAACGCCGTCGGCGAGTACTCCAGCGGCAACGTCGAGCGGACGCTGACGGAGGCCTGGGACGGGACGGCATGGACACTGGTCGCCAGCCCCAACAACGGCGCCAACAATGACAACGTTTTGTATGGAGTATCGTGTCTGGCGGCGACCTCGTGCAAGACCGCCGGCAACTTCAACAACGGCTTTGTCTTCCGAACGCTGATCGAGTCCTACGGCTAAGACGTCGGCTGGTTGTCTCCGTCCGGGGCACGAGCCACGGCATCAGAGCCGGTATAAGCCGATGATCCTGCGTCCATCTGCGTCGCGTAATCTCGAAGAACATCAGCGCGGGCGCGATCACCAATCGACTCGTACCTGTCGGCAGCTTGTCGCAAGCGCTGGATCTCAGAGGGGAGATCCGAGGCAATCTGGGGCACGAGGCTCCCCTGGCCACCGAGCGGGTTTCGCCATCGCCGCACCGAACGTCGCGCGAACACGCGAATGAGCACCCAGAAAGCTATGATGCAGATGCCGCCGATCAGCAGAAAGATGCCCGAGCCCACGACCTGGTCGGGGCGGTCCGCCGTGGCCACGGTCTTGCCTCCGGTGAGGTTGATCTGTACGGGCTTGCCGTCCCAGATCTGGACGTTCACCGGCTCTCCCGCCGCTAGCAATGACCACAGGTTTCCGTCCGGGATCTCGGTGTTGTACGACGATGCGCCGACGCTGAGGACGGCTGTGTACGTGTCGTGTCGGTATCTCGTCGTCAGGCCGTGAGAGTCGGTCGACGTGTCGTACTGGACGGCGTCGTTGGTCGACTTCACGAGGCCGGATGCCGTGAACCTGCATCCTGACGTGTGCTTGGCCGGGTCGGCGCAGACCGGGGCGTGGCTCAATGCCGACGATGCGGTCGCACCCTGGACGGTCATGATGATGCCCACCACGAGGATGATCGCGCCGGCAGCGCCGAGGATCCGCCACCAGGTGAGAAACATTCCTCGGATCCACCTCCCCCCGGCGTTGACCGCAGCCCCTTGGACCTGCATCTTCCCTTCCTCCGTTTGCTACGCCGTGATGCCCGTGCCTTCCTGCGCCGAGCGAAGAATGTCCCCGATATCCGCGAGCCCGCGGTGCGCGCTCGACACCGATGGCTTCACGCGGTGCGCAAGCACCATGGGCGCTACGTATTCGACATCGTCGAGGCCGACTTCCTCGCGGTCCTCGTAGGCGGCAAGGGCCTGCGCAGCCTTGCGGGTGACGATGTCGGCGCGGTGGCCGTCGACCTCGAGCTCGATGCTCATGGTCGCGATGGACACCAGCGTGCTGCGCTCGACGACAACGTCGGTGAGCGTGCGCAGCGCGCGTGAGATCCGCTCGGCCTCGGCCTGCTCGGCGGGCTCGAACCGCACCGCGAACGCCTCGGCGTCATCTTCGAACGCTTCCCGCCGCTCGACGATCTCGACCCGCTGCTTGACGTCGCGAATGCCCTCGACGTCCACGCACAGCCCGAAACGGTCGAGCAATTGCGGGCGCAGCTCGCCCTCCTCCGGGTTCATCGTTCCGACCAGGATGAAGCGCGCCGGATGCGACACCGACACGCCCTCGCGCTCCACGGTGTTGTAGCCCATGGCGGCCGCGTCGAGCAGCACGTCGACGATGTGATCGTCGAGGAGGTTGACCTCGTCCACGTAGAGGATGTTGCGGTTGGCCTCGGCCAGCACGCCCGGCTCGAACTCCTGGCGCCGACCACGCGGTCCTCGGACGCGTTGATCGGCAACTCCACCACGCGCATGCGGCGCGTCCCGCGCGGCAGCTCCTCGCCCGCGGCGACGCGCTGCGTGCAGTCCGTGCACTGCATGTCGCCGTCCGCTGGGGGGCATCCATACTTGCAGTCGGCGACGATGTCGAGCTCAGGAAGCAGGCGGGCAAGCGCACGCACGGCGGTCGATTTCGCGGTTCCCTTCTCGCCGCGGATGAGCACACCGCCGATGGAGGGGTTGATGGCGTTGAGCACGAGCGCCTGCTTCATGCTGTCCTGCCCGACGATGGCGGTGAAAGGGAAGACGGTGCGGCTGGTCTGCATCGGAAGCATTCTCTCAGGTGCAGCCACGCCGAGCCGGTCTCAACGGCCGCGCAGCGACTTCTCGACGCCCTCGACGATCGCTCCCTGCGACAGGTCGTAGAGCCCCAGGTACTCGCCGCCGGCGCGCTGAGCGAGGTCGAGGCAGGCGTTGAAGCCGTAACCGCCGAACAGCGCCGTGCGATCGCGGCGGCCGACGTGCGGCAGGGCGCTGCGCGCGGTGTGGTCGCGCGCCGAGTCGATGACGAGCACGTGCACGCCCTCGACGCCGAGCTGCTGCGCGACGTGCTGCGCCTCGACGAGCGGCTCCTCGCCGAAGAGCGAGATGTTGCCTCGCCCGTCGCTGATCAGCACCAGCAGCGGGTATACAGAACGGTCACGCAAGCGCTCAGTGCGTATGACCTTCAGGCCGGCCACCAGACCGTGCGTCAGGGGCGTGGTGCCGCCGACGGCCAGCCGCTGCAGGCGATGCTGAGCCAGGTCGACGCTCGATGTCGGCTGCAGCATCACGCGTGCCGTTCTGCCCGAGAACACGATCAGGGAGACCTTGTCGCGGCGCAGGTACGCGTCGCGCAGCAGGGACAGCACCGCACCCTTGGTGGCGCGCATGCGCTGCTCCGCGTCCATCGACGCGCTGGCATCCACGACGAACACGATCAGCGTGCCCGTGCGCCGCCGGCGCACCTTCTGGCGCAGGTCCTGCTGCTCCAGGTGCAGCGCCGGGCGCCCCTCGGCCGCGGGCGTCTCGGCACGGCGCCTCACCTGGTGCGGAGCCGCGGCACGCACGGTGGCATCGAAGGCGATGTCAGTGGTGCGCTCCGTCTGAATCGCGCGTACGTAGCGGCCGCGCTTGTCGGTGCTGCGCGACGTGCTGCGTTTGCCGCTGGTTGCCCGGCTGCGACGATCGCGTGGCAGTGCGATCTTTCGCACCGGGAACAGCGAGCCCTCATACAGTTGCTCGCCCGAGCGATGCGTCACCGCCTGTGCGGCTCGATCGTCGCCGCGCAGCTGGCCGGAGCTCTCGCCGGGCTCGGCCACGCCCGCCTCCTCCCTGTCCGGCTCGCCCTGCGCAGCGCGCGCCGTCTCGGTGGCCGCCGCCTCGGCTTCACGAGCCATCTCCTGGTAGCGCTCCTGCGCACGCTCCTCGGTCGCCTGCGACGAAGGGACGCCGTCGTGCCGGTCGCGCCGGCGATGCGCCAGAGCGAGGCGGGCCGCCGCAATGACGTCGTCGGCCGTCACGGTGAGCGCGCTGCCTGCCGGCTGCGCGGGCGGTGTGCCGTCCTCCTGCGCGCGAACGATGCGCTCGGCTTCGCGCCAGGCACTGAGGGTTCGCGCGGCGTTGCTCACCACGATGTCTGCGCGGTGGCCCGATGCTCCGGCGTCGATGCACACGAGCGCGACGAACCACCGAATCTGCTCCGGAATCTCCACGAGCGGCAGCAGCTCCTGCGCTTTGGCGATGACCGTGCGCAGGTGTGCCTCGGCAGCATCGAATGTCTCGAGCAATGCGCCGGCATCAGCGGCGCGCTGCGCCTCGAGCTCGATGATGTCGACGCGATCGCGCAGCGCGCGGACGCCGGCGACATCGACGCAGACGCCGAAGCGATCCAGCAGCTGCGGACGAAGGTCGCCTTCGTCGGGGTTCATGGTGCCGACCAGGATGAAGCTCGCCGGGTGGGCGAACGAGATGCCCTCACGTTCGACGATGTTCTGCCCCATTGCCGCCGCATCGAGGAGCACGTCGACAACGTGGTCGTCAAGGAGGTTCACCTCGTCCGCGTACAGGATGCCGCGGTTGGCGCTGCCGAGAAGGCCAGGCTCGAATGCACGCTCCCCGCGCTTGATCGCCGCTTCGGTGTCGATGCTGCCGACGACGCGGTCCTCCGACGCGTTGACCGGCAGCTCCACAACTCGAACGCGGCGCCGGCTCGCACCGACGGCCTCCCCCTCGACGGCCCGCGCACAGCACTCGTCGCACCAGCGTTGCGGGTCGGCGGGGTCGCAGCTGAACCGGCAGCCGTCGACGCAATCGATCTCAGGAAGCAGGCGCGGCAGTGCTCGCACCGCGGTCGATTTGGCCGTGCCGCGCTCGCCGCGGATGAGCACACCGCCGATGCCGGGGTTGATCGCATTGAGCACGAGCGCTGTCTTCATCGCCTCCTGACCGACCAGCGCCGTGAACGGCATCACACCCGGGGTTGTGCTCATCGATGTCATTGTCCCAGCGTGCGTGCCGCGGGGCGGTGTGTCAGCAGCCGGCGGTCTTCTGATACGTGAACAGCGCCGAGGGGGTGAGGAGGAACAGCTCGCCACCGGCCGTGGAGACCTTCCAGTCCGCCGACGTGGCTATTTC
The DNA here is from genome assembly GCA_005879785.1 of Chloroflexota bacterium. Lineage (GTDB taxonomy): Bacteria > Chloroflexota > Dormibacteria > Aeolococcales > Aeolococcaceae > CF-165. The sequence goes on from VBJV01000194.1 coordinate 5,712, forward strand.
GGTGCCGGGCGCGGACGCGGGGTGCGCTGCCTTGGCCTTCTGTATGTAGCGGCCGTCCATGTAGTCGATCGCGGCAGGGGCCTCATCACCGAATTGCGGCGTCAGCGCGCAGATGCCGGGCGCTGACTCGTCGAACGTGAGCCCGGCGGGATCCGGATGCGAGGCGCGCCACTGTGCCGCACTCGATTGC
>VBJV01000195.1:0-2966 GCA_005879785.1 Chloroflexota bacterium
AAAGACGAACAGCTCGGTCTGGCTGGTGTGTCGGACCTGGCGTCCGAACAGTCCGCCGAGAATGGGCAACGAGGAGAGGAACGGGACCCCCGCTCGGGTTTCGTCTCGCTGTCGGTCCACCAGCCCGCCGAGTACTGCAGTGTGACCGTCGGCGACGAGCAACTGGGTTTGGATGGTGCGGGTGGAGATGACGGGCGCGTCGAAAGCAACCTCCGCCGTCGCCGCATTCACCTCTTGGACGACGCGGAGCGTCACGTAGCCGTCCGCGCTAATCGTTGGACGCACGTTGAGGCGAGTACCGACGTCCTTGAACTGCACGACCTGATCGCGGATGGGAGCGTCGGTTGGAAGAGCCCGCTGCACCTGGATGAACGGTCGTTGACTGCCGACTAGAATCTCCGCGGTCTCGTTGTTGGCGGCGAGGAGGACGGGCCTGCTCACAATGGTCACGTCCCCGCGGGAGGCTGCGGCGGCGAGAGTGGCGGTCAGGTCGAACTTCCCGAGCTTCATCACCTGCAACACAAAGTCGCCCGAGCCGAGCCCGGTCGTTGAGCCGGAGATCTGGGCATCGCTGCCCGAGATGTTCTGCTTGGGCAGAATCGTCTCCAAGCCGTAACTGAGACTCCGGTCCCGACGGACCTCGGCGATGACGACTTCGATCAACACCTGGAGAGGGCGCACGTCGAGCTGCGCCACGGCCGCCTGAATGAGATCGAAGTCCTGTCGCGACGCTCGAATTAGGAGGCTGTTGGTGCGGGAATCCGGGATTATCGTCACCTCGCCCGCGAGCTCCGCGACCTGATTCGTAACCGGGGGCTGTTGACCCGGCTGGGGGGCCTCCGTTGGGGGAACCAGGTTTTGCCGAAGACCCTCCGCGAGCGTCGGCCTGGGCGCGCCGATCTCGCCGAGGGCGCTGGCGCGCCCGTAGAGCGCATTGACGGTCGCGGCGACGTCTGCAGCGCGGGCGTGACGAACGGGAATCACAAACAGCTGCACCGGGCCGGACTGAGTGGTGGTTTGAGCCGGTGCGGGGGGTGGTGGCGGGCCGACCTGGTAGAAGGTCGGCTGCTCGATCAACGCCAAGCCATAGGGTTGTAGCATGCCACGCAGCAGGTCCCGGAGCCGCTCGCGGGGCACCGGCTGCGGAGTCTCAAGCGTGACTCGCACGTCGCCGATGTTCCCGAACACGCGCCAGCGCCTGGATCGCCAGGCGCAGGTCGGCGTTGACGAATCTGGCCGAGACGCTGTCGTTCCGTGCCACGACGAGGGAGTCGTTCTGGGCGAGCGCCCGGTGGCCGAGCAACGAGGCAACGAGGGCGACTGCGGCGGGGACAGCTCTGGTCATTGCCATGGGCGCCTCGGTGTGAGGGCCCAGGTCGTATCGAACCCGGCCAAGAGAGCTGTATCGCCACGGACCGCTGTAAGCCGAATCCCGTTGGATTCCTCCCCCACGATCAGCAGCACACCGCTTTCGCGGCCGGGGATGCCTTCGACCAGCGCGCTCCACGGCGGGCCCCCGATGATTCCCGTGAGCGCCAGCGCAGGTCGGATCCGCGGAGGCAGCTCGGGGCGACTCGCCACGCCCCAGGGGCTGAAGCGCACGTCTGCGGGGCGGCGGGCGACACGGAAAGCGTCGCGGTCTCGGATCCGGGCGGCCGCCTGACCGAGGCCGGCGGTGTCGGGACGAGACACGGTTGGCGCCCTGGCGATGGATGGTGGACGACCAACGGCAACGTCAGGGGTCGCGTGAGTCCAAGCGCCCAACGCCGCGAGAACGGCGAGTGCCGAGAATCCCCAAGCCCCCCAGAGCAGTCTGTCAGGCGCGGTCACGGCGCTTGTCCCCCCCTGGCACGAGGGCCAATCCTTCGACCACGATGCGGATCGTGAGCGTTTCGACTTGGCCGGGCGGGCCGGCCGTTGCTTGAGGTCGAACGAGCAGCCGTCGGACTGCGAGAAGCGTCGGGCCTTGCTCCACGCGGCGCAGCAAGGCCGCCAAGCCCACGATGTCGCCAGTCGCCTGGGCGTCTACCGTCACACGGGGAAGGAGGTGCGTCCCCGACGTGTCCACGCGAACTTCGACGGCATCCAAACGCACCGATGATTGCCGCGCCACTTCGGCGATCAGCGCCGCGAGGTTCGCAGCGGCCTCGGTCGGTGTGTCGCCCGCAACGAGACCCGGCCCTTCGCGCAGGAGGCGCGTGACTCGCGCCTGGAGGCTGTCGACGGCCGCTGGGAAACCAGCGACCGCGGCTTCCACCTGTGTTGCCTGACTCAACATTTCCGTCGCAGCCGCCCGCGTATCGCCTCTCCATGTCCGCCAGGCCGGGAGTGCCCGGAATACGATGATGAGCGCCGTGATCACCGCCCCTCCAGTGGCCACGGTCCCCCGGTCTCGCCCGGTCAGGCCGATGCCGATCACGGCCGCCCCCGCGGCTCGGGCCTCTGCGATGCCACCACCCTCGTTCGGAAGCGGAGGCTGACCACCGGCAAGTCTGTTCCCGTAGTCGCGTCGCGACCTGCGGGACCGACTAACTCGGGCGACGTCCCTGCGGGGACTCGCTTCATGGCCGATAGCGCGACAGCGGGGTCTGGAGTGAGGATCGAGATGATGGCTTGATCGTTCGTCAGCTCGAAGCTCGTGACAGCGGTCCCCGATGGGAGGGCCCGCGTCACGTCACCAAGGAGGGTGGTCACGCTCGATCGCGCATCCGCAAAGGCACGCTCCTCTTCCAGAATCGCTGTGACACGGTCGAGTTGAGCGTACGTGGACTGTATCACGTGCCACTCGCCCGAGCGGACTCTCGCGATCCGGGCCTCGGCTCGCCGCGCTGCCGCCGAGGCTGCGAAGGGGGATGCGAGCAGAGCCACGATGGCGACGAGCGACAGGACTCCGGGTAAGACAAATCGCCTCAACACGTCGGCGCGAGTTCTCACGCCCTCGGAGAGCGGAGAAAGCGCCAGGGGCT
>VBJV01000195.1:3121-6046 GCA_005879785.1 Chloroflexota bacterium
CACCTCCAAGACGACTCGCCCATCGGTCCATGCGAAGTGCTCGTCGTCGAGGGCGGCGGGTAAGACGATCGCGGCGGGAGCGACGCCCGCCCAGCGCCAGCCTCGACGTTTGCACGCCTCGCGGATGGCCTCCACGCAGGGACGATCGATCGCCGCGGCCATCGCGGTACCTGGAGAGGCGGGACGGACCCGTGTGACGAGGAGCGGGACGCCGTTCTTCAAGAAGAACGACCCCGCCCCTTCCCGAACGACGGCCCCGAGGGTCTCGGGATCTTCGATGTCGGGGAGGCCGGCGATCAGCCTCACCTGCGATGCGTGGGGCCCGATGCCCGCCGCGAGAACAGGGCGCGGCCAGCGTCGCACGGGGGCTTCCGCCAGAAGCAGCCCGATCGCGTCGGCGAGGGCCTGGCCATTCTCCAGCGGAGCTTCGGCCGCCCACGTGACGGTCCCTCGGCGCACGGCCACGGCGCGGACGTCGTCGAGCCCGACGGCGAGTCCCACGAGTGTTCTCATTCGATCCACGATCGGTAGCGGGCGATGCTCGTGCCCGCCCCTGCGCGCGCGATGCGCAGCTCCACCGCCACGGTGACTGGCGGCCTCCCGACAGTACTGCGCGCCGTCAGCACCCAGGCCTGCGGGACCAGCAGCACGGTTCTGGCGAGCGTCGGGAACGCACTGTCATAGGCGACGCGGGCATCGGGGGAGAGCATCGCCGACAGCTCGTGGAACGTCGTGATCGGCGTATCTCGGCGCCGCGCCTCCAGCACCGCATCGATGGTCTCTCCCCTGAAGCCGGGCAGCAGGGCGAGAATCGCGCGTGGTACCTGGTTGAGGGCGATCGCGCCGGGCTCCACGTCCAGGACGCTGTCGATCGTCGGGACCGCTTCGAGTCCCCGCACGAGGTGCAATTCTCGAACGCTCACGAAGGGGCCATGACCTGATATCGCGGCGGCCAAGGTGTCGGCGCGTCCAGGGGGCAGCCCCAGGTTGCGTAGGAGTCGGGCGAGGGTGGTGCTGTCGGTCGCGTTCACATCGAGTCGCGATCCGACTGCCCGTGCGGACACCACACAACCCGTCTCCTGAGCGTGCGCCGCAAGGATGCGGTCGAGCGTGTTCCAAGCCACCGTCTGCGCGCGTGATCCGGTGGTCTCTGGATCGCTGAGGGCGTCCGCGAGCACGGCACGCGCCTGCGCCAGGCATCCCGCGGCGTTCCAGCTCGCCTGCGCGAGCGCGATGCGGTTCCTGGACGTCCCGATCGCGTCGCGTGCGGCCGCGGAGATCAGGAGTGTAAGGGCTCCCACGCCCGCCGTAATCCAGAGCGCGGCGAGGAGGGCGTAGCCGGCGTCCCATCGTCGCGCGCTATTCACTGCCCCACACGCCCAAGAGCAAGGTGTCGCGCTCGACGATCAGCGCTACTGCCAAGGGCGGCACGAGATGCGATGAGCGATCCGTCCACGTCAGCACGTCATCCACGCTGATCAGGTAGCGGAACCGTGCTTCCCGCAGGTCGCGCCGCAGCTCGATCACACTCGGCCTGGGGTCGTCCACTTGGAGACGCAGCGACGCAAGGTCGCCCCGCCGTTCGAGGGACAAGCGCACCGTGCAGTGTCCGAGCCATCCGGCGGGCATCTCGCACCAAGCCTGAAACCGTGCGCCGTTGGCGTCGCCCACGAACGATGGCGCCGAATCCGAACTGAGGTCGAGATTCGCCACGAGTCCGCGCAGCAACCGCTCGGCGTTGGCGTCCTGGTCGACGCCGATCCCGGCCCGCTCGATTGCCTCTGCCCGATTCCCGAGCGCGGCGAGCAGCGCTGCCGCTCCGGCCACCGCCATCCCGCCGATCATCAGCGCCACCATGACTTCGATGAGCGTGAATCCGGCGACGTCGGAGCGTTGCGTCATCGATAGGGCTCCGGGCGCCAGAGGCTGGTGCGGAGCACCACCCTGCCGGTGAGGGTGTCCGTCAAGCTGACCTCGTAGAGCGACGGGCGCGGGCGGTCGATCCTCATGCGCCATGCCCCCTGGCCTCGCGATCCGAGGTGGCGATCGAGGTCCGCTCGCGGCCACAGGGACGTCGCCGTCAAGAGCCGAGCCGCCGCGCGCATGCGCATTTCTTCCTCGTGGACGTGGCCCACCGCGCGCATCGCCTCGGCCGCTGTCCAAGCGGCGGCGCTCCCCACTGTCGCCAACACCGCCAGCGCGATGAGGGCTTCCAGGAGCACGGCGCCTCTCCGATCACCGGGCCGGCGCTTGCGCATCGATCTTCCGCCCGGTGAGAGGACTGACCCCCAAGCGCTCCGGACCCACGATCCTGCCGTCGGGGAGGGCGATGATCGCGGATTTGAAGCCCCCGATCGTCACCACGCCTGCGACCGGCCTGCCGGACTGCAGCGCCCGGTTCCGTAGCACGGCGATCGAATCGGTGGCCGGCGCCTGGCCCGCCGGCCGTGAGCGATCGGGCGGCCACGAGAGAAGCACAACGCTCGCCATCACCCCCAGCACGGCCAGGACGACCATGAGCTCGACCAGCGTCACACCAGCGCGCGAATACATCGGTCGGTCAACCCGAAGGCCGCAGGCCATACATCGCCTGCATCAGAGCGGCCGCGACAAGCATGACAAGCCCCCCGAAGAGCAAGATGAGCGCGGGTTCGACGATGCGGATGAGGCGCTGCAGGCGTTCGAAGGCGTGGTTCGACTCGACCTGGGCCGCTCGCCCCAGGACGCTGGGCAGACGACCTGTCTCTTCCCCGATGCGAACGAGGCGGACGACGGTCGGCGTGAGGGCGCCTTCCGCCTCGAGCGCGGACGAGATCCGCTCCCCCCTCGCGATGCGCTTGCGCGCCGAGAGCAGACGGGCTTCCTCGGCACCGTCGCCCGTTGCGCGGCCCGCGTGGGGAAGTGCCTTGGCCAAGGGTACGCCGG
>VBJV01000190.1:0-2587 GCA_005879785.1 Chloroflexota bacterium
CGAGTGCGAGCGGACGGGCGTCCTCCGGCACTGACGCGGAAGCCCTGTGAGTCGGTAACAACATGCACGGTGCGCTCGCCGGTGTTGATCGTGCTCCGCACGAGGGGGCGGAAAGTCCAGCCGACCGAATCGACCGGCATCCAGATGTCAGGGCGGAGGATGATCAACTGCTGGGGGGCCACGATCCGCACCGCGACTTCGCCCAGCAGCAGCGCTGCCATGGTCGAGCCGAGCAGCAAGCCGGACTTGGTCACCCAATCGGGTAGTGTGCCTGGAGTCGGCAAGGCGCGCGTTTCCACTCCGCGTGGTGAGCGATCGTCCACAGCGCCAAATCCTGCAAGTCGCGCACTGCCGGTGGTTGCGGGCTGAAACGCTGTGCAACGCCCTGCCGGGAAGGCGATTGCCCTGACCACCGCTCTCGGCTGCGCGGGCCCGCACCTGCTGACGTTGCATCGATGCCACACATGTGCGTTCCGGCTAGCGCCGCTCTAACTCATTCCTGGGTATGATGCTTGCGCTGTATGCCAGGATGATTAGCGAACGACCCATTTCCATCCCCGGCCGGCCGCTGAGCAGGCCGCCAGCCCCACGTCCTGCGGGGGGCCGCAGTGTGTCCGAGCCTGGGCTGCTGGTCCCGGCGCAACGGTGGAGTATCGCGTTGGTGCTGGTGTTCTTGCTGTGGATCACCGTGTTCTTCGGTCCCGACTTTTGGTTCGCGGCCAACGGCATCTCTATGGGCCGCAAGGTCGCCAACTACCTATACGTACTCTTGGCCGGGCTCGTCGTGATGCGCGCCCCTGCACCCTCGAAAGCCACTTGGAGCCTCCCATTCCTGTGCTTTCTGCTCGGCGCCTCTTTCAGTATACCGTTTGCAGAAAACACCGGAATCGCGCGCGGGGGCGTGTTCAAAATCCTGGCGCTGTATTGGGTGCTCACGGTGGGGTCGTTGGTGTTCATCAGGCGGCTGGACAAGGCGGCACTGCTTAACCGCCTGTTCCTGCTCCAGTTCCCCTGGTGGGCAGGCCAGGCGCTGTTCGCGGACGCCACATTCGGCCGCACTGCGTGGCACCCGATCCGGTGGCATCCGGATCTCAGCAACACTGACGCCTTCGGCCCACTCATGGTGATCGGGATGGCGTTTTCGTTCTACTACGCTGTCGCCGCCCGCCGCGCGCCCGCCCGGGTGCTCGCGTTCGTGGTCACCGCCCTGTGCGTCGTGGGAATCGTGGCTGCCTACACGCGCGGAGCGACCCTTGCAGCCGGGCTCATCGTGCTCTACGTGTGGCTGCGGTCACCGCACACCGGCAAGACCACGCGGGGCCTGCTGTTGGCGACGGCGGTCTTTCTGATCGCTACGAACTTGATTTACCCGAATGGGCAGTTCTGGGCGCGGCTCGGCACGATCACCTCCGAGGGAACCAGCGCCGGCACGGGCGCAGACCGATGGGCGTTGTGGCACATCGGTTGGCGAGTGTTTCTCATGCGTCCGCTCGTAGGCGTGGGCGCCGACAATTTCGGGATCTTCGCCTATTCCCACATCCCGACGGCGGAGCTACCCGGTTCCTACCATTTGAACGAGTGGTTCATCTACGGCCGCGGGCTTCACAATATCTACGTGCAGCTGCTCGCCGAATTCGGGTTGGTCGGCGCGGCGTGCTTCGGCTGGATGCTGGTCGACTTCTGGCAGCGAAACCGCGATTTGCGCACCCAGCCCTTTCGCCTCGCGTGGCAGCGGCTTGGCCCAGCCGGTATCGACCTCCGGACTCTGTCGCTCGCCTTCGAGGGCGGGATGGTCGCGTTCCTGCTGACTGGATGTTTCTACAACGAGATCTACGAGCCATGGTTGTATTCCCTGCTCGCCTTGAACGGCGTCCTGCATCTGACTCTCAAGCGATCGCTGGCGTGACGGGGGCCGGCGTCGCCGGTCCCGCGCGGAGCGAGGGCCGGTGGAAGACGCGGTGCGCCACTGCCTTGCTTGTCTGCGCGGGCGTCGTGGCCGGGACACTGCTTGCCGAGGGTGGGGTTCGCCTCTACGCCACCCTAGACTCCTCCATTGCCCAGCGGATGGGCGGCCTCGATCCTCTCGCCGTCAAGATCGTCCCCAACGGGGACTTCAGCTATCGCCAAAGACCGTATGCCAGGTTTCACTACTTCAACGGGACCGTGGCCACGGCGAACGCCCTTGGGTATCGCGGTTCGATTGTCGCGATCGCGAAGCCACCGGGGACGTTCCGCATCGTTCTCCTGGGGGAATCCACGACGCACGGCTATGGTGTGAACGACGACCAGACGATCGACGCAGAGATGCGTCGGCTGTTGGCGGTGGAGTACCCCGGGCTCTCCATCGAGGTAGTCAACCTCGCCTTCGACGGATACGACTCCTACGCCGAGCGGGAGCGTCTCCGCAGCGACGGTCTGCGGTTCGAGCCGGACCTCGTGGTTGTCAACACCGGCATCAACGACGTCCGCAACGCGCCGTTCGACAGCCTTCAGGACCACGATGCGCGCACCCTGTTATACAGCGGGATGCTCTGGGCGCTGCGCGCGACGGCGCGCAGCGGCCACCCGCCGCTATGGGTACGAGCAA
>VBJV01000190.1:2675-6501 GCA_005879785.1 Chloroflexota bacterium
TGGCGAGCTTGCTCGCGGATCAGCACGTCCCAATTGTGTTCTCCACGCCACCATCGTCGCTGCGTACGAAGTACGCACCCTCCGACACGTCATCGCGGAGCTACTGGATCGTGGATGCCGGGACAACTCAGCGTTACCGTGACCAACTTGCCGAGCGCATGGCGGAGGTCGCCGCCCAGCTTCGGTGGGATGGCCGCCGGGCTGTGTACATCGATCCCGACCTGCCGTCCACTCTGTTCCTGGACGACTGCCACCTGACTCCGGCGGGTAATGCGTGGCTGGCGAAGACGCTCGTCGCCGCTATCGATCCCTTCATCCGCGCGTGGCAGAGGAGTGGACGCGGTCTTCTTAGTGCGGTGCGCCGGTGACCGGCGGGACTGACGGTCGGGCCGTTCGGGCCGTGAGGAGAGGCTTGCTGCCTTCTCATTTGCGAGCCGCGATGTAGAACGAATGTGTGAGAAAACCGAGGACGCCGAGGCGTGCCAGCATGTTTAACAGCGGTGCAAGGCGTCGACTTCCGTCCAGGAATGCAGCGGTGGCCCGTGAGTCGCGCAGTTCGGCAGTCCGCTGTGGATCGTGATAGGTAGGCAGCACTTGCCGCACCGACACCTCACGAAAGCCCGCCTGGCGGAGTAGGCGGCCGTATGCCCGCCAGCCGTAGATCCAGTTGCGGTAGTCCTTTCCCTGCAGGTGGCGAGTAAGCCAGTTCGCCAGTCGCCGAGGAAGGACGGGCGCGAACGCCGGCTCGCCGTGAGGCGCCGACCCCAGGAAGTGTTCGAAGAACCAGCGGTTCTCGATTGCTACGCCGAGGGCCCCGCCAGGGCGGAGACTGCGATGCAGGCTCTCGAGAAACCGCAGTTGGACGTCGGAGGGGTGGCCTTCAGCCGATGCATCCGGCACCCATTCGAGCACCCCGTTTACGCAAATCAAGTCGAAGCTCTCGTCCCGGAGGGGAAGGTCGAGACAGTTGGCCTGCAAGACGGTGATCTGTGGGAGACCATCCTGGGCGAACCGCCGTCGCATGAAGGCGCACCAATCACCCTCCTGCTCGAGCGCGACGACCCGCGCGTACTTGGCCGCGAGGCCCGCAGCGATCACTCCGGAGCCCGCGCCGAGATCGAGCGCCCGGTGCGCGGCGGCAGTGGGCAGCTCGCAATAGAGGGCCGCCTTACGCAAGTTCGTAAACCAACTCCGCTTGCGGGCGACGACCGGCAGATCGAGCCGATCGAGAGCGGCCCGCCAGTGCTGCCCTCTCGTCACGGCGGCAAGGAGCGCTCGTAGCTCGGCTGCCGGGATCGTGCCCTGCTCGGCGGCCCGCCCTCGTCGATCAGTATGCCGCGTCGTGAGCCCCACCGCTTGTCAGGCCATGAATGCGGCCAGGGTTGCGCGGGGCGAGCGCAGGAACCGGCGCAGCGCCAGCCGGTCATCCTCCGAGAGCACGTCCAGGAACCACACGCCGGCGAGGTAGGCCACCAACAGGCTCGTGTCCAGCGCCAACGACATCCACGGCCCGTTGGCAGCGACCAAGACGCCAACCGTACACACCACGGTGGCTAGCGCTACAAGTCGCAGGACGGGAGGCCAATTGAACTTGATGGGCCACAGCCCCTGCGCGCGGTTGTAAACCAGGAACTCGCGCACCGCGAACGACGCCACGGTGGCCACTGCGGCGCCATAGCCGAGCCACCGGGGAATGAGCATCGCATAGCCCACCAGCGCCACGCCCGCTCCCACCCAGTTGGCCATGGTAATGATTTCGGTTCGCTCACGTATGAGGATGCCGAGACTGTGAAACTGGGTCCAGCACTGGATCACGTAGGCGATCACGATAATCGGGATCAAGTTCGCTGCTGCCTGAAATGCGGGACCTGCCATCAGCCGGAGGATGTCCTCCGCAAACAGGGCGAGCATGACCGCCGCGGTTACAAGCAGCAGATTCATATAGACGAAAGCTCGGGCGTAGACCGCATCACGGTCCGTGCGCCGGGCGACGGCGAACCGCGCAGGATCCCATACCGTGTCAAAGGGCATGAACCCGACCATCGTAAGGAGAAAACCGAACTGATAGGCGAGTCCGTAAATGCCTACGACTGACAGGTCCGACGCGGTGCGCAGGAAATAGCGATCCCCATAGGTGGCGATCATCGTCGCGACCTGTGTCGCCACGAACGGAAGGCCAAACCGCAACAGGTCTCGTATGGCCGCTCGCGAAGTATGCAACCCGACGTCGGAAACCAGAGACGCAGCCAACGCGAGCCCAAACAGCATGTTGGCTATGAGCGTGCTGAGCAGCACCCCCTCGGCCCCGCGGCGCCAGTACACCACCAGCAAGATGTTCAGGCCAAGCTGCACGACGAGCTTTGCCGCGCTCACCGCAACATAGGATACCGACCTGTCGTGCAGCTGCAGATAGGCCATCGGGACGATGAGCAGGCTCTGACAGGCAAAGCCCCAAATGGCAAGCCGCACGAGCCCGGCCAGTTCGCGCGCCCCGAGTACCCGCTCCGCGATTAGCGGTGCGGCGACGGACGCCCCGATCGCGGCGAGCGTGTAAGAGGCGATCAAGACAGCGATTGCCGTCGAAAGCACCGCGCGCTTCTCGACGGGGGTCTCCGCCTTGTGGAAATAGTAAAAGATCCCTGCGCCAAGACGGGAACCGGCCACAATCGAGATCATCTCGATGATCAAGTCTGTCAGCTGGAGAATGCCGTAGTCCGCCGGAGTGAGGTAGCGCGTATAGATGGGCAGCATGACGAACGCGACGGCCTTGCCCAACAGCACCCCGCTGCCGTAGATGAGGATGTGCTTGCCGACTCGAGCCAGGCGAAACGGGGCCTGGACCGTCGCGTCACACACCTCTGCCTGCCCCATCCCCTACCTCCAGACCCGAGAGTGCTCGTGCACCGGTCTCAGCTTGTCGAGATAAGCCTCTATCGTCCCATACAATCTCTCGACGTCGGCCGACGTCTTGGTGAATGGCGTGAGCCCGGGCTGCATCGTTGGGCTGTGCCAAAACAAGTGCAGATGGCGGAGACCGCCTTCGACCAAATGGCGGGACAGCGTGAGCATATCGCTCAAGGAGAAGAGCTCCGGGGCCAGGGCGATCTCTCTTATCACATGAAGGCGCGACGCGATGATTGGGATGCGGAACCGCACGGCGAGCGGACCGTTCAGCAGTGCGAAGAGCCGATTCCAGAGGGGCCGCACCGTACGGTTGTGTGCCCAGGACACCGGCACTTCGGCCAGCGGTCCGTCGGGCACCGGCACGCGGGCATCACCCCGCCCATCGATTCGAAAGGCATGGAGCGGCGCCCCGACGAACGTGGGGCCCTCATCATAGAGGCGCCAATTCTTGAATGGCGTGACACTGCTGTCGGCCCGGTAGCCACAGGCGATCAACGCGGCGGCGGTCTCCGGGCCGAACCCCCAGCGCCCGGTCCGAAACGACTCCGGCCGGATACCCACGTGCTCCGTCAGGGCATCGGTCAAGGCGGCAATCTTCGCAGCCTGCAGCTCGGGGGACAGCCGCACGGTCATGGTATTCCGCGCCTCGAACGCTTCTGTGAGCGGAGGCGTGTTCCACGGGTGCAGGTGCGCGCCGATCTCGGCCTCACCGGACGCCACTAGGTCCGCCAGCAGCGTCGCGGCCCAGCGCTGTCTGGCCACTTGATAGGTCACGAAGTAGGTCGGGCGCGCCCCGAGCTGCTCCAGGAAGCGGCTGAGCCGCGGCAACTCGCGGATGTTCTCGACCGTGATCCCCTGGCGGGCGGGCCGCCAATTGTCCTCCTCAGTGTCGATGGAAACCAGGACGTAGACGGGTGATGTC
>VBJV01000196.1 GCA_005879785.1 Chloroflexota bacterium
GCCGTCGTTGAGGGTGTAGCTGACGCGGGGGTCGCTCAGGTGGCCGCGGGCGATCGCGGCTGAGCCGTCGTGCGAGCGGTTGTCGTAGATGCGCAGTTCGAGACGGCGGTGGGTCTGGGCGAGCACGCTGGAGATCGCCTCGTCCAGGAACCGCTCGCCGTTTCGCACGCCGATCGCGACGCAGACGCTGAGGTCCGATCCCATCGCGCGGCGTAATCGGCGTGCTCTGGAGCGACTTGAGGGTCACTCTTAAGTGGTACGCGGTGGTGCCGATGACGGCGGCATGAGCGTGAAAGTCGTCCTGCTGTGCGGGGGTCAGGGCACCCGCATGCGCGAAGAGACCGAATTCCGTCCCAAGCCGATGGTCGAGGTCGGCGGCCGGCCGCTGCTGTGGCACATCATGAAGGGCTACGCCCACCATGGCTTCTCCGACTTCATCCTCTGCCTCGGCTACCGCGGGCAGATGATCAAGCGCTACTTCTTCGACTACCAGCTGCTGAACTCGGATGTCACCTTCGACCTCGAGAGCGGCGCGGCCGAGTACGCCGGCCCCCGCGGCGACGCCTGGCGGGTGACCTGCGCAGATACCGGCGACCGATCGATGACCGGCGCCCGGGTTAAGCGGATCGAGCCCTACCTGGGCGACTCCGATCTGGTGCTGGTGACCTACGGCGACGGCCTGGCCGACATCGACCTCGCGCACCTGGTCGAGTTCCACCGCTCGCACGGACGGATCGCCACGGTCACCGGCGTGCACGCCCCGGCCCGCTTCGGCCAGCTGGTCGCCGACGGCCGCTGGGTGCGCCAGTTCGCCGAGAAGCCGACCGACACGGGCTGGATCAACGGCGGCTTCTTCGTCTTCGATCGCCGCTTCTTCGAGCGGCTGTCGCCCGATCCCGACTGCGTGCTCGAGCACGAGCCGCTGGAGCAGCTGGCCTGCGACGGCGAGCTGGCGGTGTACCACCACGAGGGCTACTGGCAGTGCGCCGACACGCTGCGCGACGTCGAGCTGCTGCGCGGCCTGTGGGATGCCGGCCAGGCTCCGTGGCGCACCTGGGACTCGCGAATCGATCCGCACGGCCCCGAACTGGGTCGGCGGCTGACCGACGCCGGCCTCAGCCCCGAGGCGGCGCTGCGCGCGGCGGAGCGGGCGGCGTGATCGAGGGCGTCGAATTGTTCCCGCTGCGGCGGATCGTGGACGAACGCGGCTCGGTGATGCACATGCTGCGAGCCGACGCCGAGCACTTCCAGGGCTTCGGCGAGATCTACTTCTCGACCGTCAACCCGGGCGTGATCAAGGGCTGGCACATCCACCGCGAGATGACGCTCAACTACGCCTGCGTGGCCGGTATGGTGAAGCTCGTGCTGTACGACGATCGCGAGCGCTCGCAGACCAAGGGACAGCTCCAGGAGCTGTTCGTCGGCGATCAGAACTACGCCCTGGTGCGGATCCCGCCAATGGTCTGGAACGGGGTCAAGGGCATCAGCGCCTCGCCGGCGATGATCGCGAACTGCGCCAGCCACCCGCACGATCCGGACGAGATCTCGCGGCTCGACCCGTTCACCGACCGCATCCCGTACGACTGGTCGCTGAGGCACGGATGAGCGGGCCCCGCGGCGAGTGCGATCTCGCCGTCGTCGGCGGCGGCATCCTCGGCCTGGCCACGGCACGCGAGCTGCTGGCGCGGTTCCCGGACCTCGATCTCCAGGTGCTCGAGCGCGAGGGGTCGATCGCGACCCACCAGACCGGTCACAACTCGGGC
>VBJV01000018.1:0-37970 GCA_005879785.1 Chloroflexota bacterium
CGAGCGCTGGAAACCATCACTCGCGAACGTGCCGCTGACCGGCGTCGGCGTCGGTGTTCCCGAGGGCGTCGGCGTCGGCGGAGGGCTGCTCAGGACCGAAGCCTGGTAACTCATGCATCTGACCGTGTGCGCCGCCGTCGTGTCCTCGATGCGCACGCGCACGCCGACCGCTCCGCTGATCTGCTGCGCCGCGTTGCCATCGGTGGCGTTCAGCGTCCAGCTGGCCGGCTCGCTGCTGCCGGCGAGCCACGCACGTGCCCGGATCGCGGTGGGATAGACGCCTTGCATCTGCACGCGCAGCCAGAGCACGACACCGTCCGCCGCGGCGATGCCGGTATTCACATCACCGGAGATGAGGGTCCCATCGCCGCGCTGGGCGCGGATCGACACATTGCCCCCGGACGTGCTCTGCACCACGCCGACCCGGTAGTAACTCGGGGCGCTATCGCTGCTGGCCCGCCCGACCAGGAACGCGTCGCAGTTGCTGGCGCACCGGGGCAGCGCGATCTCTGCGAGGAGGTCGACATCCTGAGCGACGGCGCCCTCGAGGATCCCGCGCGCCTGCGCGTTGGCCGGCGTGGTGATGCTGCCGGTACCCGGTGCCACGGACCAGGTCGAAGCGCTGTCGAGAATCGTCCAGGCGCCACCGACGTCTGCCGAGCCCCAGCCGTTGCTCACCGTCCGCGCGAACGTGTCGGTTGCCAGCACGGTGTCTGCACGCGCGGGGAGCAGGTCTCTGGAGACCAGCAGCAGCAGCGGAATCGTGCCCGCGCACAGTGCCAGCAATGCCAAACCGGTCGCTCGAGTCCGCGGGCTCCCCCTCACTGTCGTGCCTCGCAAAGGGTCAAAGAATCGGCAGAGTATATGCCTTCGTCAGAGCCCCCATTACATCAGACAACGAGGCTTCGATGTCTTTATCAGCGTGGGCCTCACGCCGAGCGGCCGTAAGAGGAAGGGACGATGGGGCCAGTTGCTAGAGCACTCCTCACCTTTCTTGTTAGCGCGTCCCTGTTGCTCGCTGGCCTGACCGCCGGCGCTGCTGCTTCAATGGCCCGGTCCCGACGAAGTTCGTCACCGCACCATCGGTCGTGATTCGACCGATCGAGTTGTTGCCACTGTTGGTGAACCACAGCGCCCCGCCTGGTCCAGGCGCAATCGCCTGCGGGTGGCTGACGCTCGAGTCTGCATGGTGAGTCACCACCACCGGCTCGATTACCAGCTACACCGGGGCGGTCACCAACTTCACCAACAGCCAGGCTGACGGTAGCCCAAAGCGGCGCGCGCGAGCTTCCGCGGTCGGGTACCAGAGAACAGCCGGCTGGGTCCTGACCCTCGCCGATTCCATCAGCACACCCTGACGAGGCATCGCAACCGGACGCGCTGCATCGCGGCAGCGCGTTGACAGGTCACGACGCCTGGCATACGCTGCGCCACGTCGCAGCAATCAGAAGGCGGTCAACGATTGGTTGCGGGGGCACTGTCACCGTGGCACGTCTGACGCGCGCTGCGTGGATCCGGGATCCGCGCCAGGGCGGACGATGGGTGTATCGCTCCCTCCGCGGTCCCGTCGCCTGGCTTCTCATCGTGCTCCTGATCGCGGGCGTCGGGTTGGCGAACCCAGGTCGGGTGAGCGCCACGGCGATCACCTTCGTGCAGGGCAATGCTCACACCGGCAGCGGCAGCGTCCTGTCCACGGCATATCCCGTCAACGTCGCGGCCGGGCACCTGCTGGTAGGAATCTTTCGCACCAAGGGAAACCCTGCCGTCACAGACAACCTCAACGGTGCGTGGACCAAGGCGGCTTCGAATCGCTACGCGTCGATCTGGTACCGGCCCAGCACTCGGCCGGGGCTGACAAGAGTCACGCTCACAGCAACGTCCGGCCTGCTGCGCGCGTCCATAGCAGAGTATTCAGGAATCTCCCCCTTCATCACGTTCATCTCGGGTGCCTGCACTGGTGGCCGTGGGAGCGCGGTGCGAACCGGGAACACCGCGGCGGTCCCGGCGGGAGACCTGGTGTTCGCGGGAGTGACAACGTACGCATTCCCCGCGACGATCACCGCCGGCGTCACCAATGGCGTCCCCGCAGCGTTGCGCCGGAGCAGCAGCACGTCCTACGGAGCGATAGCCGCGGAAGATGTCACCGCGGCTGCTGCTGGGATCCAGAACGCGAGCATGACATTGAGCACCGCCACGACCGTCTACTGGAACGCCTGCATCGCCGTATTTCGTGCCGGCCACAACTACTACTGGGGCGCCACCATCGGCGCGCAATTCACCGGCACGTTTGCCCCAGAGGACTGGTGGACGGGCAAAACTGACTGCACGACCACGGCGACGTCGTGCTCCGACTTCGGACGTAAGAACACGAATGGCAAACCCCTCAGCCTGATCCACGTGGTGCGCACCTGGCCATCGGTGTTTCCCGTCATAGCGGTCACGCATGTGCGTGGCGACGGCGTCATTCCCATGATCGACTGGGCCAGTGGTGGGGTCAGCGACAACGCGGGCACTCAGTCCATCACGTCCGGGTACTGGGACAGCTACATCACGGCCTGGGCGCAGGCGGCGGCGAGGTGGGGACATCCGTTCTTCCTTCGTTTCGACTGGGAGATGAACGGGAAGTGGTTCGATTGGGGAGTCGGCCACAACGGGACCACGGCGGCGGACTACGTCGCCGCCTGGCGCCACGTGCACGACATCTTCACCAGGGTCGGTGGCGTCAAGGCCTCGTGGGTGTGGTGCCCCAACCGAGATCCCGGGGGGGTGTTTGCTCCTCTGTTCCCCAGTTGGGGCGTGTCGCTCTACCCCGGTGACAGCTACGTCGACTGGACAGGCATCGACGGCTACAACGTCGGGGGAACCTTGTGGACCGGCTTCACGGGTCTTTTTCAGGCGACATACAACATCATCACGCAGCATGTCCCGTCGAAACCGATGGTGCTGGCCGAAGTCGGGTCCACGGCCTACGGTGCGAATGTGACCAATGGCGGAAAGGGGCGCTGGATCAGCGACATGTTCGTGGCGCTGGCGACGACGTTCCCAAACGTGTACGGCCTGTCGTGGTTCGATCACTGCGGCTTCGGTGGCGGGCCCGGTGGGAGGTCGGACTGGCCGCTCGAGGTCTCGGTCTCTGCCACGGAAGGCAGTTGCACGGCGCTGACCGGCACGCCAGCGTCGCTCGCGTTTGCCAGGGGCGTGGCGGCAACCAACTACAAGAGCAACTCCTATTCCGGGCTCACCACGTCGCCGATACCCAAGCCGTAGCCGCGTCAGAGCGCGGCTTCGATGCCGGCGAGCACGTCCTCGACGCGGATCTGCTCCATGGGCGACCATCCGGGCGGACGCCGCTGATGGCGGTTGCCGGACGGGCCGGCCAGGGCTTGGACGACGCGATGGTCGCGGCCGTAGGGACCGGCGATGCGGCCGTCAGTTGGCCCGAACAAGCCGACCACCGGCGTCCCCATCGCGGCGGCGAGGTGCAGCAGCGGGGTGTCGCCGCCGACCAGCAGGTCGCATCGCGCCAGCACCCCGGCGATGATGCGCATGTCAACCTCGCCGGAGAGGTCCGTTGCTGACGCGCCGAGGTCGACGCGGGCTCGCTCCACCGCGGAGCGGTCGGTCGGTGCGCCCAGGATGACAATTCCGGCCCCGTGCCGCACGGCGAGCTGATTGGCCAGATACGCATAGCGCTCCGGCTCCCAGCCGGTGAGCTCCGCCGGAATCGCGCCTGCTTCCGCGAAACCGGTCCCCGGGGTAAGGGCGACCAGCAGGCGGCCGTCCGCGAAGCCGCTGCCGTGGACGAGGCGATCCGCCAGGTGGCGCGCCTCCGGTCCGGGCTCGAACGCCGGAGCGTGCAGCTGCTGACTGATCTTCAGCGCTGCCGCGGCGCGCAGCCAGATCGCGGCGCGGTTCTCCTCGGCCGGCGCCGGTACCCGATGGCTCAGCAGAACCGCGGTGGCGCCGTCGCCAGGGCCAACCCGCGCCGGCACCGCCGCGAGGTACGCGGCGATCCGGATCGCCGCCCGAGACGTGCAGAGCACCACCGCGTCGAGGCGCTCACGCCGCAGCAGCGCCCAGACCTGGGCAGCGCCGCCCCCTCCACCCGGGCCGTCGAGGCCCGCCATCGGCAGCACGGCATCGGCCGCGGGGATGCCTTCCGCGATCGTGCTCGCTGCGCTGGGACAGAGCAGCACCAGGCGAGCCTGGGGAAGCCCGGAGCGCAGCGTGCGCAGGAGTGGGGTCGCCTGCAGCACCTCGCTCAAGCCCCCGGTCACGACAACGGCGATGTTCACGGCGCCAAGGTAGCGTCGCGCGGCGTCGGTGCGTGCTTCCATATGGATCGACGATGAGTGCTTCCCTGCGCGGTCGCGATCTGCTGAGCCTGGCCGACCTGTCGGCGCCGGAGCTCGCTTCCATCCTGGACCTCGCCGCGGCGGCCAAGGGCGGGCGGCAGCTGGGCCGGCCGCTCGAGGGCAGCGCTATCGCGCTGATCTTCCAGCGGCCCAGCAATCGCACACGCGTTTCCTTCGAGGTGGCCGTCCACCGCCTGGGAGGACACCCGATCGCGCTCTTCAATCCAGAGGTGCAGCTGGGCGAGCGGGAATCGCCGGCCGACATCAGCCGCATCCTCGACCGCTACGCCGACGGCATCGTGGCCCGGTTGATCTCGCACCGCGACCTCGAAGCGATCGCCGCGGCCGCCGTTTCGCCGGTGATCAATGCTCTCAGCGACGCCGAGCATCCCTGCCAGGTGCTCGCGGACTGTCTGACGGTTCGCGAGACGCTGGGCCGGCTGCAGGGCGCGCGTGTCACGTACATCGGTGACGGTAACAACGTCTGTGCGTCGTGGCTCTACGCCGCGGCATTGGCGGGGGTCGATTTCCGCATCGTGTGCCCACCCGGGTACCAGCCGCCTGAACATGTGCTGCGCCGCGCGGGGCGCCTCGGTGGTGGCGATGCGGCGCTCAGCATCACTGCCGAGCCCGCTGACGCGCTGCGCGATACCGACATCGTCTACACGGACGTCTGGACGAGCATGGGACAGGAGACCGAGCAGCAGCGGCGCCGCCAGGACTTCGCGCACCTGCAGGTCAACGAGGCGCTGCTCGCGCTGGCGCCGCACAGTGCACGCGTGATGCACTGTCTCCCCGCGCACCGCGGGGAGGAGATCACCGACGCCGTCATCGACGGTCCGCAGTCGATCGTCTTCGATCAAGCCGAGAACCGGCTGTGGGTACAGCTCGCCCTGCTGGCGCTGCTGTACGGAGGCGGTGTGGGGTGAGCGAATTCCTGCGCAACCTCCACTTCTTCATCGAGAGCATCGGCTGGCGTGACGTGCTCGATGTGCTGCTGGTGGCGTTTCTGCTGTACCAGCTGCTCAAGCTGATCCGGGGCACGCAGGCGGTGCAGTTGCTGCTCGGGCTGGGGGTGATCTTCGCCGTCGGATACGGGGCGCAGCTGCTCCACCTTCGTCTGCTGGAGTTCATATTCAGCAACGGCACACAGGCCATCGTCATCGCCGCGATCATCCTGTTTCAGCCCGAGCTCCGCCGTGCGCTCGACCAGGTCGGACGCATGAACGCGGTGCGCACGCTGCTCGGGCGCCATCCCGAGGTGGTCGTGGTGAACACCGTCGACGAGGTGCTGCGCGCGGCGCAGTCGTTGGGTGAGCGGCGGTCCGGCGCGCTCATCGTGTTCGAACGCGAGACCGGTCTGGAGAACGTCGCCGCCACCGGCGTGCACATCAACGGTGAGGTGACCGCGGAGATGCTGGCCACCATCTTCGTGCCCGGGTCGCCGCTGCACGACGGTGCGGTGATCGTGCGCGAGAGCCGCCTCATTGCAGCGGGATGCGTGCTGCCGCTCGCCGAGACGCTGCCCGGCGTCGGCCGTATGGGCACACGTCATCGCGCCGCCCTCGGTCTCACCATGCAGAGCGACGCCATCATCCTCATCGTCTCGGAGGAAACCGGCCTGATCAGCGTCGCGAGCGCGGGAAAGATCTACCGCGGTCTCGACCAGGCAGGGCTGCGCAGCATGCTGGCGACGCTGCTCGGTGGGGCGGGCGCGGCGGCGCGTGCCAGGGTGCTGCGCCCACTCGCGCGCGTGACCACGCTGCGTACCCTGGGACGGCGCACGCCGCAGTGAGACGCCTTCCCGGCTGGGTCACTCGCAACTGGCGGCTGAAGGTGGGCTGCGCCATCCTCGCGATGATCACGTGGGTCGGCGTGGTGTACGCGGGAAACCCCCCGGAAACCCGCGCCATCGCTGTGCACGTGCCCCAGGATCCGTCGAGCATTCCTCCCGGCTTCGTGCTGGTGCGGCCCGTGCCCGACCTCACGATGCGCATCGGTGGCAGCCGGCACAGTCTCGACGCCTTCAAGCCAGCGTCGCTGGCGGTCACGGCCGATTGGAAGGCGGTGGTGCACGCGGGCTCGCAGACGGTGCGCCTGCACATCACGAACACCGATCCGTCGATCGAGCTGATCGATCCGCCGACGAGCTTTCGCGCCAACATCGACTCCCTGCAGTCGGTGCTCATCCCGGTCACGGTCGTGGTCACCGCATCGCCACCCGCCGGCTACGAGATCGTCGCCGAGTCGACGGCTCCCGACGCGGTCGCCATCGCAGGCCCGCACCGTGAGCTCATCGGGCTGCAGGCGCGGGTGACTGTGGACCTGAGCAACCAGAAGGCCAACTTCGTCGCCGACGAGCAGGCGGTGCTCGTCTACGACGCCCACAACAAGCGGCTCAACGACGTGGGCATCACGCCCGATCGTGTGCGCATCAGCATCTCGATCTCCGCCAATCTGACCTCGCGCGCCAGCGCGGTGGTTCCCAGAGTCAGCGGGAATGTCGCGGCCGGGCACCAGCTGGTGGGTATCAGCGTCTCGCCGACCACCGTTGTGCTCTCCGGGCCGCAGGACCTGCTCAACGCGCTGGACTCGGTGTCGACCTCGCTGATATCGCTGAATGGCGTCTTCGGTAACCTCACAGAGGTTGTCACGATCACCCCGCCGCCAGGGGTGAGCGCGGCGCCGAGCACCGTGACCGTGACCATCCTGGTGAGCGCCCTCCCCACACCCGCTCCAACGCCTACCCCCACGCCCGCACCGACGGCCCCTTAGCGACAGCGGCGCCGGCGGCAACGTAACTCGTCCTTCCCCAGGTCGTTCCCCAGAGAGGTTCACATGTGCGGCATCATCGGCTACGCCGGCCCCCGGCTCGCGGCGCCCATCCTGCTCGACAGCCTGCGCCGGCTCGAGTATCGCGGGTACGACTCCGCCGGGCTGGCCATCCTCGACGCTGACGGCGGCGTCTCTGCCGTCAAGATCAATCACAAGGTGGCCGAGCTGGCGCGCCAGATCGAGCGCGAGGGCACGCCACCGGGAACGGTGGGGATCGGCCACACGCGCTGGGCGACGCACGGGCGTCCGAGCGTTGAGAACGCTCATCCGCACCAGGACTGCACCGGGCGGATCCACCTGATCCACAACGGCATCATCGAGAACTTCCGTGAGCTGCGCACCGAGCTCGAGGCGCGCGGCCACGAGTTCATGAGCGACACCGACACCGAGGTCGTGCCGCATCTCATCGAGGACCACTATCGCGGTGATCTCGCTGCCGCGGTGCGCGCAGCGCTGCGGCGCATCCGCGGTGCATACGCCCTGGTGGTGGTGTGCACCGACCAGCCGGATCGCATCGTTGGCGCGCGCCTCAATGCACCGCTCGTCGTCGGCCTGGGGAGCGGCGAGGTCTTCGTCAGCAGCGACATCACCGCGCTGATCCCGTACACCAAGCGCGTCGCCCTCATCGGCGAAGGCCAGGTCGTCACTGCGACGCCGGCCGGCATCGCTGTGCAGGCGCTGGACGGCACCGCGGTGGAGTCCCGGATCGTCATGGTGGACTGGGAGGCGGAACAGGCGCAGAAGAACGGCTTTCCGCATTTCCTGCTCAAGGAGATCCATGATCAACCCGAGGCGCTGCGCAACGCGCTGCGCGGGCGCATCGATGACACGGGATTGGTGGACCTCAGCGAGGTCGGCGTCGGTCCCGATGTGCTCGCCGGGGTGCGCGAGGTGGTGATCGTGGCGTGCGGATCATCGGGGTATGCGGCCCAGGTGGCCCGCTACGCGATTGAGCACCTGGCCAGGATGCGCTGCAGCGTGGAGCCGGCCAGCGAATTTCGCTACACGGGAACGCTTGTCGACGCTGACTCGCTGGTGGTCGCGTTCTCGCAGTCTGGTGAGACCGCCGACACGCTCGCCGCTGCGCGGCAGGCCAAGGCAGCGTCGGCGCCCGTGATCGCGGTGACCAATGTCCTGGGGAGCGCTCTGTCGATGGAGGCGGACGGCGTGCTCTACATGCAGGCCGGACCGGAGATCTCGGTGGCCGCGACCAAGACGTTCGTGAACCAGATGGTGTGCGGCCTGCTGCTGGCACTGCATCTGGGCAACGTTCGCGGCACGCTCGATGTCGCAGAGCATCAGCGGCTTGCCGCCGAACTGCAGGAGATGCCGGCGCTGCTGGAGCGGACACTCGAGCTCGAGCCCGCGCTCCTCGAGTTGGGGCAGCGCTACGCGCACACGCACAATGCGATGTACATCGGGAGAGGCATCAACTTCCCCGTGGCGCTCGAGGGCGCTCTGAAGCTCAAGGAGATCTCCTACGTCCATGCCGAGGGGTACGCGGCGGGCGAGCTCAAGCACGGTCCCATCGCACTCCTCGACCCGGATGTCCCGGTGATCGCCATCGCGACCCGCAGCCGCACGCTGCCCAAGATGGTGAGCAACATTCAGGAGGTGCATTCGCGCGAGGCACCGGTGATCGCCCTGATCACCGAGGACGAGAATCCCTTTGACGCCGGCTTCGTGCACGCCACCGTCCCGGTGCCCGCCTGCGACGAGATGCTCTCCCCGCTGCTCAACGTGGTCCCCTTGCAGCTCTTCGCGTATCACGTCGCCGTGCAGCGCGGCTGCGACGTCGACCAGCCGCGCAACCTGGCGAAATCCGTCACCGTGGAGTAGGGCGCAGCCTCGCCGGTCACGGTACGATCTCGACGATGCGGGTCGGAGTCGACGCGGTATCTGTCGACAGGGTTGCGCATCTGGTCGAGCGCAGTCCCCGTTTCGTCGAGCGAGTCTTCACCGCCTTGGAGCGGCGGGACTGCGTCGGCAAGCCGCAGCGCTGGGCATCCAGCTGGGCGGCCAAGGAGGCGGTGCGCAAGCTGTGTGCGTCGTCGGGCGAGGCGCTTCCCGCGTTCCGTGATGTCGAGGTCCTTCGTGACGGCATCGCGGGACCGCGCGTGCGCATCCGTCAGGTCGACTCACCGATCGCGCTGTCGCTGACCCACGATCGCGGGCTCGCCATCGCCGTGGCCGCAAGCACCGCCGAGCAGCCCGGCGAGCTGGACGCGCCGGAAGCGCCGCCGGCGCTGGTGTTGCCGCCTCGACCGGACGACGCACACAAGGGCACGTTCGGGCGGGTGCTCGTCGTGGCCGGATCGCGCGGCTTCACCGGAGCCCCGCAGCTGGCCGCCACGGGTGCGGCGCGGGCCGGCGCGGGGCTGGTGACGCTGTGCATCCCCGAGGCCATCTACCCGATCGCCCACAGCGCTGCCGGACGCCGGGTCTGGTGTGCTCAACGCGGGTGCTCTCGACTCACTGCGCGAACGGTTGCGCACAGCGGATGCGCTCGTCATCGGTCCGGGGCTGGGACGGTCGGCCGAGACCGAGAGCGCGCTGCTGGCCGTGCTGCAGCCCCTGCCGTGCCCGGCCGTGGTCGACGCGGACGCCCTCAACATCGCCGCACAGGCGCGTTTCGACTGGAGATCGTGCGAGCAGTCCGTGGTGATCACACCGCACCCTGCGGAGATGGCCCGCCTGGCCGGCCTGGAAACCCCCGTCGTGCAGGCTGACCGGCAGGCGGTGGCCGCGCGGTACGCACGTGAGAACGACGTGGTGGTCGTCCTAAAGGGCGCGGATTCAGTCATCGCCACTCCCGACGGCCGCCTCCACGTCGACACGCACCGTGTGGTTGCGCTGGCCAGCGGCGGCACCGGTGATGTCCTCGCCGGCGTGATCGGCGGTTTCATCGCGCAGGGGCTCAGCGCCTTCGACGCGGCCGTCGCCGGCGTCGTGGTGCACGCGGAGGCCGGCATGCTGGTACAGGCGCAGCGGGGCCGCGCCGGGGCGCTCGCGTCTGACGTGCTCGACATGCTGCCCGCGGCTCAGGAACGCTTACGCAGGGTTGTCGAGCGCCGCGCGCGAGTGCACTAAGCGCGGCCCGCGTCGTATCTCCAGAAGCGCGGCAGCGCAGCCGACAGCACGACCGTGCCGAGCACGCACAGCACGCCGCCCGACACCACCGATGCGCGCACTCCGGCGAGCGCGCCGACGACACCTGCTTCGAGGTTGCCAAGCCCCGGACCGCTCGAATAGCTGATCATCTCGATGCCTGCCAGGCGACCACGCATCGAGTCGGGAATCGTCTGGTTCCAGATCGTGATGCGAAACAGGCCACTCACCATGTCAGCAGCGCCGGCGGCGGCGAGCGCGAGCAGGGCGAGGGCCAGTGAGGGCGCGAAGCCGAAGCCGATGATGGCCACGCCCCACGCCGCCGCAGCCAGTGCGATCGCCCGGCCGTGGCGCTGCACGCGCCGCATCCAGCCGCTCGTTGTCGCTGCCACCAGCGCACCCACGGACGGCGCTGTGTACAGCAACCCCAGCACCGCCGGCCCGCCGAACCCAGCAGCGATCTGCGGAAAGAGCGCCAGCGGCATACCGAAAAACATGGCGTTCATGTCCACGACGTACGTGCCCAGCAGGTCCTGCCGCCGGCGCGCGTAGCGCACGCCGTCGAGCACCGCCCGCACGCTGACACGCTGCCCCTCATCGCGTGGAGGGACGGCGCGCATCAGCGCCAGAGCGGTCAGTGACGCTCCGAACGTCACGACATCGACACCGAAGGTCACCGGCAGCCCCGCAATGGCGAGGAGCCCTCCGGCGATGGCTGGTCCGAGCACCTGGCCGAGATTGCCGCGCAGCGATTCGAGCGCTGCGGCCGCGGGCACGTGCTCGCGCGACACGATGCGAGGCACGAGCGCGTCGAGTGACGGCCGCTGCAGCGCGTCAACCGACGCCGCAGCCGCGATGACCACGAAGAGCAGCCACAGCTGCGGGTGCGGCAGCGCGGCATTGGCCACCAGTACGGCGGTGAGCACGCACATCGCCACCTCGGTCATCAGCACCATGCGGCGCCGGTCGACGACATCGGCCAGCGCGCCGCCGACGAACGCGACCAGCAGGATCGGCACCAGTTCGGTGAGGCTGATCAGCCCCACGACCAGCGACGAGTGGGTGAGCGCGAAGGCCTGGAAGGGAACGGCGACGTACGTGATCATGCTGCCCGCAAAGGACACGCCCTGCCCGATGAACAGCAGGCGGAAGTCGCGCGATTCACGCAGCGGCGTGAGATCGATGGCCACCGCGGTGACGGCGCGCCTCCAGGCGCGGCGGCGGGGTTGATCGAGCGCTGGTTCGCCGAGCGGGTCCGGGGTGGCCCGCGTCAGCGCGGGTGGCCCGTCATCGACCGTAGATGAAGCCTTCGATGCCCGAGTCGTTGTTCGCCAGCGTGCGGTAGTCCACCCGGTTCCAGCCCGCCGTGGCGTTCATCTCCGAAAAGCGGAAGTAGCCGGCGCCGATGCCGCTGGCCGGACCCACCGCCTCGACGTAGCCCACGTGGCCATACACCCAGCTGGCGCCGTCTCCACCTGGCCAGAACGCGACGACCGCGCCAGGGACGGGCGTGTGCCCTTCCTTGTAGCCGATGGCCGCGGCGCTGCGGTACCAGTCGCGCGCGTTGCCTCCCCACGGGATGCATCGGCGCGTGGCGACGTACCACGTGCAGGTTCCGTACGCGAAGCTGTTGCCGCACGCTCCCGTGCCGACATGTGGCGGTGCGAGGATGAACGCGATGCGCTGATCGATGTTGGCGATCTGCGCCGCGACCTGGCGAGCGCGACCCTGCAGGCCGCTGAATGCCGCCTGGCGGCTCACGGCCAGTGCCAGGAGGCGGTTGCGCTCGTTGGCCAGGCTCTCCTCCAGTTGGGTGTCAGCGGCTATGTCCTTCTGGATCGAGGCCTGCTCGTTGCGGATGTCGGAATCGGTGCGGAGCAGCCCGGTCACCAGGTTCTCGACCTGCTTCGAGACGTGGCTTGCGGTGCGCAGGCGGTCCATCGCCTGACCGAAGTTGTCCGCGCTGAGCACGGCCGCCAGCACCTGGTCTCCGCCGGTCGTCTCGTACGTCGAGCGGGTTATCTGCGCCAGGTCGTGCTTGTCCTTGGCGAGCGTCACCTGGTCGTCGGCGAGGCGGCGGCTGAGCGTCAGCAGCTGGCTGTTCAGGTGGTCGAGGCGAGCCTGCATGGTCGCGACGGTCTGCTGCTGGGCTTCGAACGCTGCCTCGGCGGAACCGGCGGCCCCCTGTCTTGTATGAAGATCAGGTTGTAGACCGGCGAGCTCTGCGACCAACGCCGCGCGCTGCGCGCGCAGTCTGTCGAGCGGAGAGGTCGTCGCCTGAGTCTTCGAGATCGAGCCGATGCCGGTTGCCAGAAGCGCGGCCAGGCCGCTGACGATCAAGATCGCCTTCTGGCTCTTCCTCAATACGCGCCCTCCATGCGTGACCGGTGCGTGTTGCAGGGGATTATCGGTGCGCCTGCTCGTGGTGGCGCAGTTCAGGCCGGACCTTACCCATACGGGGGGCGCGTGTGCAACCCGACCGCTTGATCGTTACCCGATCCGATCAGGCGCGCGCCCGTATATTCGCGGCAATGGACGTCGCCAGTTCGCCGGCCGGAGAGCCTGGCTTCGATGCCGGCGGCCCCACCCTCGGGGAGACCGGCGAGTCGGAGCTGCTGCGGCGTCTGACCGAGATCGCCCGCGGCACGACGGGCCAGGGCGTGCGGCTGGGCAGCGGCGATGACGGCGGCGTCTGGCGACCGCCGCCGGGTGTCGAGGTCGTAATGAGCCAGGACGCGCTGGTCGAGGGCAAGGACTTCCAACGGGGGTGGCTGACGCCGCGGCGGCTTGGCGGGCGCGCGCTCCGGGTGGCCTTGTCCGACGAGCCTCGGCGACGCTCTCGAGATCCAGCGTGGCCTGTGCGAAGCAGCCGCCGCGGCCGGATGCGCGCTCATCGGCGGCGATGTGAGCGACATCGACGGTCCCCTGGTCATCGACGTCTGTGCCGCGGGCAGTGTTGCCGAAGGTCGCTTCCTTCGCCGCGATGCCGGCCGCGCCGGCGACCTGCTCGTGGTGACGGGCAGGCTCGGGAGGGCGGCAGCCGGCCTGCGACTGCTCCTCGGCGCGGCTCCGCCGGCGGCCCGACGAGACGAGGTGGCGTGGCGGTCGGCGCTCCTGGATCCCGTGGTCCGGCTGGCAGAGGGGCAGGCCCTGGTGGAGGCGGGCGTCCGCTGTGGCGGTGACATGAGCGACGGGCTCCTGGCCGAGGCAGAGCGGACGGGTGCGGCGTCGGGGTGCGGTGTCGAGCTCTGGCTCGAAGCCGTGCCGGTCGATGAGGCGCTCGCCGGCGTGTTCGGCGACGCCTGGCAGGAGCTGGCGCTCGGTGGTGGGGAGGACTTCGAGCTGCTGTTCGCGCTGGAGCCGGAAGCACTGGCAACGCTGCGCTCCAGATGGGCCGGCCGTGCGCCGCTGACGGTGGTCGGCCGGCTCGGCGCCGGAGCCGGCGTCCGCCTGCTGCAAGGGGAGGGCGGCGTCGAGCTGCCGCTTCCAGCGGTGCGTTCGCGCCATTACGGTTGAGGGACCGCCGTGGCTGTGGTGGTGAGTCGGAGCGAGCGGGAGACGCTCGATCTCGGCCGGGCCGTTGGCGGGGCGCTCGAGCGAGGTGACCTGATTGGGCTCGCCGGACCGCTGGGCGCCGGCAAGACGGTGCTGGTGCGCGGCATCGCCTGGGGTGTGGGCGCTGACCCGGCTGCCGTCCGCAGCCCCACCTTTGTACTGCACCACGTCTACACCGGAGGGCGCATCACGCTGCATCATCTCGACCTGTACCGGCTGGGCAGCGGGACCGACATCGCCTTTCTCGACCTGGAGCACCAGCTCGAGAGCGGGGCCGTCCTGGTGGAGTGGGGCGACCATGCCGACCTCTCCCCGCTGCGCTCGATGCCCGTCGGCTTCGAGATCGCCCGCGATGACAGTCGCGTGATCACTCTGGACAGCGCAGCGGCGCCCGACCGTGTCCGGCGCGCGTGGCGCATCGGGACACCCAGGACTTGAACGTCCTGGCCATTGACACGTCGTCGCGGCATCGGACCGTGTGCATCAGCACTGCAGACGACGGCACGCTGCGGCGCGCCGATGTGCGCGATGGCGGTGCGGTGAGCACCGCCATTCCCGAGAGCCTCGCCGCCCTGCTCGCGGACGGGCCGGGCGCGGTCATCGTGGTGGACGGTCCCGGGTCATACACGGGGGTGCGGGCGGGGATGGCCGCGGCGCTCGGCGTGGCGCACGCTGGTGGATTGCCGCTGTACACCGTCGGCGCGCTGACGGTGGTGGCCTCCGGCGTCCCCGCAGGCGACGCGCCCTGCTGGCTGGCCACCGACGCGGGTCGGGGAGCCGTCTACATCGCCCGCCTGGGGCCGCCTGACGGCTGGCACCGGAGCACCCCGGTGCCCCGGCGTGCCATCGCAGCGTCTCTGCAACTCGAAGGCCTCCCCGTCTACAGCGCCGACTCGCTGCCGCTGTCCGGCCTGCGCCGTATCGATCCCGCCGCGGCGCTGGCCGGCGCCGTCCCCGCCGCGCTGGCGCGGGCGCCGGTCGAACCCGCAGGACTCACCGCCGTGTACATCTCTTGAAGGCGATTTGCTCGGCGCAGTCGCCGGTATCATGGCTTCACTGCTGACAGCACCTGGGGATTGACGAGACCCATGCAGGTCGTTCCGCGGCTCTCGATCGGGCCGATGCGCTACGAGGACATCGCCACCGTGCAGTCCATCGAGCGCGACATCTTCGTATCGCCGTGGCCCAAGAACGCGTACGCCAGTGAGCTGGCGCAGAACCGCCAGGCGAGCTACCTGGTCATGCGCCAGGGCGGCGAGGTCGTCGGCTATGCGGGCCTGTGGCGCGTCGCGCACGAAGCGCACGTCACGACCATCGGAGTGCGCGCGCGCGACCAGAGCAAGGGATACGGCACCGCCCTCTTCGCCGCGCTCGTGCACCGCGCGTATGAGATGGGAGCGCGATGGATCACGCTGGAGGTGCGCAGCACCAATCTGCACGCGATCCGCATGTACGAGCGTTTCGGTTTCCGCGCCATCGGCCGCCGCCGTGGTTACTACACGGACAACGGCGAAGACGCGGTGATCATGTGGAGCGACAGCATCCATGCGCCGTCGACGTGGCCGGCGTCGGTGACGCCCCGCCGGCGGAGTATCCGTCGACCTGAACCTGCTGGCGATCGAGACCTCCTGCGACGAGACCGCCGCGGCGGTCGTGCGCGACGGACGCGACGTGCTCTCGTCGGTGGTCTCGTCGCAGATCGCGCTGCACGCGCCTCACGGCGGGGTGGTGCCCGAGCTGGCTGCGCGCGCGCACCTGGAGGCGATCTCCACGGTTGTCGACGCGGCACTGCGTGGCCTTGGCGGCGGGTGGGACGACGTCGACGCCGTTGCAGTCACGCGTGGGCCGGGCCTGGTCGGCTGCCTGCTCGTCGGGGTGCTCTATGCGCAGGCCGCGGCGCAGGCACGGGCGCTGCCGCTGGTGGGCGTGTCGCACCTGGCCGGGCACGTATACAGCGCCTGGCTTGCCGACGAAGCCCTCGAGCCGCCGTTCGTCGCGCTGCTGGTGAGCGGCGGTCACACCGAGTCGGTGCTGCTGCGCGAGCACGGCAACGCCGAGCGCCTCGCCTCCACACGTGACGACGCGGCCGGCGAGGCCTTCGACAAGGTGGCGCGGCTGCTCGGTCTCGGCTACCCGGGCGGGCCGGCCATACAGCGGGCCGCGGCCGGCGGGGACGCATCGCGCTTCCGCTTGCCGCGCACGCACGTCCCGGGCGGCTTCTCGTTCAGCGGCCTCAAGACGGCCGTGCGCTACACGATTCGCGACCTCGGCGCCAGCGCCCTGGACGGCGAGGGTGTGCCTCGCGATCCCGAGGTGGTGTCGGCGCTGGCGGCCTCCTTTCAGCGCTCCGCAGTGAGCCAGCTGGTCGACGGCCTCGAGGAGGCGGTGGAGCGGACCGATGCAGGCGCGGTCGCCGTGGTCGGCGGCGTGGCCGCCAACGAAGCGCTCCGCGCCGCTGTCCGCCAGCGATTCTCCGGGCTCTCGGTGGTCGTCCCACCGCTCGATCTGTGCACCGACAACGCGGCCATGATCGGCGCCGCCGGCTGGCAGCGGCTGCGCCTCCGCGGCCCCGACGCTCCCGGCTTCGACGCCGATCCCTCCCTGGCCGAGTTCGCCTGAGCCGAGGCCGGCGGGCTACATTTGCCGGGTCACATGAATCTCGCCACCACCGCGGGCCTGGGCGCGATTGCCGGCTTCACCATCCTGCTCGGCCTGCCGGTTGCGCGTGCCGGCCGGCCGCGCGCGGCCGTCATGAGCTACCTCACCGCCGCCTCTGTCGGAGTCCTGCTCTTCATCCTGTACGACGTCATCCGGAGCGCCAGCGAGACCATCGAGACGGCGCTGGGCAGCGATCGCGGCAAGGGGATCTGGTACGCGGTGCTGCTGGCGGCCGGACTAGGCGTCGGTCTGCTCGGGCTGGTGGGGTTCGAGAAGGTGCGCAGGTTCCGCCACACCCGCACCGACCTGCCGGTGGGGCCGGGCGCGATGGTCGCCGCACCCGGCATGACCGCCGTGAGCGCACCGGCGAGGGTCCGCGAGCCGCTGCCCGCGGCGATGCGGCTCTCGCTGTTCATCGCCATCGGCATCGGACTGCACAACTTCTCTGAGGGTCTGGCCATCGGTCAATCGGCAGCGGTCGGCGCGTTCCAGCTCTTCTATCTCCTGGTGATCGGCTTCGGCCTGCACAACATCACCGAGGGCTTCGGCATCAGCGCGCCGCTGGCGGGGCAGCGCCCCTCGTGGCGCTTCCTGATCGGGCTGGGCGTCATCGGGGGCGGGCCCACCTTCCTGGGCACGCTGCTTGGCCACCAGTTCCCCAGTGAGGCACTCTCGGTGCTGTTCCTGGCGCTGGCGGCCGGGGCGATCATGTACGTGATCGGTGAGCTCCAGCACGCGGGCCGCCGCATCGGCAGCCACGATGCCGGCATGCTGGGCCTGCTCAGCGGCTTCCTGGTCGCCTACGGGACCGACGCCCTCCTCCACGTCGCCGGGGCGTGAGCGACGGAATAACCCGCACCGGCCGCCACGCACGGTTGCGCATTTGGCACTCAGTTAGGTAGAGTGTTAGCACTCAGCTGTCAAGAGTGCTAAGAATTCCGGAGGTCCAAACGTGGCTGTCAAGCTTCGCCCCCTCGCCGACCGTGTCGTCATCAAACCCCTCGAGCGCGAGGAGATGACCAAGAGCGGCATCGTCCTTCCTGACACCGTCAAGGAGAAGCCGCAGGAAGGCCTCATCGAGGCCGTGGGCAATGGCCGTTTCAACGAGCAGACCGGCACGCGCATCGAGCTCGACGTCAAGGTCGGCGACCGCGTGATGTATGCGAAGTACGCGGGCAGTGAGATCAAGATCGACGAGGTCGATTACCTGATCCTTTCCGAGAAGGACATCCTCGCCGTCGTCGTCAAGAACGGCAAGAGCTGACCGGCTCCCCGGGTTTCAGCACATGCCAGCCAAGGAACTTCGCTTTGATACGGAGGCGCGCTCGGCGCTGAAGCGCGGCGCCGACGCGGTGGCCGACACCGTCGCGGTGACGCTCGGGCCGCGCGGCCGGACCGTGGTGCTCGACAAGAAATTCGGCCCGCCGGCGATCAGCAACGACGGGGTCACGATCGCGCGTGACCTCGACTTCGAAGACCACTTCGAGAACATGGGCGCGCAGCTGCTCAAGGAAGTGGCCATCAAGACCAACGACATCGCCGGCGACGGCACCACCACCGCCACCGTGCTGGCCCGCGCCATGATCGGCGAAGGGCTGCGCAACCTCGCCGCAGGCGCGTCTCCGTCGGAGCTGCGTCGCGGCATGCTGGCGGCGATGGATGCGGCCGTCTCGTCGGTACGGGAGCGCTCGCAGGTGCTCAGCGGGCAGGACGACATCCGCCGCGTGGCCACCATCAGCTCCGCTGACGAAGAGATCGGCAGCATGATCGCCGACGCGTTCGAGCGCGTCGGCAAAGAGGGCGTGGTCACGGTCGAGGACGGCAAGGGACTGGAGACCGAGGTCGAGGTGGTGGAGGGCATGCAGTTCGACCGCGGCTATGTCTCGCCATACCTGGTCACCGATCAGCAGGCGATGGAGGCAGTGCTCGACGATGCCCGAGTTCTGGTCACTGATGCCAAGATCTCTGCGGTCAACGACCTGCTGCCCGCTCTCGAGCTGGTCATGAAGGCGGGCCGGCCGCTGCTGATCATCGCCGAGGACGTGCAGGCCGAGGCGCTGGCCACTCTGGTGGTGAACCGCATGCGCGGCACCTTCACCGCCGCGGCCGTCAAGGCACCGGCCTTCGGCGATCGCCGCGAGGCGATCCTGCAGGACCTGGCCGTCCTCACCGGCGCCACCGTGATCAGCGAGAAGACCGGGCTGCGCCTCGACTCGGCGCGCGACGACCAGCTGGGGAGTGCCGGGCGGGTCACCGTGACCAAGGACGACACCACCATCGTGCGTGGTGGCGGTTCGAAAGCGGCGATCCAGTCGCGGGCGCAGGAGATCCGGCTGCAGGTCGAAGAGACCACGTCGGACTGGGACCGCGAGAAGCTGCAGGAGCGGCTGGCACGGCTCACCGGGGGCGTGGCCGAGATCCGCGTGGGAGCGGCGACCGAGGTCGAGATGAAGGAGCGCAAGGCGCGCGTCGAGGACGCGCTCGCCTCGACGCGCGCCGCCATCGAAGAGGGCGTTGTTGTCGGCGGCGGGGTTGCCCTCATCCGCGCCACCGCCGCGGTCGAGGCGCTCGACCTGGAGGGTGATGCGCGCACGGGCGCGCGCGTCGTCGCGTCAGCGCTGCGCGAGCCGTTGCGCATCATCGCTGAGAACGCCGGGGTCGAAGGTGGCGTCACCGTCAACCATGTCGCGTCGGCGAAGGGCGACGAGGGTTTCGACGCCGTAACCGAGACCTACGGCGACCTGTCGGCGCGCGGCATCATCGACCCCACCAAGGTGGTGGTCACGGCGCTGACCAATGCGACCTCGATCGCCACCATGGTGCTGACCACCGATGCGCTCATAGCCGATGTGCCCGAGAAGCCGGAGCCGGGACCCGCGGGCCACGGCCACAGCCACGGCGGGGGCATGCCCGGCATGGGTGGCATGGGCGGGATGGGTGGCGGCATAGGCATGGACGACGACGACGACATGGACTACTGAGCGTTCGAGCCCCAGCTGACTGAACCCGGCGGATCACCCGCTTGATGCCTGAGCAGAATCGTGCGGCGCAAGTCGCGCGACGCCCAGGCCCGGCTTCGGCATTCAGAGGGCGGGCGCTGTTCGCCGAGCTGCTGGGAACGTTTCTGCTGACGCTCGTGGCGTCCGGCGGCGTGGTCGTCGACCAGCTGAGCCATGGGGCGATCGGCAGGCCTGCCGAGGTGACCGGCCCGGCGCTGATGGTCATGGCGATCATCCTGTTCATGGGCGGTGTTGGTGGCGCCCATGTGAACCCCACCGTCACCCTGGCCTTCGCTCTCCGCCAGGAGTTCCCCTGGAAACGAGTGCCCGGCTACGTCCTCAGTCAGCTCACCGGCGCTGCGCTCGCCTGCCTGGTGCTGACGGCGATGTTCGGCCCGGTCGCGATGCTCGGGGCGACCCAGCCGGGAGCCGGTGCCACCGACCTTCAGGCGATGGTGCTGGAGATGATCCTCACCGCCGGGCTGGTCAGCACCATCCTGGGTACCGCGTCCAGCGCGCAGAATGTCGGCCCCCTGTCGGCGCTCGCCATCGGTGGATACATCGCACTCGCCGGACTCTGGTCCAGCCCCCTGAGCGGAGCCTCGATGAACCCGGCTCGCTCCTTCGGGCCAGCCGCCGTCACCGGCGATTTCGCGCACTACTGGGTGTACATCGCCGGACCGGTCGCCGGGGCGCTGGCGGCGGTTGCGTTTGCGTTCGTGCTGCGTGGCCCCGGCGGAGATGTCGCGGCCACCAGGGCGGCTCAGGGCGGCGCGCCACTCGACTGACGTCAGCGGCCTGCCGCCGTCGTCGCTCCGCGCTTGACGTGGTCGCGGTAACAGTCGCGGCAGAGCCGCACGCGCCTGCGGTGCGCGGCCAGCACCCCACACTCGGCGCAGCCGGCGACGTCAGCTGTATCGACCACGGTGAGCAGCCGCCGGCGCCAGCGGTGACAGTGCGTGCACCGCTTGCGTGCCAGCAATAGCAGCACGAGCAGGAGCGCGAGCAGCGCCGGTGCAAGCACCACGGCCGGGAAGAGCCACCAGGGTGCAACCAATGTCCCGCCACCACTCGACGGTTTGGGCGCGGGCACCTGTGCCTGGCCGACCCTGAAGCGATAGCTGAAAGGATGCGGGCTGCGGCTGGCGCCGAAGGTTCCCTCGAACTGATAGTCGCCCGGGCCCAGCTGCCGCGACACCAGCAGGTATGCGTACGTGAACGTCGTGTGCGGCATGAAGGTGTCGTACTGCCCGTCGAAGCTGGCCAGGACGTGCGCCGCCTGGTCGGTGATGCGGAAGTGCATCACCGGCTTCAGCAGCACGTCACCGTCGTACTCGAGAGGGATGTTCAGGAGCTGTCGCTGCGGCTGGACGGTGACGTATGGCTGCCCGATCCTCACCGACGTTGTGTCGACCTGACCCGGCACGTGGACCACGACGGCGATCGTCGTCCGGTCGGTGACGTTGAGCCCGACGGCGCCGGCACCCACACTGGACCCAACAGTGTTCTCTGCAGAAACGGCGCCCACCCAGTCGCCGGGGTGCGTCGGCGCCGGTACCGCCACCGTGAACGGGAGCGACACATCCTTGCCCGGATCGAGCGCCACCGAGCTGCTGGCGACCTTGATCCAGGCGCCGGCCCCGTACTCGCCGTTGCCACCGGGGCCGTCGGGAAACGGCTGCTGGCGGGGCGCGTAGACGACACCCGTCGCCGGCGACGTGGCGCCGTCACTGGCGTACACGAGCAGCGTCCCCCTCGCGGTGCCGACGTTGGTCACGACGACGGTTTCGTTGATCACGTCACCCGGATTCGCCGTGTACTCGAAGTACCCTCGCGGGAAGGGGTGCGGCAGGTGCAGGGCCGGCGCCGGTGCGGGCGTGGACGCCGCACTCACGGTGGTGCAGACGCAGAGACCCAACACTGCCGCGGCAGCCACCACGACTGCACGCCGCGCCGCGGCGCGGTTGTAGCGTGTGCTCTTGTTGCCCGCCATGTCGCTTGAGCCGGTGTTCTCCTATGGACCCGACGCGATCGTGTACTGCGCGTTGGCGACGTAGCTGGCGGCCCAGACCTGGCTGGTGTTCCAGGTGATCGTCGCGCCAGGCACCACGGTGAACGAACCAATGCCGTGCAACGCAGTCGTGGTGATGAACTTCACCGCTGTGCCGTACGACGTCGCGCTGGTCGACGTGACGCTGCTGGTGTTGTTCGTCAGCGACGGCAGGTTCGACCCCCCGAGCGTGCCGCTCTGTGCTGCAACCGAGCCGGAAGCCGTACGCAGCACGACCGCGGTGGTCGGCAGCACGCCCATCTGCACCGTGTACGTGTCTCCGACCACGTACGTGGTCGACGCGTTGAAGGTGATGGTCATCCCGTTGGCGATGGTCGCCGCGGAGCCGTTGGTGGCAGTGCCCGTACCCGTCGCCGGCGTGCCGTTCTCGGTATCCGTGTAGCTGAATGGCGTGCTCGACGAGGTGGGGGAGCCGGTGACGGTCACCTCGACAGACGCCATCCCTGCCGTGCCCGAGTACGCGCCGCTCGCGGTGCTCGTCAACGCGGTGCTGCCCGATGCCGCGCTCCATGTCCCCTGGTAGATGAACGACTGCAGCCCAAGGGTGCCGTTCCAGCCCAGGCCGAGGCCCGTCGCGTCCGTCCACGTGGCGCTGTTGAGCCCGGTGTTGAGGCTTCCGGCGGTGATCGACGCTGAGAACGATGCCGACGTGAGGCTGCTGATGGAAAGCGAGCCAGCGGCCAGCGCCAGGGTGTCGGTGCTGGTCGACGAAGCGCTCGCCGGAGCCGGCAGGGCGGCAAGCGCCACGAGGCTGGCGACGGCCAGCGTGGTGCAGCGGGCTCGCGTATTCAAAGTCGGGGACCTCCAGAGGGAGCAAAGATTTCGCCCGGCGAGCGTCGCGCAGCGGTCGTCGCCGAGCGATTGCCCTCCGGTCACAGGGATGGTCGTGCCCTGTAACGGGTACGGACGAGATACCGGGCGATTCTCGGCGCGCCGCCAATTCGGCACCCGCCGCTACACGAGGACGTGTCGTACCGTTGGTCTGGCTATGCACTGTGTCGGACGAGGCGCGCCGGCGGGAGCCTGAGATGTGCGGCATCAGCGGGTTCTGGGGTGCGCGCGATCGCGGCCTGCTCGAGGCCATGACCGAGTCGCTGCATCACCGCGGGCCGGACGACGTCGGCTACCACGAGAGCGAGAGCGCGTCGCTCGGGTTTCGGCGCCTGAGCATCATCGACCTCGAACACGGCAATCAACCCATGTCGATGGACGCCGAGCGTCTGCACCTCGTCTACAACGGCGAGGTCTACAACTTCCGCGAACTGCGAGCGGAGCTGGAGTCGGCGGGCCACTCGTTCGGCACGACGTGCGACGCGGAGGTGGTGTTGCACGCGTTCGCGCAGTGGGGCGTCGAGTGCTTCCGGCGGTTCAACGGCATGTGGGCGTGTGCGCTCCTCGACCAGCGCGACGGCGACGCTCGCCTCGTGCTGGCTCGTGACCACTTCGGCATCAAGCCGCTCTTCTACGCCCGCCATGGCGGGCGAGTGCTCTTCGGTTCCGAGATCAAGGCCCTCCTCCAGGACACGACCTTTCCGCGCCGCGTCGACGAGCAGCAGATGTACGAGTACCTTCGCTACGGGCTGTTCGACCACAACGACGCCACGTTCTTCGACGGCGTCCGCCAGGTCCCCGCCGCCGCGTATGCGGTGGTCGACGCGCGAGGCATCGCGGAGACGAAGTACTGGACGCCCGCGCTGTCCGAGGACGGCGACCCCAGCCCAGCCGCGTTCCGCGCGGTTTTCGAGCGCGCCGTGCAGCGCCGGCTGGTCGCGGACGTACCCGTCGGGATCTGCCTCTCCGGTGGCCTCGATTCGTCGTCGATCTGCACCATCATGGCTCAGCAGCTGCGCGACCACGTGCGCGACACCGAATCGCTGGGTGATCGGCTCAAGACGTTCTCGGCCTTCTTCCCGGGCGACCCCATCGACGAGAGCGCTTACGTCAAGACGGTGCTCGACAAGACCGGCGCCGATTCCAGCGTCGTGGAGCCGACCGATCAGGATTTCATCCGCGAGCTCGAGGCGTGGGTCTGGCACATGGAGGAACCCATGGTCTCGAGCGCGCCGTTCGCCATGTGGATGGTGATGCGACTTGCCCGTCGCCAGGTCAAGGTGACGCTCGACGGCCAGGCGGGCGACGAGCTGCTCGCCGGGTACGACCACTACCCGTACGTCTACCTGCGCCAGCTGCTGCGCGAACGCCGCTACGCAGAGTTCGCCCGCGAGGCATGGCAGTCGCGCGATGTCGTCGGGCCGCTGGTCCGCCGCCGCCTGCGCGACCGGCGGCGTCGCGTGCAGACGGCCCCACTGCTGCGCGGCGACTTCATACGCGCCCACCGGCCGCCTCAGGACGACCTGCTGCAGGACTTCATGACGTACAGCCTGCCGCCGCTGCTGCGCTACGAGGACCGAGCCTCGATGGCGCACTCGTTGGAGGCGCGGCTGCCATTCCTCGACCAGGAGCTCGTCGAACACATCCTGCGCCTGCCGGCGCGGGCCATCATCCACCACGGCTGGAGTCGAGCCGTGCTGCGTCAGGCGCTGCACGGTGTCCTGCCTCGCAAGGTCGAGCGGCGGCGCAAGAAGATCGGCTTCACGACGCCCGAATTCCGCTGGTACAGGCGGCAGCGCGCCGTGCTGCAGAGCCTGATGCGCTCGCCGAGCTTCACCCGGCGCCCCTACTGGAAGGGCGCAGCGGTTGCAGAGGCCTTCCGGCGAGCGTGCGCGGGCGAGATGGAGGAGTCCATGTTCTTCTGGCGCGCGGTCAACGCCGAGGTGTGGCTGCGCGTCTTCATCGACGGAGCTACACGTGCTCTTGACGCCGCGAGCTTCGAGGGCGGGTTCGTGCGTCGCGGTGACGCGGCACGCGGCTCAACTGGGGACGGCATCTGTTCCTGGAAGCGCGCGGCGCGCTCTGGGCGCGTATCCCCATGCGTTCCAAGGTGCTCGTTCCCGGCGACGACATCGCCGCCGCGATCATCACCGGCCTGGAGCAGCTGGCCCGCGACGGCATCACTGTCGAGGACCGCGATCTGCTCGTTGTCAGCGAGAAATCGCTGGCGATCAGCCAGGGACGATCTGTGCCGGTCGCCGACATGCACCCATCCCGTCTGGCGCGGGTGCTGTCGCGACTGGTCACGCGCTCGGGCACCGGTGTCGGGCTCGGCCATCCGAGCACGATGCAGCTGGCCATCGACGAGGCCGGCGCGCCCCGCATCCTGCTGGCCACCGCAGCATCAGCGGTCACCAGGCCCTTCGGACTGCGCGGCGTCTTCTACCGCGTGGCGCGCAACGGCGTGAACGCCATCGACGGACCGTCGTCGCTCAACCTGCCGCCCTACGACACGTGGGCGACCAAGGCGCCGCTCGACAGCGCCGGGGCTGCGTTACGCATCGCGCGGCGGGTCGCGGAACACACCGGCCGCCACGTCGGTGTGGCGATCATCGACGCCAACGACATGGCCGCAGAGGTGCTGGCGGCGACCGACGGTGTGAGCGTGACCGACGTGCTGGCGGTGGTCGCCGACAACCCGCTGGGCCAGTCCGATGAGCAGACCCCGTTCGGGCTGGTGCGCCGTGTCGCGCCGGCTGCGGTGCCGGTGCTCGCCGGCGCGGTGCGCTGATGCCTGGTGACGCGCTGCGCTGGGCTGAGATCGATACGACCGCGATGCAGCACAACGCCCAGGTGATCAAGGCCGGGTTGCGTCCGGAGACGCGGCTCATGGCCATGGTCAAGTCGAACGGCTACGGACACGGCGCGACCATCGCGGCGCGGGCCGCGCTTGCGGGCGGCGCCACCTGGCTGGGGGTGTACACGCCCGATGAAGCGCTCGAGCTGCGCAACGCGGGTATTGCCGAGCCGATCCTGGTCGCGGGGTGGAGCCCGCCGTCCACCCACGACGCCCTGGTGAGCCATGGCGTCGACATCGCGGTCTTCGACGTGGCCACGCTGCGCGACCTGGCCACGACGGCGCGCCTCCGAGGCCGGCGCGCCCGCGTGCACGTCAAGGTCGACACCGGTATGGGACGGCTCGGCGTGCGACCCGAGGCGGTGGACGCGATGCGCCAGGCGCTGCGTGACGAGGGCACCAGCATCGAGGTGGCCGGCGTGTTCACGCACTTTGCCGACGCGGAGAGCGACCTCGCCTTCACCAAGGAACAACATGCGCGGTTCCTGTACGCCGCCGACGTGCTGCGCAGCAACGCGGCCGAGACACTGCTGCACACCGCGGGAAGCGCCGCCATCCTCAACGTGGCGGCGGCGCACCACGACATGGTCCGCCTGGGTATCGCGCTGTACGGTTACGTGCCCCGCGGGACAGCGGCCGACGTCGCGCTGCGCATCGCCATGAGTGTCTTCGCCCGCGTGGTGCAGCTGAAGACGGTATCTGCGGATGAGACGGTCGGCTACGGACGCACCTGGCGCGCCAGCACGACGCGACGCGTCGCCACCGTGGCCATCGGCTACGGCCAGGGCGTGCCGCGCGTTCTGTCGAATCGCGGCGCGCTGGTGGTCGGCGGCAATCGCTGTCCGATCGTCGGGATCGTCAACATGGACCAGGTGACGGTCGACGTGAGCGACTCGGACGGCGTGACCGTCGGGGACGCGGCCATGTTCTTCGGCGAGTCCGCCGGTGTCCGGCTCGGCGCCGACGAGGTCGCGGACGTGGCCGGCACGATCCCGCACGAGATCACGTGTGGCGTCGCCGCATCGGTGCCGCGGCTGCCTCGCGAGGCAGCCGATCGGGCGAATGGCGGGCGCCCGACTGCGGTACCGTGAGGTTGTGAGCAGGCCGGTTCGCATCGCTGTCGCCCAGTACGAGCCGCATGTCGGCGAGCAGGACCACAACCACGCCGAGGCGGTGCGCTGGGCGACGTTGGCGGCGGAGCGCGGCGCGCAGCTGATCGTGCTGCCAGAGCTGGCGTCGAGTGGCTACGTGTTCGATGACGAGGCGGAGGCCGAGCGGACCGCTGAGAGTCCGGACGCCGGTCCGCTGGTCGAGCGGCTGCACTACATCTGCGTCCGCCACGGCTGCCACATCGTTGTCGGACTGAACGAGCGCGCCGGTCAACGGCGTCACAACAGCGCCGTGCTCATCGGACCGGCGGGCAGGCTGGCGACCTATCGCAAGCTGCACCTCTATTACAACGAGCAGTCGTGGTTCGCGCCGGGCGAGGACCTTCCCGTCGTTGAAACCCCCATCGGCCGCGTCGGCATGATCATCTGCTTCGACCTGTGGTTCCCGGAACCGGCGCGCACGCTCGCGCTCGCAGGAGCGGAGATCATCGCCGTGCCGACCAACTGGGTGTCGTCGTTCAAGCCCACGGTGTGGGATGACCGGGGCTACTGTCAGGGCGACTACGTGGCCATGGGCACGGCGGCGCAGAACGGCGTGGTGATGGCATGTGCCGACCGCATCGGTGTGGAGCGCGGCACCACGTTCCTGGGCGCGTCGATCATCGTCGGCGCGGATGGCTGGCCGGTGGCCGGCCCGGCCAGCAAGGACCAGGCGGAGCTGCTCGTCGCCGACGTTGATCTTGATGACGTGGAGCGTGCCCGGCGCCGGACGCCGCGCAACCACCTGTTCACCGACCGGCATCCCGAGGCGTACCGCGCCGTCGAGGTGAAGGGGCTGCTCACCGAGTCGCGGTAGGAACCTGAGCACTCAGATCGTCACCAGCGCGCTGCTCGACGGCTTGAATGCGCAGCAGCGAGAGGCTGTTCAAGCGCCGGACGGCCCGCTGCTCGTCTTCGCAGGCGCCGGCAGTGGCAAGACGCGCGTGCTCACGCACCGCATCGCGTACGTGATGGCCACGCGCCGAGTGCGGGCCAACGAGGTCTGCGCGGTCACCTTCACCAACAAGGCGGCGCGCGAGANNTGCCATGGGCGCGCGCATGCTGCGCCGCGACGGCGACGCGGTGGGCATCCCCAACTCGTTCACCATCTATGACGAAGCCGACCGGCTGGCCGCGCTGCGCAACGCGATGCGAGCCGAAGGACTCGACGAGAAGCGCGTGACGCCGAGCAGGGTGGGCCACGCAATCAGCCGCGCCAAGAACGAGCTGATCGACGCGCGCGACTATCAGGCGCGTGCCGACGGCACCTTCGAGGGCCACGTGGCGCGCGCGTACTGGGCGTACGAGCGCGAGCTTGACGCGGCCTCAGCGCTGGACTTCGACGACCTGCTGCTGCGCACCGTGGTGCTGCTGCGCGACGTCGAGCCGATCCGCGAGTACTACCAGACGCGATTCCGCCATCTCTTCGTCGACGAGTACCAGGACACCAACCACGCGCAGTACGAGATGGTGAAGCTACTCGCCGGTCACCACCGCAACGTGACCGTGGTCGGCGACGACGACCAGTGCCTGGTGGCGGGAACGATGGTTACCATGGCCGACGGCTCGACGCGGCCCATCGAAGCGATCCGGCCGGGTGACATGGTGATGTCCGGGTTTGGCAGCGGCGAATTCCGAGCCGCGCGGGTCACCGATCGACGATGTCGAGTAACGGACGAGATCGTGAGCATCACCACCCGCACCCGCCGCACGATCACGAGTACACCGAATCACACGCATTTTGCGAGCCATCACCTCGGCACCACGCCCCAGCTTTACTTCACATATCTGATGAATAGGAAAGGAGTGGGCTATCGGCTCGGGACAACGCAGGTTCATACGAACGGCCAAGCGAAGCCGGTCGTCGGCTACCGTCAGCGATCGTTGCAGGAGCGGGCCGATGCGCTCTGGATCGTGTCTACTCATGCGAGCGAAAACGAGGCGAGAGCAGAAGAGTACATCCTCTCCTTGCAGTACCAAATCCCGACAATACCGTTCGTGCCGAGGCTCGGCAGAAGCACGAACGGTTTAGTGCACGACCCCCGCTATATCAAGCGCGTATTCGATGCTGTTGACGGACAGGCGGGTGCTCGCCGGCTGCTAGCGGAACGCGGCCTCTCGTTCGATCACCCTCACCATCGCCCTAGATCTCGCAACTCGAGCAGACGACGGGTCGTCCTGACTCTGTGTGGCGATCGACGTGGCGCGACTCCGATGCACCGGATCGGAATGGGTGGTAATGACGCTGTTGGACGGAAAGCTCTGGAAGGGATCGGCCTGAGTATTCGGCCGAGCAAGCGCGATAGCAGGAGTTGGCGGTTCGAAACGAGCAGGAAGAGCTTCAGCGAGCTGCTTGGCATCGTTGAGTCTGTTCGTACCGTCTTCGATGTGGAGCTCGTCATGCAGGCGGGTCTTGCAGGGGACGGTACTGATGGGAAGCAATCACGACACGCTTCACTCGAGTTCAGACCGGCCGCCTCCGTCAGCCCTGGAATGGTGATGGTCGACCACAACGGTGCTTACGACGTCGTCGAGACAGTTGAGCGCAGGGCACACCATCAGCCCGTCTATGACATCGATGTCGAGTGGACGCACAATTTCATCGCCAACGGATTGGTGACCCACAACTCGGTGTACGGCTTTCGCGGCGCTGACGTGCGCAACATTCTGGCGTTCGAACGGGACTACCCCGACGCGCGCACCGTGACACTAGAACAGAACTACCGCTCCAGCCAGCCCATCCTGGACATCGCGCACGCGGTCATCCGCAACAACCCCGAGCGCGCTGCGAAGCAGCTCTGGACGGAGCTGCGCGGCGGGGAGCCGGTGCGCCTCATCTCCGTGTACGACGAACGCGAGGAAGCGGCGGCCGTCAGCAACGAGGTCGAGAACCTGATCGGGCGCGAGGGTGTGTCGCTGGGCGAATGTGCGGTCCTCTACCGCACCAATGCCCAGTCACGCGCTTTCGAAGAGGCCTTCCTGCGCCGTGGCATTCCGTACCAACTCGTGGGCGGCGTCCGGTTCTACGACCGCCGCGAGGTGAAGGACGTCCTCGCCTACCTGCGTCTCTGTGTGAATCCTCGCGATGCTGTGTCGTTCGCACGTGTGGTGAACACGCCGCGGCGCAAGATCGGCGACCGCACCGTGGCGGATCTCGAGAAGCTGGCGCGGCGCAAGGGGCTGGCGCCTCTGGAGGCGGCCCGCCGCCTCGACGAGGACCCCGACAGCCCGCTGGGTGCAGCGGCCATGACCGCGCTGCAGAACTTCGCGGCCTTGATGGATCGTCTGGCCGCCGAGGCGAATCGCGTGCCGCTGCCGGTGCTGGCGGAGCGCGTGCTCGATCAGACCGGCTATCGCGCGATGCTGCAGGATGGCTCGCCCGAGAACGAAGAGCGTTGGAACAACGTGATGGAGCTACTGGGGCTGGCCGGCGAGTACGCTGATGTCCCGCCGCCCGAAGGGTTGCAGCAGTTCCTCGAGAACGTGGCGCTGGTCAGCGACGTCGATTCGGTCGACGACAGTGCGCAGGGCGTCATGCTGATCACGCTGCATCAGGTGAAGGGCCTGGAGTTCTCGGCGGTGTTCATCGCCGGGATGGAGGAGGGGCTACTGCCGCACCAGCGTGCCATGGAAGAAGGCGATGCCGGGATCGCCGAGGAGCGGCGGCTCGCGTACGTCGGCATCACGCGCGCGCGCCGTCACCTCTACCTGCTGCACGCGTTCCGACGCCATCTGTTCGGCGCTCCGCAGCTGGCCCAGGCCTCGCGCTTCCTCGCAGAGATCCCCCGCGAGCTGATCGAGGTGGCTCGCCGCGCTGCGGGCCCGCTCGTCGACGACGCGCGCGCCCCCGGCGCCGTGCGCCGCGCGGTGCAGACGCGCGCGGTGCAGGCCAACCCGGTGCTCATCGCCCCGCAGCGGTACACCGAGGGCATGCGCGTCGGTCATCAGCGGTACGGCGAGGGCACGGTGTTGAAGAGCACCATGACCCGCGCCGGCGAGGAGCTCGTGATCAAGTTCGACGAGCACGGCGTAAAGATCTTCGCCGTCAGCGACGCCGTCCTCTGGCCGGTGACCGGTTGATGGCGACCGGCACCATCCCGGCGGCGGCCCGACGCCGATCCGCCGAGCTGCGTGAGCTGGTCGAGCGCCACGCGCGCCAGTACTACGTGCTCGACAGCCCCGAGATCAGCGACGCGGAATACGACACGCTCTTTCGCGAGCTGCTCGACGTGGAGGCGCGGTATCCGGAGCTGCAGACGCCCGACTCGC
Source organism: Chloroflexota bacterium (assembly GCA_005879785.1). Classification (GTDB taxonomy): domain Bacteria; phylum Chloroflexota; class Dormibacteria; order Aeolococcales; family Aeolococcaceae; genus CF-165. The sequence goes on from VBJV01000018.1 coordinate 30,687, forward strand.
CGACACAACGCGTCGGCGGTGCGCCGCTCGACGCCTTCTCGAAGGTCCGCCACCGCGCCCCGATGCTCAGTCTCAACAATGCCTTTTCACCGGATGAGGTCCGCGAGTTCGGCCGTCGCGTCGAGCGCCACGCCGGCGCCGTCGCGGGCTACGTGTGCGAGCTGAAGATCGACGGGCTCGCGCTGTCGCTGACGTACCGCGACGGCACCTACGTCCGCGCGGCGACGCGCGGCAACGGCGTCGAGGGTGAGGACGTCACGGCCAACGTGCGCACCATCCGCTCGGTGCCCATGAGCATCGACGCCGCCGCACTTGGGCGCCGGTCGGAGTTCGAGGCCCGCGGGGAGGTATACCTGCCCAAGGCCGCGTTCGCAACCGTCAACGCGCGCCTCGAGGAGGCCGGCAAGCCGACCTACGCAAACCCTCGCAACGCCGCCGCCGGCGCTGTCCGCCAGCTGGATCCCTCTGTCACCGCCAAGCGTGGCCTGCAGACGTTCATGTACCAGCTCGATCCGCCGGGACCGGCGCGCACGCAGGCCGAGGTGCTCGACGCGCTGCAGACGCTGGGCTTTCGTGTCAATCCGAACCGGCGCGTGGCCGCCACCATCGACGAGGTGCTCGCCTTCCTCGAGGAATGGGCAGACGGACGGCACAACCTCGACTACGAGACCGACGGCGTGGTGGTCAAGGTGCTGTCCCTTGCCGAGCAGGCGGAGCTGGGCAGCATCTCGCGCTCGCCGCGCTGGGCCATCGCGTACAAGTTCCCGCCCGAGGAGCGGGAGACCACGGTGCTCGACATCATCGTGGGGGTCGGGCGCACCGGCGCGGTGACACCCGTGGCCATGCTGGAGCCGGTGGTGGTCGCAGGCTCGACCGTGCGCCGCTGCACCCTGCACAACGAAGACGAGGTGCAGCGCAAGGACGTGCGCATCGGCGACACCGTGGTGCTGCACAAGGCGGGCGACGTCATCCCCGAGATCGTGCGCGTGGTGCTCGAGAGGCGGCCGAAGAAGACCAAACCGTGGGTGATGCCGGGCCGCTGTCCGGCGTGCGACTTCGAGCTGGTGCGCGAGGAGGGTGAGGTGGTGCGGCGTTGCCTCAACCCGCTGTGCCCGGCGCAGCGGCGCGAGCGCATCCTGCACTTCGCGTCGCGCGGCACCATGAACATCGAGGGTCTCGGCCCCGCGATCGTCGACCAGCTCGTCGAGCTCGGCCACGTGCAGGAGCCCGCGGACCTCTTCACCCTCACCAGGGACCAGCTGCTCACGCTGGATGGGTTCGCCGAGCGATCAGCAGAAAAGCTGCTGGCCTCGATCGACAAGCGGCGCAGCGTGCCGCTCGACCGCCTGATCAATGCGCTGGGCATCCGCCACGTGGGCGAGCACACCGCGCTGACGCTGGCCGGCCACTTCGGCAGCCTCGAGGCGCTCGCTCAGGCCGGCGAGGCGCAGCTGCTCGACGTCGAGGGGATGGGTCCCGTGGTGGCTCGCCACGTGGCCATGTGGTTCGAGTCCTCGGAAGGCAAGGAGGTGCTCGACCACCTCCGCAACGTGGGCGTGGCCGCCGAGGGCGCCAGCCGCACAGAGGGCGCCTGGACCGGGCAGACGTGGGTGCTCACCGGCAGCCTCGACGGCCTCACCCGCCCGGAGGCCGAGGAACGGATCCGCGTGCTGGGTGGAAATCCCAGCTCGAGCGTGTCCAAGAAGACGCACACGGTGGTGGCCGGCTCGGCGCCGGGCAGCAAGCTCGAGAAGGCCCGGCGCCTCGGCGTGCGCGTGATCGACGAAGCGACCTTTCTCGACGAGCTCAGCGCGGCCGAAGCCGGGCGCTGAGCCGCGCCACGGTCAGTGGGCGTGCGGCGTGGGGTGGGCTGGAGGTGTCGGGTGCGCCGGCGGCGTGGTCTCGGGCTTGCCAGTCGGATGCGCTCCGGGGGTCGGATGCGAGTCCGACTTGGAGTGCTCGTCCCGCTCGGCCTGGCCGTGCTGCTTGGCGAAAGCGCTGACGCAATGTCCGATGCCGCGGCTGCCGGGGCTGGGCCGTGGGCTCGCATCAGGGCTCGGCCGCGCGTCCTTGCACTGCTGGACCTGCGTGGTCACCGAGCTGCCCCAGTTCACCGGGTTGGGGTCACCAGTGGTCGCCGTCTTGACGCCGACACCCGTGGCGGCGAGTGCGACGGCCGCCGTTCCGGCGAGCGCCGCCTTCGATCCGGCCAGGGCTGCGAGTGCCTTGAGCATTGAGTTCCTCCGCGATTGCAGGGCGACGTACCGTGGCTGGGGGACCGGGCTCGCAATGGATTTGCGATAGCTGGCTTCGAGCTCGGCCTCCAGCCACTGGTCAAAGTCCATGCCTATAAGACGCGCGAGGGCCGGCGATTAACGACGGTCGGGGAGGCTGCTCAGCGACGAGCGGTCGCCGGACGCGCGCCGGCGGCGCTTCCGCTGCCCGCTGAGCACGGCGTCACCCAGCATCGCCACCAGACGGCGTTTGGCGGTCGCCAGCCGTGAGGCGACTGTGCTCTCGGGGATGCCCAGGGCCAGGGCGATCTCGCGGTTGCTGTACCCATGGTGGTGCCGGAGCACGATGGCCGCCGCCTCCCGCGCGGGCAGTCGCTGCAGGGCGTCGATCAGCTCAACGCCTGCCTCGCCGCCGCCGGCGTGGCCGGGCCGGCCCAGACGCCGGACCGTCTCACCAACCCCCCGCAGGCGCTCGCGGCGGCGATATGACGTCGCCACATTGAAGGCGATGCGGAGCAGCCACGCCTCGGCCGGCGCCTCGCCCTTCCAGCTGTGCCAGGCACCGAGTGCCTTGACGAAGGCCTCCTGAGCGCAGTCTTCTGCCGCAGCCGGGTCGCGCAGCACGGCCTGCAGGGCGTACCGCACCCGTGTGTAGCTCTGCCGGTAGAGGAGGTCGAAGTCCTCGCGCACGCCGGCGCGCAGCGGCGATCCGCCGGACGCCGGCCCTGGAGCGGTCATGCACGCAGTATCCGGGGATGCGCGCTGCGAGCGGTGACGGCGCCGTGACTCTGGGCGCGCTCGCCGGCCGCGATACAGTGACTTCGTGCCCACAGCGCAGCGCGCGGAGCGTCTCGTCGACGACCGCGACCTCCTGCGCGCCCGCTTGCGGGCCGCTCCGGACGGTCCCGGAGTCTACGTGTTCCGCGGCAAGGACACTCGCGTGATGTACGTGGGCAAGGCCGCCAACCTGCGTGCCCGGCTGCGCTCGTACTTCACCAGTGGCGATGCGTCGTGGGCGCGCTCGCACGAGCTGGTGCAGCGGGTCTTCGACTTCGAGGTGATCGCCAGCGCCAGCGAGCGTGAGGCGCTGATCCTCGAGAACACGCTCATCAAGCAGTACCGGCCGCGCTTCAACGTTCGGCTCAAGGACGACAAGAACTACCTGTATCTCAAGATCCCCCAGCCTGGGGTGCACGACGCGGTGGCGCCGGGCACGGCTCGGGAGGAGGTGCGCACGCCCCGCGGCGAGAGCGCGCGCCGAGCGACGCTCTTCCCCCGCCCGTACTACACGCGCAAGGTCATCCGCGACGGCGCCCGGTACTTCGGTCCGTACACGAGCGCGCAGTCCCTGCGCACGACGGTCCGGTCGCTGCGCACCATCTTCCCCTTTCGCACCTGCAGCGACGAGATCTTCCGGCGGGGCAGGGTCTGCCTCGACTACCACATCAAGCGTTGCAGCGGTCCATGCGAGAGCCGCATTGCACCCGAGCAGTACGCGCTGCTGCTCGATCAGGTCCAGCAGTTCATGGACGGCCGTTCGGAAGCGCTGCACGACGAGCTGCACGATCAAATGGACGGCGCCGCCGGCCGTCAGGACTACGAGCTGGCCGCCCGGTTTCGCGACCGCCTGCGGGCCATCGAACGCATCAGCCAGCGGCAGACGGTGCTGCGCGGAGGTGCCGCGTCGGAAGACTGCGTCGCAGTCGCGGTGGAGGCCGGCCGCGCCATGGCCGCGGTGCTGTCGGTACGCCAGGGTCGGGTCATGGCGATGGAGACGCACGAGCTCGAGGGGGTCGCGGACCTCGACGCGTCGGCCTGCCTCTCCGGCTTCCTGCCCCAGTACTACGGCACCGTCACCTCGCTGCCGCGCCGCGTGCTCATCTCCGACCCCATCGATTCCGCGGCCGTGCTCACCGACTTCCTCAGCGAGCAGCGCGGCGGGCCGGTGCAGGTCCGCGTACCGCAGCGCGGCGATTCGCGCAGCCTGGTCGAGCGGGCTCGCGAGACAGCACTGGTGGCGCTGCGCCAGCAGCGCATCGTCGACGATTTCGATGCGGCCAAGACCGAGACGTTGCTCGACGACCTGGCCGGCCGCCTCGGGCTCACCACCCCGCCGCGCCGCATCGAGTGCTACGACATCAGCAACACGATGGGAACCAACTCCGTGGGCTCCATGGTCGTCTTCGAGGAGGGGCGGCCGGCGCCGCCGCTCTACCGGCATTTCGGCATCAGGACTGTGGCCGGATCCGACGACGTCGCCTCCATCGAGGAGACGCTGCACCGGCGCTTCCGGCGGCTGCACAATCCGGCGCTCGAGGAGGACGTGCCCGTCATCGACCCGGACGGCAGCAATGGCAGGGCCTCACGTCAGCAGGCGCGGCGCGCTGTGGAGCGCGAGACTGCAGACGCCAGTTTCGGCGTGATCCCCGACCTGGTCATCATCGACGGCGGGAAGGGGCAGCTCAACGCCGCGTATCGCGTGCTGTGCGACGCGGGATTGCGCAGCATCCCGGTGTTCGGCCTGGCCAAGCGCAACGAGGAGCTCTTCAAGCCGGGTGTGGCCAGGCCGATCCTTCTCGACCGCGACAGCCCCACGCTGTTCCTGGTGCAGCGCATCCGCGACGAGGCGCATCGATTCGCCATCACACGGCACCGGGCCCGCCGCGGGCGCGCTGCGCTGCGCTCCAGGCTGGACATCGTCCCCGGTCTCGGACCGGTGCGCAGACGCGCACTGCTGCGCGAGTTCGGCAGCGTCGACGCCATCCGCAGCGCACCGCTCGACGAGCTGACGCGGGTCGCGACGCGGCCGGTTGCGCTGCGCATCAAGGAGCTGCTGTGACCCTCGCCCTCACCGTGTCGTCGTTCGGGTACAAGTTCGGGGCCATGCCGGACGCGGACTGGGTGGTGGATTCGCGCATGCTCCGCAACCCGTTCTGGGAACCGGAGCTGCGCCCGCTCACCGGCCTCGACGAGCGCGTGCGTGCTTACGTGCTGGACCAGCCCGAGGCGCTGCGTCTCGTCGAATGGCTCAGCGACGTGCTGCGCTGGGCGGCGCCGCTGTACGTCGAGCGGGGTCGCAGCGCACTGCACCTCGCCATCGGCTGCACCGGCGGCCGGCATCGCTCGGTGGTCCTGAGCGAAGCGCTCGCCGCCCGCCTCAGCGACGACGGACTCACGGTCTCGATCCGGCATCGCGACGTCGACAAGCCCGATCCACGCGATGGCTGACGCGGAGTCGTTCACGCGACGAGTGCTGGCGGAACTGGCTCCGCACACGCCACCGCTCGGCTGCTGCCGCCGTGCGCTGGTCGAAGGCATGCGCCTGGTGAGCGATCGCGCCTCGACGGTGAGCACCACGCGCATGGTCGCGGCACGCGCCGCGATGTCGTCGCTGCACGCTGAGCGCATTCCCGCGCACGTGCTGCGCACGCCGGCTGCACGTCGCACCCGCTACGTTGTCTCGGGTGCCGACTTCGACGCCCTCGGCGCCGGCTCGGCGCGCTCGTGCTGCACGCGCAGCCGGGTCCGCGGCGCGTTCCTGGCGGCGGGCACCGTGGCGAGGCCGGGGCGCGAGCCGCATCTCGAAATCGCCACCGCGAGCGAGGAGGCGTCGCGGCGTATCGCGGAGGATCTCGCCACGCTCGACGTGCGAGCCGTGGCGCGCCGGCGGCGCGGCGGCTGGCTCGTGAGCGTGCGCTCGTCGCACGCCGTGGGAGCAGCGCTGAGCTCCATCGGTGTGCAGGGTGGCCGCCTCGAGTTCGAAGCTGGACGCGTGGTGCGTGACGTGCGCTCGCACGTCAACCGCCGCCTCAACGCGGAGACCGCCAACCTGCACCGCACCGCCCAGGCCGGTGTGCGCCAGATGGCGGCGGTGACTGCGCTGGCGCTCGATCCCGGCCGCTGGGAGGCGCTGCCGCCGGCGCTGCGTGAGGCGGCGCAGCTCCGCCGCCGCCACCCGCACGACGACCTGGCGGCGCTGGCGCGGCGGGCGGGCTGCAGCCGCTCGGCGATGGCCGGCCGGCTGCGCCGCCTGGAGGGGGCCGCAAGCGCAGAGCGCGGTGCTAGGGTGGAGTCACCGGGAACGCGATGACAGTGGGAGGTCTGCTTGCATGAGCGTCAAGGTTGGAATCAATGGATTCGGGCGCATCGGCCGCAACGTGCTGCGCGCGGCGATGGAACGCTCAGCCGACCTCGACGTGGTTGCCGTCAACGACATCACCAGCGCGGCGACACTGGCTCACCTCTTCAAGTACGACAGCGTCTTCGGCCGCTATCCGGGCACCGTATCTGCCGACACTGACAGCATCATCGTGGACGGCAAGCCGGTCCAGGTGCTGAGCGAGCGCGATCCGCACCGGCTTCCCTGGGGCGATCTTCGTGTCGACGTGGTGATCGAATCGACCGGTTTGTTCACAGACGCGGCGAACGCCCGCGCGCACCTCGACGCGGGTGCGAGCAAGGTCATCATCAGCGCTCCCGCCAAGGGCGAGGACATCACCGTCTGCATGGGTGTGAACGAGAGCGCGTACAACCCCGCCGAGCACCACATCATCTCGAATGCGTCGTGCACCACCAACTGCCTGGCGCCGGTCGCCAAGGTGCTCCAGGACAGCTTCGGTATCGAGACCGGGTTCATGACCACCGTTCACGCCTACACGAGCGACCAGGTGCTCCTCGACGCCCCGCACAAGGACCTGCGCCGGGCGCGGGCGGCGGCGCTGTCGATCATCCCCACCACGACCGGCGCGGCCAAGGCGGTGTCGCTGGTGCTCCCCGAGTTGAAGGGCAAGTTCCACGGCATCGCATTGCGGGTGCCCGTCAGCGACGTCAGCCTCGTCGCCCTGATCGCCACGCTGAGCAAGACAGCGACCGTGGACGACATCAATGCCGAGATGCGCGAGGCAGCGGACGGAACGCTGCGGGGCATCCTCGCCGTGAGCGACGAGCCGCTGGTGTCGGCGGATTTCCTGCACGACAGCCATTCGTCAATTTTCGACGCGCCGTCGACGATGACCCTGGGCGAGCGCATGGTGAAGGTGCTCTCCTGGTA
>VBJV01000018.1:37977-41772 GCA_005879785.1 Chloroflexota bacterium
GCCCGCTTGTGACCAAGGTAACGATCGACGACGCCGACCTGCGGGGACGGCGGGTCCTGCTTCGCGAGGACTTCAACGTTCCCATGCGAGACGGTCGCATCGTCGATGATCGACGCATCCACGAGGCGCTCCCGACCATCCGCGCGCTCCGCGAGCGCGGAGCACGAACCATCGTGGTGGTGCATCTCGGCCGCCCCAAGGGTCGCCTCGACGAGTCACTGCGCGTGGCGCCGCTGGGGATGCGTGTGGGGGAGCTCCTTGGGACCGACGTGCGCGTGGCGACCGATGTCGTGGGTGAGGACGCGCACCGGGTCGTCGCCGCCCTTGGCGATGGCGATGTGGCCATGCTCGAGAACGTGCGCTTCGAGCCGGGCGAAGAGGCCAACGATCCGGCGTTTGCGGCGCAGCTCGCCGCGCTTGCGGACGTGTACGTCAACGACGCGTTCGGTGCCGCCCACCGGGCGCATGCCTCGACCGAAGGTGTTGCTCACCTGCTGCCCGCGTACGCGGGATACCTGATGGCGCGCGAGCTCGACGTGCTCGGCGGTGTGCTCGAACATCCCCGCTTGCCGGTGGTCGCTATCGTGGGCGGGGCCAAGATCTCCACCAAGGTCGGCGTGCTGGAGAACCTCCTCGATCGCGTCGATACGCTGTGGATCGGCGGCGCCATGGCGTGCACCTTCTATCGCGCGCAAGGGTTGGGCACCGGCACGTCCTTGGTGGAGGAGGAGCATGTGCAGGCCGCGCGTCGACTGCTGGACGTCGCTCCATCGCGGCGCGCGAGCCTGGAACTCCCCGTCGATGTGATCATCGCCGAGCGCGCGGAGGCCGGCGCGGACCCCGCCGCGGTGGCCGCGAGCGCAATCCCGGCGGACCGCATGGTGGTGGACGTCGGCCCGCGGACGTGCGACCGGATCGCCGCCGACTGCGCTGCCGCAGGCACCGTGGTCTGGAACGGGCCCCTCGGCATCTACGAGATTCCCGCGTTCGCTGCCGGGACGCGCCGCGTGGCCGAGGCACTCGCGCGCTCGAGCGCCGATTCCGTCGTCGGCGGAGGCGACCTCGCCGCCGCGCTCGAGGCGGCCGGAGTTGCAGACAAGATTGGCCATATCAGCACAGGGGGCGGCGCCACCATCGAGTTCCTCGAGGGCAAGACGCTGCCCGGTGTTGCCGCGCTGCGCGAACGCGAGGCGGCACGATCGTGAGCCGGGTGACGCGGTTTCCGCTGGTGGCCGGCAACTGGAAGATGCACACCACCGTGGAGGAGGGTGTGGCGCTGGCGCGCGCCATCGCCGGCGCCAGCGCCGGCGTGCAGGGTGTCGAGGTGGCGGTGCTGCCGCCGTTCACGCATCTCTGGCCGGTGCACGAGGCGCTGCGGGACAGCGCCGTGCGGCTCGGGGCGCAGGATGTGTTCTGGGAGGACGCCGGCGCGTTCACCGGCGAGATATCGCCGCGCATGCTCGCCGGTTGGTGTGATCTCGCGCTGGTCGGTCACTCCGAACGGCGCCACCTGCTCGGGGAAACCGAGGACCAGGTGGGCCGCAAATTCGCCAGGGCCGTGCACCACGGGCTGCGCGTCATCGTCGCAGTGGGGGAGACGGAGGCTCAGCGCGAGTCGGGCAACACGTTCGTGGTGATCGACCGCCAGCTCGACGCTGCCTTCGCGCCCTTCGACCCTCCACCGCTACGCCGGAGCAGGCGCAGGAGGTGAACGCGCATATCAAGGCGCACCTGGCGAGTCGCCTGGGCATCGGTCCGGTCCAGGTCCAGTACGGCGGCAGCGTGACGGCCCAGAACGCGGCGTCGCTGTTCGAGCAGCCCGACATCGACGGCGCCCTCGTGGGCGGAGCCAGCCTGCGCAGCGCGGAGTTCGGTTCGATCGTCGCCGCGGTGGCCAGGACGCGCACCGCGGCGTGACGCAGTTCCGGCCCTTCGTTCTCATCGTCTGCGATGGCTGGGGGTACAACCCGGACGCCCATGGCAACGCAATCGCCGCAGCGGAAACGCCGGAGATCGACGCGCTCACCGAGCGTTGGCCGCACACGCTGCTGGCGGCGAGCGGCGATGCGGTCGGGCTACCGGAGGGTCAGCAGGGCAATTCGGAGGTCGGGCACCTGACCATCGGCGCGGGGCGCATCGTGTACCAGCCACTGACCCGGATCAACCGCGCGATCGCGGATGGAACCTTCTATGACAACCCGGCGCTGTGCGCGGCGGTGGATCGCGCCCGCGACCGCGGCCGCGCGCTGCACTGTCTGGGCCTGGTATCGCCGGGCGGCGTGCACAGCCATCAGGACCATGGCATCGCCGTCGCCGAGCTGGCCCGTCGCCGCGGACTCGACGACGTCTGGTTCCATGCGTTCACCGACGGTCGCGATGAGCCGCCGTCGAGCGCCGCCTCGTTCGTGCACCAGTTTGTCGGTGACCTGGCGCGGATCGGGACGGGCCGCGTGGCATCCGTCGCAGGCCGCTACTTCGCCATGGACCGCGATCGGCGCTGGGACCGCATTCAGCGCGCGTACGAGGTCATCGTCGGCGGCGGCAACGGGGTCGCCGACAACCCGGTCGCCTTCATCGAGACACAGTACCGTGCCGGTGTCACCGACGAGTTCATGCCGCCGGTAGCGATCGTGCACGATGACCGCCGCGTGCGCATCGAGGACGGAGACTCGGTCGTGTTCTTCAACTTCAGGCCGGACCGCGCGCGGCAGCTCACCCACGCGCTGGTTGACCCGGAATTCGGCGGGTTCGAGCGGTCCCGGGTCCTGCGCGACATCGAGATGGTGACGTTCACGGAATACGCACGCGATCTCCCCCTGCCGGTGGCCTTCCCTCGCGAGGACCTGCACCACACGCTGGGCGAGGAGGTGAGCGCGCACGGCTTGCGCCAGTTTCACGTGGCCGAGACCGAGAAGTACGCCCACGTCACGTACTTCATCAACGGCGGCAGGGAGCGGCCGTTCGACGAGGAGGAGCGATTGCTCGTGCCGTCGCCGCGCGTGGCGACCTACGACGCCATCCCGGAGATGAGCGCGGCGCCGGTGACCGACGCGGTGGAGGCGCACATCCGCGGCGGCGCCGACGCGCTGATCGTGGTCAACTTTGCCAACGCGGACATGGTGGGGCACACCGGCGATTTCGCTGCGACGTTGCGCGCGGTGGAGTTCGTCGACAGCTGCGTGGGTCGGATCGCGCGTGCCGCACTCGACGCCGGCGGCGCGTTGCTGATGACCGCCGACCACGGCAATGCCGAATACAAGATCGACCAGCGCGACGGTTCGCGACTCACCGCGCACACCACGAGCCCGGTGCCCGCCGTGCTGTGCGGCACCGATTCCGCCACGCTGCGCGTCGGCGGTGGCCTGCGCGATGTGGCCCCGACCGTGCTCGACGCCATGGGCATCGAGGTGCCTCGTGTTATGAGCGGTGCGTCACTGCGCGTGGCGCCCCCGGGCGGTTAGCTCTTCGACGTCTCCGGCGCCGCCGCGCCGTCGGCGAGCAGCTGGTACAGCTGCCGGCGGAGGTCGCGAAGCAACTTCTTCGCCTTGTTGAGCTGCGTCTTGTCGCCGCCGCTTATTGCGGCGGGCTGTACGGGACCGGCTCGACCTGGTTGACCGGGTGCGGCCCGCTGGACCAGCCCTGGCCGGGCCCGATGGACAGCGCGCAGGGGCCGCCAGTCGCGCCGTCGCAGGGGACCGCGGCGGAGTGAGTGCTGAGACCGTCGCTCCAGCTGACTGTTATCGAAACGCCGAAGGTCTCGGTGGCGCTGATGGTCCGGCCGCTGCTGACGCTGTC
>VBJV01000192.1 GCA_005879785.1 Chloroflexota bacterium
CGAGCATCCGCAGACGTTCGTCGACCCCGGGAGCTACTTCAAGACCGGCGACCAGGCGATCGCTGCGGTCAACGGCATCTACGGCGCACTGATGACGTGGGACGACTGGATCGATCCGGCGTGGCAGGAGGTCACCTGCGAGGGGTCGGACATCTTCTGCCCCGACTGGTGGGCGTTCGGCCACCTTGGCGCGAAGACGGGCACGTGGTTCGCCGGCCGCACCTGGACTGCGAACTACCTCGTGATCCGGCGAGCGAACGACGTCTTGGGCCAGCTGGACCGCGTGAGCCTCGACCCGACGTTGACGGCCCGCCTGCGGGGCGAGGCGCACTTCCTCCGTGCCTACGCCTACTTCGAGCTGGTGCGCCGCTACCGCGCCGTCCCCCTGCGGCTCACACCCTACGTGCCCGACGGCACGTTCGGTGACTTCGGTGACGCACCGCGGGTGCCGGTCGAACAGGTGTATCCGGCGATCGTGAACGACCTGAAGGCCGCCACCCAGGAATTGCCGCCGGATTTCGCTTCAAAGACCTACTCGAGCTCGGACCGCGGCCGCCCCACTGCGTTCTCGGCCTGGGGTCTCCTCGCCAAGGTGTACCTCACGATGGCCGGGGCGGAGCTCACGGGCACGCCGCTCGCCGCCGCCAAGCAGCTGTACGACGATTCCGCCCGCACCGCCGCGCAGCACGTGATGCAGAGCGGCTGGGTCACGCTCGAGCCCGACTACATGCGCATGTTCGACGGGCAGCAGCAGATCACCAGCGACGAGATCTTGTTCCAGATCGGCGCGACGCACCAGGAGAACACCGGCCCCGAGATCGCGACCTTCTTCAACCCCCCAGACTTTTCGACGGCAGGTGGCGGTGGCGGCGGCTTCTTGAGCATGCGGCAGGCGTTCTACACGAGCTTCGACACTCTGGACCGGCGGATCGCACCGGGCTACGCGATCTTTGCGGCTTGGAAAGAATCGTATTCGTCGGGCGACCCCGGGACGCCGGCTTGGTACCGGGGCGCGGTGCCGGACAGCATCAAGACCAAGGTCGCGGCGGACAGCCAGATCGGGTGGACCTGGACCGAGCTGTGTGACACCGTCGGCGCCAACAGGTACATGAACCGCACGACGCGCGCCGTCGTGCAGGTCTCACCACGCGTCTACTCGATGAAGTACATCGATCGCACGGCCCTCACGAAGAGCCAGAACCAGACGAACCCGATCATCCTGCGCTATGCAGACGTGCTGCTGGCGTTCGCGGAAGCCGAGAACGAAGTGAGCGGGCCGACGGCCGCCGCCTATGCCGCGATCAATCAGGTCCGCACCCGGTCCAACGTGCCCAACCTGACGCTCGGTCTGTCGCCGGCGCAGTTCCGCGACTCCGTGTGGCTGGAGCGGCGGCACGAGCTGTATGGGGAGTTCCAGGAGTGGTTCGACCTGAAGCGCGAGGGCCGCTGGCTCGACATCATGAACGACGTCATCCCGGCGTATCCCGGCTCGAGCACGCCCAATGCGCCGACGTGCCGACCTCGGCAGGCGTACCAGATGCTGCTGCCGATCCCGGACGCGGAGATCGGAGCGAACCGGCGGATCACCCAGAATCCCGGCTACTGAGCCGGATTCCGAGTCGTTCGAGGAGGCCAGCCTGACGCACCGATGGTTCGTGGTCGTCGCTGCCGCTGCTTGCCACGACGGCTCCGCGGGGCTCCCGCCTCCCGCGACGCCCGCTCCCGCGCCCGACGTCCATGTGCAGGGCAACCAATTCGTCGACACGGCCGGGCGACCGCTGCGGCTGCGCGGCGTGAACCGCTCCGGCGCCGAATACGCCTGCGCGCAAGGGTGGGGAATCTTCGATGGCCCGTCCGATTCGGCCTCCGTGGCCGCGATCGCGTCGTGGCGGGCGAACGTGGTGCGCCTGCCGCTCAACGAGACCTGCTGGCTCGGCATTAACGGCGTGACGGCCGCGTACGCGGGCGCGAACTACCAACGGGCGATCGCGGACTATGTCGGGAGGCTCAACCGCGCCGGCCAGGTGGTCATCCTCGATCTGCACTGGACCGCCGCAGACACGGCCAAGGCGCTCGCCCAGGCCCCGATGCCGAATCGCGATCACACGCCGGAATTCTGGCGTCAGGTGGCCTCCGCGTACGGGCACAACAACGCGGTGATCTTCGATCTGTTCAACGAGCCGTTCCCGGATAGCAATGCCGACACGCCGGAGGCGTGGCGCTGTTGGCGCGACGGCGGCACCTGCCGCGGGATGGGCTTTCAGGCCGCCGGGATGCAGGAGCTCGTGTCCGCGGTGCGGGGCACCGGCGCCACCAACGTGATCATGCTCGGCGGCGTGCAGTACGCCGCCACCCTGTCGCAGTGGCTCGCCAACCAGCCGACCGATCCCTTGAACAACCTCGCCGCCTCCTGGCACGTCTACAACTTCAGCTGGTGCCATATCAAAAGTTGCTGGGACGGCGAAGCCGCCCCCGTCGCCCAGCGCGTGCCGCTGGTGCTCGGTGAGCTGGGGCAGAACGACCGCGGCCGCACGTTTGTCGACTCGTTGATGGACTGGATGGACGCGCGGACCGGCAGCTACCTCGCCTGGACGTGGGACGTGTGGGGGTCGGTCTGGGACTTGATCCAGAGCTACGACGGAACACCTACGGCGTATGGGGCAGCGTTCAAGGCGCGGTTTGCCTCGTAGCGCGGCCGCTCCGCTCGCCACGCTGCTCCTCGCGTGCGGCGCCGGTGGGCCGCCCGAGCCCCGGAGGCCGGCGCCCGTCGATCGCCACGCGACGTCCGAGACGCACGCGCTGTTCGTGAACCTGCGGCTGCTCGCGGGCAAGGCGTTGCTCTTCGGGCATCAGGACGACTTGGCGTACGGGGTGCGCTGGTTCGCCGAGCCGGGGCGCTCCGACGTAAAGGAGACCGCGGGATCGTATCCTGCCGTGTACGGCTGGGACGTCGGCGGCCTGGAGTGGGACGGGGGCGCGAACCTCGACAGCGTCGCCTTCGGGCGCCAGCGCGACTGGATCGCCGAGGGCTATCGACGTGGTGGGGTCATCACGCTCAGCTGGCACATGCGAAATCCGGTCACCGGCGGCAACGCCTGGGACACGACGCAGGCGGTGCGGTCGATCCTACCGGGCGGGACGCAGC
>VBJV01000019.1 GCA_005879785.1 Chloroflexota bacterium
GGAGGGGGCGGCACACCCGGAGCGGGACCATCTCGGAGGCGGCGGCTGTCCCCGCCGCCGAGAGTGAGCCGCGAGAGACGCCGAAGGCGTCACCGACGGCGTGTCCCGCGGAGCGGTGTGCCGCCCCCTCCCCACCCAGAAGCGACGGCTTACGCGACCCGCACGGGCATGATGATGCAGAGATAGTCGTCACGCCCGACGGGCCGGATCACGCCTGGGTGCAGCGCGCCGTTGAACGAGAGCTGCACCTCGTCACTGTCGAGCACCGCCAGCGCGTCGAGGACGTAGCGTGCGTTGAACGCGATCTGCACGTCATCGCCGGTCACGCTGGCCGTCAGCGGCGCTTCGTCATCACCCACCTCGGCCGTCTGCGCCAGCAGCGTCAGCGTTCCCTCTCCCACGCGCAGGCGCACCGGGTTGGCCGCGTCGCGCGCCAGAACCGACGCGGTGCGCGCCTCGCGCAGCAGGGCCGCGGTGGGCAGGCTCACGGTGGTCGACGATTCACCCGGGATCACCTGCGCGTAGTTCGGGTAGGTGCCCTCGATCAGGCGCGACGAGATCTCCACGTCCTTGAGGGTGAAGAAGATCTGGTTGCGCGCCTGGGAGAACGCGATCCCCACCGTGGGTCGGTTCGGGTTGGCCGCGCGTGCCACCTCGTTGAGGTGCCGGGACGGCACGATCACCGACGGGACCGGCGCCGTGCCTGTGGTCTCCACGTCGAGCGTCTTCACGGCGAGGCGATGCCGGTCGGTTGCGGCCAGGGTGAGCCGCTTGCCGTCGAGTTGCAGCAGGACACCGGTGAGCACCGGGGACGCCTCGTCGGCGCTGGCTGCCATCACGGTCTGACTGATCGCGTTCTGCAGCGCGACCGAGTCGGCCTCGATGACGGTGTCAGCGTCGCGCGCTGGCAACGGGGGGAACTCGACTGCATCGATGCCGTGCAGGTTCGCCTTGTGCACGCCGCAGCTCAGCTTGAGCACCTGCGTCGCCGGGTCGAGCTCCATCGTGCACAGCGCCTCGCCGAGTGACGAGATGTACTCGCTGAGCAGCCGCGCCGGTACGGTGGTCCGACCCTCCTCGAGCACCGTGGCCGGCAGCGTGACCGCGATGGTGAGATCCAGGTTTGTCGCCGTGACGCGCAGTCCCGTGTCGACGGTCTCGAGCAGGACATTGCCGAGCACCGGCAGGGTCGAGCGCGGCGACACCGCCCGCGAGACGAGGCCCAGTGCAGAACCCAGGGAAGCTGGCGAGACGGTGGCCTTCATGGACGAGGACTCCTTCGAGCGGTTGCGGTTGTCACCAGACTCTTTCTTGGTGACGGCATGAGTCTAGATAACCGACGTAGTCGTAGGCGGACGCGCACGGTGGAAAAGCCGCCTGCCCGAGTTCGCGCGGGCCGAGCAACGACCCTGGACATGTGCACAGCGGAGCTGCATTGTCCCCCGCCTGTCCACCGCGTTTCGGGGAGGTCCTCATCGTCCACACCCCCGCGGCGCTCCGCCAACAGGGTTTTCAACGTGCGTGCAGCTGCTCACGGATCTGCCGCATGTCGCTCTGCAGGCGAGAGTCCTCACGCACGAGCTCGGTGATCTTCTCGATGGCATGCAGCGCGGTGGTGTGATCGCGACCGCCGAAGGCCGTACCGATCACCGGCAACGACGACTCGGTCTGCTCGCGGATGAGGTACATGGCCACCTGACGAGGGAACACGATGTGCTTGTCGCGGCGCTTGCCCTTCATCTCCTCGACACTGATCGTGTAGTAGTCGGCCACGGTCTGCTGGATGACGTCGATGCTGACGGGTGCGCTGTCCAGCACGGGGATGATGTCGCGCAGGATCTGCTGGGCGACCTCGAGGGTCACGGGCTGGCCGTTGATCGACGCGTGGGCGAGCACGCGGATGAGCGCGCCCTCGAGCTCGCGAATGTTCTTCTGGATGCGATGGGCGATGAACTTGCAGACGTCGTCGGGGACGAGCCGGCTGTACGGGCCGAGCTTGGTGTTGAGGATGGCCAGGCGGGTCTCGAAGTCCGGCGGCTGGATGTCGGCCATCAGCCCGCCCTCGAAGCGACTGCGCAGCCGGTCTTCGAGCGTGGGGATGTCCTTGGGCGGACGGTCGCTGCTCACCACGATCTGCTTCTGAATCTCGTGCAGCGCGTTGAAGGTGTGAAAGAACTCCTCGCGCGTGCGGTCCTTGCCGGCGAGGAACTGGATGTCGTCGATGAGCAGCACGTCCACGGTGCGGTAGCGCATGCGGAAGTCGTTGGTGCGGTTCTCCTGGATGGACGCGATCATCTCGTTGGCGAACTTCTCGGACGACACGTACGCAACCTTCGCGTGGCGATGGTTCTGCCGCACCGCGTGGCCGATGGCGTGCATCAGGTGGGTCTTGCCGAGCCCCACCCCGCCGTAGAGGAAGAGCGGGTTGTACGCTTTGCCCGGGGAATCGGCGACAGCCCGGCAGGCGGCGTGGGCGAAGCGGCTGGCGTAACCGACGACGAAGGTGCTGAATGTGAAGTTGGGGTTGAGCCGCGAGTCGGTCGGGTCGGAGTCGACGTCGACCGCCGGCAGCGCGCTGTCGTAGTCAGCCGGAGCGGGCTCGTCGGCAGGCGGCGTCGTGTTGGGATCGACCGTCACCTCCACCTCGCAGTCGCCGCCGAGCACGCCTGAGAGTGTTTCGCGGATCAGCGGAACGTACCGTTCGGTGAGCCAGCTGCGAGCCAGCAGCGTGGGCACCCCGATGGTGAAGGTGTGTCCGTCATAGCCGACGAGGGTCGCGTTGGCAAGCCACGTCTCATAACCCGGACGGGACAGCTGAAAGCGCAGTTCCTCCTGGGCCACCTTCCAGCTCTGTTCTGCGGCAATCGCTCCCGCCAGCGGGACCGCTGGGTCGGTGTCGGCAGCAGTCACCTGGTCCATTCGCCCTTCAAACCAGCAGTGAGTGCCACCATCACCCTTGCTCACCTCTACAAGTGTCGGGATCGACCAGTTGTCCACACGTTCTTCACACCAGTGGACAACTGCATCGGGAACGCACGCGCCTGGGAGGGAGTGAGGATACGCACCACGCCCCATCTCCCGCCGACCGCGGACGCGAAGTCTAAGACTTGGGCCGGTCGATTGCTATACTCGCGCTACTGCCCCGTCGCAGCCGCCCCCGAGGGCGTTTGCTGGCGACGAGATTCCATTCCGGGAGAGGACAAATCAAGCGGACGTATCAACCCAAGAAACGCTACCGGCGCAAGACGCACGGGTTTCGCATTCGGATGTCGACGCCCGGCGGACGGCAGGTCCTCAAGGCACGCCGGCGCAAGGGTCGCAAGCGTCTGACGCCGACCGGCCCGCGGTGAACCGGCGGCACCGCCTGAGCGGGAGGGGCCGCTTCGCTGCACTGCGTGCGCACGGCGTCGACGTTCGCAGCAGCGGCCTCCGTCTTCGTGCGGTGGGCAACGGCACCGGTTGCGGCGGCGCCTGCGCGCCGCCGCCCGGCCGATCGTCGAAGCCCATCCGGGCCTCGACGTCCTGGCTTCGGTCACCGTCGCGTGGGACGCGCGGACGACCCAGGACCTGGGCAGGGAGCTCGCGCTGGCGTGGGGCAGGGCTGAGCGCCAAGTGCTGGACGCCGCGGTACCCTCACCCGTGGGATGACCAGGCTGAGCCTCGTGCTGATTCGGGTCTATCAGGTGACCCTCGGGCCGATCTTCGGCACGCTCAGCACCTGCCGGTACGAGCCGACGTGCTCCCACTACGGGGCCGAGGCGATCAGGCGCTTCGGATGGCGGCGGGGTTGGTGGCTGGCGCTGCGCCGGATCGGGCGCTGCCACCCCTTCCACACAGGGGGCCACGACCCCGTCCCGGACACGTACGTGACCTGGCGCCAGGCGCGCGTGCAGTAGTGAACCCGTTCACCCTCCTGGCCACCCCGTTCCAGTGGGTGCTCGAGCACCTGACCACGGCGTTCACACAAATCGGACCGTTGGACGCGATGGGCGCCTTCGGCGTGGCCGTCATCGTGCTCACCATCGCCATCCGCACCGTGCTGTTCCCGGTGTTCGGCTGGCAGCTCCGCACGTCGCGGCGCATCCAGTCGGAGCAACGTCGCGTGGCGCCGCAACTCCAGGAACTGCGCAAGAAGTACAAAGGCCAGCCGCAGAAGCTCAGCGCCGAGATGAACAAGGTGTACCGCGAGCACGGGATCAGCCCGTTCAGCGGGCTCACCGGGTGCATCCCCGCGCTGGTGCAGATGCCGGTGCTGATCGGGCTGTACTACTCGATCAGCCAGGCCACCAAGAATCTCCACAGCGGCAAGGGGTTTCTGTGGATATCCGACGTCAGCCAATCGGCTCAGCACACCTGCTGCGCCGACGGCAACTGGGGACATCTCCTGCTCCACCCGGCGGTGCTCATCCTGCCGCTGATGGCGGGCCTGCTCACGTTTGCGCAGACGCGGATGATGTCGCAGCCGCCCCGGCCGGACATGAGCGACCAGGAGCGGTCGATGCAGGCCGTGACCAAGCAGATGTCGTTCATCTTCCCGGTCATGATCTTCGTGATCGGGTTGCTGTTTCCCCAGGGCCTGGCCATCTACTGGGTGACGGGCTCACTGTTCATGGTGGCGCAGCAGTTCTATGTGGTGGGCTGGGGCGGCCTGAAGGTCCCCCGCTGGTGGCCGGGCGCCGACCGGGTGACACCCCTGTCGTTCCCCAAAGCAGAGCCGTCGAGCTCACTGGTTTCGGCCAATGGCAGCAAGAACTCGCGGAGAGCGGCGGCCGGCGGCGGACGCGCGGCGGCTGCGGGAGTCCGCGCCGCCGGCGATGAACAGCCGGCGCGTCCGGCGCAGCGTCCCGTGGTGAGGGCCGGCGCCCGGCCGAGCCAGCGGGCTCGGCGGAGGCGGCGGCGTTGAGCTCCCAGGCGGGCGAGAGCGCGACCGTGGTCGAGACGCGCGGCGGTAGCGTGGAGGAGGCCGTCGCGACGGCGCTCGTCCAGCTCGGCGTCGCGCGTGACGACGTCGAGGTCCAGGTGCTGACCGCCGGCGCGCGTCCCGCCCCAGGCGAGCGGTTGTCGAGCGCGGAGGCGCGGGTGCGTGTGTACCGCATCAATCCGCATGCGGCGCGAGCGCGGGCGCTGCTCGAGGAGCTCCTGACGCGCATGGAGGTTCCGTGCCGCGTCTCGGTCCGCAGGCCGGAGTCCGAGCATGAGCCGGCCGAGTCGAGCCCTGTGATCCTGGACATCTCCGGCGACGACCTCGGCCTGCTCATCGGCTGGCGGGGCGAGACGCTGCGGGCCCTCCAGACTGCGCTGAACCTCATGCTCGGCGACGAGGGTGGCGAGAGCCGCCGGGTCATCCTCGACGTGGAGCGCTACCGGGCACGCCGCGAGGAGCAGGTGCGCGAGCTCGCGCTCCGGCTGGCGCTGCGCGTCAAGCGCAGCGGGGAGCGCTACACGCTGGACCCCATGCACGCCTATGAGCGACGGGTGATCCACATGACGCTCTCGGACGACCCCGGGGTGCGCACCGAGAGCTCCGGGCACGAACCGGCGCGCCGCGTGGTCATCCATCCCACCGGCCCGGCGCAGGGTGGCCTGCCGGACCGGTTCTCCGATGGACCGCGGCGGGGCCCCTCGTTCTCGCGACGCTTCTGAGCCGGCAACCCAGACCCTCGCTCGCCCAGGCCGGCCCGGCCGTGGCGAACCCGGCCGCCGCAGCCGAGGTCCGCGTCCTCAGCGGCGGGACGCGCCTGATCAGCGTTCCACTTCCCGAGCGCGCCTCGGTTGCGGTCGCATTCATGGTCAAGGTCGGCTCCCGCTACGAGGACGATGCGCGCAGCGGTCTCAGCCACTTCGTGGAGCACATGGCGTTCAAGGGCGGCGGGAGGTATCCAACCGCCCGAGATGTCAGCGAAGCCATCGAAGGTGTGGGAGGCGTCCTCAACGCCGCCACCGATCGCGAAGCCACCGTGTTTTGGACAAGAGTGCCTAAATCACATCTGCGCCTGGCGATTTCCGTGCTCGTCGACATGCTGGTGCAACCGGCGCTCGATCCCGCCGAGGTTGTCAAGGAGCGTCAGGTGGTGATCGAGGAACTGCGCATGTACCAGGACAACCCGCAGGAGTACGTGCAGATCGTCTTCGACGAGGTGATGTGGCCTGGACACCCGCTGGGACGTGACGTGGCCGGGCGCGAGGAGACCGTGCGCGCGTTCACCGCTGATGACTGCCAGGCGCACCTCGCCGCGCACCTCCGTCCCGACACGCTGGTGGTGAGCATCGCCGGCGCGCACGACGCCGACGAGGCCGCGGCATGCGTGGACGCCGAGGTGCGCGCCTGGGCGGACCGGGCGCGTTCGCCCCGCGGCCCCGCGGCGCCGGCGGCGGCTCCCTTCGGAGAGCCGCTTCGCGTGGTCAGGCGTGCCGCGGAGCAGGCCAACGTCCTCGTCGGCGCGCGCGCGCCGTCGTATTTCGACACCGACCGCTACGTCGTCGACATCCTCAACGTGCTACTGGGCGAGGGCATGTCGAGCCGGCTGTTCCTCGAGCTGCGCGAGCGGCGCGGGCTGGTCTACGACGTGCATTCGTTCGTCAGCCGCCTCGCCGACACCGGAGTGATGGGCATCAGCCTGGGTTGCGAGCCCCGCCGCGCCGCTACAGCGCTGCGCGCGGCGCTGGCCGAGTGGCGCCAGCTCGCCGCAGAGCCCGTCCCCGCAGCGGAGCTCACCAAGGCCAAGGAGTACGCCAAGGGCAGGCTGCTCCTGCAGCTCGAGAGCACCTCAGCGCTCTGCGAGTTCGCCGGTCAGCAGGAGCTGCTCACCGACAAGATCATCACCGCGGACGAGGTGGTCGCCCGGCTCGACGACGTTGACGCCACCGGCGTGCAGCGCGTCGCGCAGCGGCTGCTCGCGGGCGGCCTGAGAGCTGCCGTGGTCGGGCCGTTTCGCGGCGAGTCGCGCTTTGCCGCTGCGCTTGTGGAGTAGCGGCCACTAGACTCCGGCCCCGTGGCCGATGAACGCACGCTGGTGCTCGTCAAACCGGACGGCGTGCAGCGGAGCCTTGTCGGCGACATCATCGGCAGGTTCGAGACGCGCGGCCTGCACCTCGTCGGGCTGAAGCTGCTGCACATGGACCGCGAGCTGGCCGGACGCCACTACACGGAGCACCGGGAAAAGCCGTTCTACGAGAGCTTGGTGGCATTCATCACGGCGGGTCCGGTGGTGGCGATGGTGTGGGAGGGACCGGGAGTGGTCGCGCTCGTCCGGGCCATGATGGGAGCCACCGACCCCGCCGCCTCCGCGCCCGGCACCATCCGCGGCGACCACGCACTGACCATCGGGGCC
Source organism: Chloroflexota bacterium (assembly GCA_005879785.1). Classification (GTDB taxonomy): domain Bacteria; phylum Chloroflexota; class Dormibacteria; order Aeolococcales; family Aeolococcaceae; genus CF-165. The sequence goes on from VBJV01000019.1 coordinate 7,332, forward strand.
AACGTGGTGCACGGCAGCGACTCTGTGCCGCGCGCCGCCGAGGAGATCGGCCTCTTCTTCAGCGCCGCCGAGCTGGTCGACTGGCGCAGCGACGTCGCCCGCTGGCTGCAGGGTTAGCTCAGGCCACCCTGCGCCGCCGCCTGAGGCCGGCGCGTCCGACGGCGGCCAGCACCGGCAGGGCGAGCGCGGGGGCGGCGTTCGGACTGAGGCTCGGCCCCGACCCGAGGCCACCGAAGTGGCTCAGCGGCCAGATGCGCAGAAATGCCTTGGCCAGGATGTTCTTTCGCGGCACCCATCCGAAGGAGCGCGAATCGCTCGAGAAGTTGCGGTTGTCGCCCATGACGAAGTAGTTGTTCTTGGGCACGGTGACGGCGTTGGGCGCGCTGGCCGACGCTGTGCCGTCGGCCCGGCAGCAGTACGGGCTGTTGGTCCACGGCTCCGGCAGGTACGGCTCCTTGAGCGTCTGGAACGCGCCTTTGCCGCCCGGCTTGATGAGAATCTTTGTCGGCGACTTGCTGCCATCGATCTCGATCACGTCCCCGGGCAGGCCGATGACGCGCTTGATGAAGTCCTTGGTCTGGTCGTAGGGCGGGATCAGGACCACGATGTCGCCCCGCTGCGGGTTGCCGCCGAAGTCGTAGGAAACCTTGCTGGCGAGCAAGAGGTCCTGGTTGTTGAGCGATCCGACCATGCTCTCGCCGTCGACGCGTACCGTCTGCAGGGCGTTGGCGATGACCAGGTACAGGATCAGGGCGATGAGCAGGACTTCGAGCGTGTCCCGCAGCCACGAGCTCCGGCGGGGCCGGGGTACGGGAGTGGCGACGCCCGGCTCAGGAGGCGCAACCTGGGTCACGCGACCCGATTATGAGGGTTGCGAGGCGCGCGACCCTTTCCCGGCGCGTGCCGCGACAAACATGCAATCGCACGCCGCGATCCATCCCGTGATGCTGTCGCGGCGCGCGCTGCTCGCGTCCGCAAGCGGGCTGGCGTGCGCGTTGACGCTCGGGCGTGTGACGGCGTTGCATGCAGCTGCGGCCAAAGTGAGCGGGCGTGCCGAGGCGCAGACCGCGGCGGCTCTGGAGAACCTGCTCGTGCATGTGTACGACAGCGTGCTTGCCCTGCCGCGCTCGGTGAGCGGGGCCGGCAGCGCGGCGATTTCCCATGTGCTGTCCGCATTTCGGATGCATCACGCTGCTCACGCCGAGATGTTCAACACAGTTGCGGACACGCTCGGCGGTGCGCGACAGACCGCCGTCGACGGCGCGATGGACGACGCGGTGGTCGCGCCTGCGTTGTCGACGCTGCGCGGTCCCGCGGATGTGCTCGGGCTGCTGACGAACGTCGAGTCCATCGTCGCGGCAACGCATGTGCAGTTCAGCGGCACCGCCGGTGACGCGCGAGCGCTGGCCGCGCTCTGCAGCATCGCACCGGTCGAGGCCGAGCACGCGGCGCTGCTGCAGACGTTCTCCGCGCTGCTCAGCGCGGGCGCGCCGGAGCTCGTCGCCCTTCCGCCCGACACGCAGGCGCTGCCCGCCGCCGCGGGGTCTGCGGGGTTCGCCCTCAGCAGCCTGCCCGTCAGTCAGGCGCGCCGGGCCGGCGAGGAGGTCCGATGAGCGTGTCACCGCACACGTGCGGCGACGCCCCCACGAGGCGGGGGTTCCTGCAGGGCGCCGGCGCAGCCGTGTTGGGCGCGGGATTGGTGGCCTGCACCACCCCGCCAAAGGCAGCCCCGACGGCGAACCCCGTCGCCACGGACCTGCGCCTCGCAGCGCTGGCAGCCCGTCTGGAGCTCGCCCTCGTCGACGCCTACACCACCATCGTGGCGGCCGCCGAGCCGGGTGGCCGGCTGGCCCCGGCGCCCGCCGCCTTCCTGGCCCTGGCGAGAACCGCGGCGGCGCAGCACGCCGATCACGCCGCGCTGTGGAACGCAACGCTCGCCGCCAACCACGTGTCCGAGGAGAAGAGCGGCGAGGCTGCACTCGTGGCGCAGGCCCATCAGCAGCTCGGCACGGCACAGTCGGTCGCCGATGTGGCTGCAGCGGCGCTCCGCCTGGAACAGACATCGGTGCAGACCTACGTGGCCATGGCAATCCGGTTCGCCGACCACCACGCGCGCCGGCGGGCCATGCAGATCGGCCCCGTGGAGGCCCAGCACGCCGCCGTTCTCGGCTTTCTGCTGGGCGCGGAGCCGGTGCCCGACGCCGTGGTGGGCAGCGGTGCCGCGCTCCACCTGCCGGCCGTGCGCGGTTGATGGAGCGGGGCGGGGCGACGCGCTGCCAGAATAAAACGCTGACCGGGGCGTGACGTGTCAAACCCTTCACGAGGACGAGAGATGGCGCTTCTGACGCAGACGCCGTACAAGCAGCGTACCTTCGACCTGCACGGGCTGACGGGCATCTCCGACCAGACCCTGGAGGTGCACTTCGGCCTTTATGGCGGATATGTCAAAAACACGAACCTGCTCAACGAGCAGCTCGTCGAGCTGAGCGGGCAGGGTCAGACGGCAACCCCCACCTACGCGGAGCTCACCCGCCGGCTCGGGTTCGAATACAACGGAATGGTGTTGCACGAGTGGTATTTCGGCAACTTGACGCGTGGCGGCGGCGGCGGCATCGCCACCTCGTCGGCGCTGGGCCGCGCCATCGGCGAGTCATTCGGCGACATCGACACCTGGCGCAAGGACTTCGCGGCCATCGGCAGCATGCGCGGTGTCGGCTGGGCCGTGACGTATCTGGACCCGGCCACCGGGCGGCTGAGCAACCACTGGATCACCCTGCACGAGGACGGCAACATCGCCGGGTTCAAGCCCGTCGTGGTGATGGACGTCTGGGAGCACGCATTCCTGCTCGACTACAAGCCCGCCGAACGGCCCAAGTACATCGAGGCTTTCCTGGCCAACCTGGACGTCGACGCCGCCGAGGGACGCTTCACAGGAGCCGCAGACCGCCCCGTCGGCTGAACGCCTCCCCTACAGCGGCGGGCCGCCGATGCGGCTGTACAGCGCGTCCAGGTCGCGGTCGTCGAGGAAGTCGATGACCAGGCGGCCACCACCGCGGCGGCGCCGCTCCAGGCGGACGGCGAGGCCGAGCGTCTGCTCGAACGCCGTGCGGAGCGCTTCGTCATCGGGAACCGGCGCAGCAGGTAGGGCCATCCCCGCCGCAGCCCGTCGGGCGGCGAGCCGCCGGTCGAGCCGGCGCTGCACGAGCCGTTCGACTTCGTGGACGGTCATGCCGAGCTTCTCGATGTCGGCGGCGACCTCGATCTGCTCGGCCTCGGGAAGAGACAGCAGCGCCCGGCCGTTGGTGGCGCTGAGCCGCCCGGCCGCCACCGCCATCTGGACCGGCGCCGCCAGACCCAGGAGGCGGATGGCGTTGGATATGGTCGGCCGGCCCCGGCCCAGGCGCGCCGCGATGGCGTCGTGCGTCATGCCGAAGGCGTCAGCGAGCCGGGCGTACGCCGCCGCCTCGTCGATGGGGTTGAGGTCGGTGCGCACGAGGTTCTCTGTGAGCGCGAGCTCCAGGGCGTGGCGGCCCGACTCGGCGGCCGGACGCACGATCGCCGGGATGCTGCTCATGCCCGCGCGCTCGGCGGCCCTGAGGCGCCGCTCGCCGGCGACGAGCCGGTAGCCGTCGCCATCGCGCTGCACGACGATCGGGTGCAGGAGCCCGTGCAGGCGGATCGACTCGGCCATGGCGTCGAGACTGGCATCGTCGAAGTCACGGCGTGGCTGCTCGGGATTGGGCGCGACCTCGCGTGGGTCGACCGCGACCAGCATGACGTCGCCGTGCTCGTCCCGCGGCGCTCCGGCAAGAAGGGCGTCCAGTCCCCGGCCGAGGCCGCGCCTGCGGAAGCTGCGGGGGGAGTCGTCCACGCCGTCCATGGTGCCCGCCCTCAGCCCGTGGCTGCGCCGGCGGCGCCGTCGCGCAGACGCTGGTCCAGGTTGAACGCGAGCTCCCGGTACGCGATGGCGCCGCGGCAGCCCGGGTCATAGATCGTGATGGGCAGGCCGTGACTCGGCGCCTCGCTGAGCCTCACGTTGCGTGGGATGAGCGGGGTGAGCAGTTTGTCGCCGAAGCGCCGGCGCACCTCATGGACGACCTGATGCGAGAGGGCCAGGCGCCCGTCGAACTGGGTCATCACGATGCCGGCGATCCCCAGATCGGGATTGAGCTCGCGGCGCAGCAACGCGATGGTGTGGGTGAGCAGCCCCAGACCCTCGAGGGCGTAGAACTCGCACTGGATGGGGATCAGCAGCGCCCCGGCGGCCACGACCGCGTTGACGGTGAGCAGACCGAGGCTGGGCGGGGCGTCGATGAGGACGTAGTCGTCATCGGCCTCCAGGCCTTCCAGCGCGTAGCCGAGGCGATGCTCGCGCCGGGCCATGCCCACCAGCTCGATCTCCGAGCCGGCCAGGGCGATATCCGAGGGGACAAGGTCCAGGTTGGGCACCAGGGTGGGCCGCCGTGCCTCGACGAGCGGCCGGCCGAGCACGACCACGTCGTAAATGCTGACTTCGACCTCGCGGCGATCGATTCCCAGCCCGGAGGTCGCGTTGGCCTGCGGGTCGATGTCGACAAGGAGCACGCGCCGTCCCAGCTGGGCCAGCGCCGTTGCGACGCTGATGGCCGTCGTGGTCTTGCCGACGCCGCCTTTCTGGTTGGCGACTGCGAGGACGATGGCGGGCACGACAGCCCGATTATGGCGGCCGGCCGCCTCGCTTGCGCCGCCGGTTGTCCACGCTTTCCCCAGGTGGCGTATGAGCAAACGCTTCAATCAACGCGGCTTTGTCCGTGTCCGGCTTCATGGTTCCACAGCGACCGGTGAAGCCCGAAAATCGTTGATATTGCGGGGATAGCCGTTTCACAGAAAACTCGAAAATGAATGTTTCTCAAAGACGGTGAGAGCCTCAACGGCTCTACAATGCCGCGCCATGCTGGCCAAGCCCGCGCACTCCTGGCGCTTCCTGACGGCGGCGCCGGAGCGCGAGGTTTTCAGCGTCATGGAGCAGCTCCTGGGCGTGCCCCCATACCGGTTCGAGGTGATTGCTGCGAACGAAGCCCGGATACTCGAGTACAGCCGCCGCGGCCTGTTCGGCCAGTGGAGCCGGCCCCGAGTGCGGCCGCGTTGGGTGTCCTGCCGCACCGAGGCAACCGCTGCCGGCACCACCGTGGTGGTCGAGGCGAGTGGAGGCGGGGGGGTGCTCGCCAGAGCGGCCGGCCGCGCCGACCGTGGGGCGGTGACCCGGGCGCTGCAGCTCGTGAAACTGCTGACCGCGGGCATCGACGACCAGCGGACCATCTATCGCGAGCGGCGCATCCCACCGGGTCCGGTGACCCTCGTCGCGTCGTGGGCGGGCATGCGCTACCGGCTGTACACGGAGCCACGGCGCGACGCGAGCCGTGGCGTGGAGATCCTCACGGCGACCAAGTTGGAGGCCGTTCCGGGTGGGTCGGGCGCCTTCGTCAAGGTCCGCCTGCACGATGGCACGGAGGGGTACGTGGAACGCGACCAGGTCGTGGTCGCTCCGGCCGTGGCCACCCGCGAAGCGCAGGCGCAGGCGGCACAGTTCGTCTGACGGACAGCGTGCCGGATGCTGAGGGGCCGGCCGGGCGCGTGGCAGCGCCCTGACTGGCTGCTCCGCATCCGAGCGTACGCAGTGTGGAACGGCACGCGCGGCATCACGCGTGTGCGCGGCATTGGGAGGCCTCGCCTGGCTCAGGCGTTCGGCGTCTCTCCCGTAGGTCGGTTCAGAACCCGGCGGTCAGCTCCCCGTGCCAGCGCTGGTCGGGCAGGAGGTGGTACTCGAACAATCGGTCATGGGCAGGGTTCCTCCTTTTGGCCGAGTGCACACCGGTGCCGCGAGCCGCATTTGTGCGTCTGAGTGGGGTGCGGGGCGGCGGCGGTGGCCGAGAGACGCCCTTGCAGTGTAACCGCTTTCGGGCGCTCGCTACAGCGGCTGGCGCCCGGCGTATCCGGAGTCGCGCGGATGCCAGTGGGCCACCGCGTCTTCGCCGAGCCGCCAGCAGAGATACACGGGTTCGCCCGCGCGCAGCGCAGGAAAGTCCACCAGCCCGCTGTCGGCGTCACGCACCACCACGCCGACGGCCTCGATCTCGTTGAGCACGTCGAGGTATTCGCGCTCGGCGTGGCTCACGGACATCGCCGCCGCCGCTGAGCCGTTTGACGACGCGACGCGGCGTCCCGCTGCTGAAGCGCTCTCGACGGCGGCGCCGTACGCGTCGTGGAGTCGCGTCAGCAATTCTGTCAACCGCGGCAGCAACGCGTTGGCCTCCTGCTCAGTGAAGACGCGTTCC
>VBJV01000020.1 GCA_005879785.1 Chloroflexota bacterium
TCGGATCCGCGCTCGCCGGAGCGCGGCCAGTACGGCTTCCTGCAGGACCTGGTGCGCCACGTCGCGTACGAGACGCTCTCCAAGCGCGACCGGAAGATCCGGCACCTGGCAGCGGCTGCCTATCTGGAGCAAGCCTTTGCCAACGAGGACGGGATCGCGGAGGTGCTCGCTTCGCACTATCTCGCTGCGTTCGAGTCAGCACCGGACGCAGACGATGCCACTGCGATCAAGGTGAAGACGCGCGAGACGCTGTCGCGGGCCGGGGAGCGAGCCGGGTCGGTCGGTGCCCCCGAAGAGGGCCGTCGTTATTACGAGCAGGCGGCGAGGCTCGCCGATCACCCGCACGACGAGGCCCACCTGCTCGAGCAGGCCGGCCTGCTTTCACTCACGGCCAACCGGCCCATCGAGTCGCGGCACCTCCTCGAGCAGGCGCGCGTTCTCTATGCGGGGCTTGGCGATGCCCACTCTGCCGCTCGCGCGAACGCAGCGATTGCGGATGTCGATATGGAGGCGATCGAGCAACTCGAACAGGAGAAGCCGAGCGCCGATCTGGCTGCGGCGCTCGCCCTGCTCGGCCGCGCTCACGTGCTCGCCGGGCGCGGGGAATCCGGCGCAGCGCCTCTCGAACGCGCACTGACCCTGGCCGAACGACTGCTCATGCCCGAGGTTTTCGTCGAGGCTCTCACGAGCAAGGCGCTCGTCGTCATGGATGAGGGGCGGCTCGCCGAGGCGAGGATCATGCTCGAGGCCGCGGCTTCGCGGGCACATGCGGAGCAGCTGTACGCCAGCGCACTGCGCGCGGAGAACAACCTGGCCGTCGTGCTCGAGGCCTTGGACCGCCACGCGGAAGCGTACGAGCTCGTCGAGCGGACCACCGCGCTCGCTCGCCGGAGGGGCGCGCGTGCGTGGGAGCTGGAGCTGCGCACCGGTGGCCTCATTCAGCTGTTCCTGCTCGGCCGGTGGGAAGAGGGCGCTGCGATCGCCACCGATGTTGAACCGCGCGCGACTCTCATCGGCGCACGCGGCAATCTTGTCGTGATGGTATTCGTGCACTGTGAACGCGGTGACCTGGAGGCCGCACGGGCGCTTCTGGCGGCGAGCACCATGGTCCGCGATTCCGACCAGCCGCAGTACCGAACCCTGTACGCGATCGCCGAGTCGCGGGTGCTGCGCGCCGAGAGGCGTCACACCGACGCTCTCGCAAGCGCGGAGCGAGGTCTCGCAACGCATGGCCGTCCCCACTTCGTCGACACGAACTTCAAGCTGGTCGTCGTCGAGGCGATCGAGGCCGCCCGGCTCTCGAGCCGGGTGAGCTGACCCCGTTCCTCCAGGCGCAGACCCATCGTCTGCGCGCCAGCCTCAGCTGGGCTCGTGGTGACTCGGAGACGGTCGACGAGCGCCTACGCAGCGCCACGGAGGTGTTCCGCGAGCACGGCTTCACCTTCTACCTCGCGGTCACGCAACTCGAGCACGCCGAATGGCTCGCCGAACAGGGCCGCGGGGACGACGCGCAACCACTTCTTGTCAACGCACGCGAAACGTTCGAGCGTTTGAGGGCGGACCCATGGCTGGAGCGAGCAGCGCGGGCCGAACGGTTCGATCGCATGGATCAGCGTCTCGAGGTGTAGATCCGATGCGCAAGCACACGCATGACATTCGGCGGCGCTGGGTAGCGCTGGGTGGCTTGCTGGCCGCGGCGTCCCTCTACGTGTGGCTGGCTCTTCCGACGAGCGTGCAAGCCGAGGTCAGCAACGATGGCCTGAACTGCCACACCACCATCGCCGGCGTCGACGTGACCACGATCGACAGCGAGAACACCGCTGACGCTGTGTCCGTCGGACAGCACTCGTCGTGACAGCCCCATCACCAACTAGGCGGGCGGCTCACCTCCTGCGAACGAAGAGGTCCCCACCGGACTGCTGCCGCCTGACGACGATTGGTGCTTCCCGGGCTTCGTTCCGGCTGTGCTGATGACCGTCACGTTCGCCTCGGACCTGACCGCTCGACGGGCAGCGCTGTGGCCACGCGGACCAGCCGACCGTGGCTCGACGTACATGGCCGGCACATAGCTACCATCTCGTCGTCGAACTGGCGGTAAGACACGGAGAGCAAGGCTATGAGAGGCAGGCCGGGACCCAGCTGGAAGGTGGTCGTCAACGTTCCTCGCGAGAAGGCGTACGCCTACGTGGCCGACGTCGGCCGCCACGCCGAGTGGGGATCACAGGCAGACGGGATGACCATCACGGCCGACCAGCCGGGCGAGGCGGCCGTCGGCAAGACGTACGCAGCTGACGGCACGCTGCTGGGCAAGCGCAACCCGAGCAAGGTGACGATCACCGAGCTCGATCCGCCGAACCGCGTCGAGTTCGAATACGAGGACTCGCGTGGATCGGGTGGTCACGTCTTCACCTTCACGCCGCAAGATGGAGAGACGCTGATCACGCGCCAGATCTACGGGATCAAGCAGCCGTTCTTCGGCCCGCTGCTCTTCATGATCTTCAAGCGCAAGATCGACGCCAACTACAACGGCGCGCTGAGCAACCTCAAGACGAAGCTCGAATCAGGCGCGAGCTAGCGCGGCTGCTGCCTATGCCTGAATGACCGACTCGGCCGGGCGCGCCGAGGTGATCGGATCCGCGTGTCGGTGCACGATCTTCCAGCCACCGTCTTCGCGGCGAAGGATGCTCGTGACCCGCAGGGCCACCGGTGACACCTCCTCCCGCCCGCCCACTTTCGCACGATAGCGCTCGATCTCGACGATGTAACCGAGATCGGACGTCGCGTGCGTGGCAACACGTTCGAAGCCGACCACCTCACCTTCCCGGTACAGCGTGGCGGCGCGTTCCATGGTTGCAGCGACGTTCTGCCACCCGCGCGCGGGCAGTCCGAAGGGGTTGGCGACGGTCACGTCGTCCCCATGCGACCACAGCGGCTTTATCGGTTCTGCGTCCCCTTTGATGAACTCTCCCCAGGCGAGATGAGACTGCTGTACGACATCATCGAATGCGGATGAAGTCATCCTGATTGCCTCCTCTTAATTGCCCGCCAGTCTAGCCCACGGCGCCCCGGATTTCGAGACACCGGGCGCGGTGTCGTAAGGTGCACGGGGGTATGGCGCGAATCGACGAATTCCCCGAAGGTCCGGTGACCGTGATGTTCACCGATGTCGAGGCATCGACTGCGCTGCGGACGAGCCTCGGCGACGCGGCCGCCGACGCTCTCCTTGGCCGGCACGGTGACCTCGTGCGTCAGCAGATCGAGCAGCACCGCGGCCACGATCTGCAGGCTGCGCTCGGCGACGGGTTCCTGGCCATCTTCGCTTCGACCCGGCGTGCCATCGCGTGTGCGGTGGCCATCCAGCAGGAGATGGACCGGTTCAACCGGGTCCAGCTCGGCATCCCGATGCGCGTTCGCATCGGACTGAACACTGGGGAGGTCGCCTGGCAGAACGAACAGCCGTCCGGTGAGGCCGTGCACGCGGCATCTCGCGTCTGCGCGTCTGCCGCCGCTGGCGAGGTGCTGGTCTCCGATATCACCCGCCAGCTGGCCGGGACAGTGCCGGACGTCTCTTTCAAAGATCGAGGCGAGTTCGATCTCAAGGGGTTTCCGCAGCGGTGGCGGCTGTGGTCGCTCTCCTGGCAGTCGACTGCGCTGGACGCGCCGCGCGAGGTCTTCGTCGGCCGTGAGCAGGAGCTCGCGGAGCTGCACAAGCACCTGCTCGCCGCTCTAGACGGTCACGGCGGGCTGGTCCTCGTCGGTGGCGAGCCGGGAGTGGGCAAGACGTCGCTCGTGAAGCAGCTGGTGAAGGACGCCGAGCAGCGAGGCGCGGTCGCGCTCTTCGGCCGTTGCTACGAATCCGAGGGCACCGTGCCCTACTCACCATTCGTCGAGACGACAGAGCAAGCGCTTCGCGTCATCCCCGCCGAGTGGGTGCGCGAGGACCTTGGCGACGACGCCGCCGAAGTGGCGCGCATGGTCCCCGAGCTGCGCCGCCGCTTTCCCGACATCGGTGAGCCAATCGAGCTGCCACCCGAGCAGCAGCGCCGCTACTTCTTCAATGCGATCTCGAATTTCATCAGTCGCGCGGCCGTACGCGCGCCGCTCGTGCTCGTGGCTGACGACGCGCACTGGGCCGACGAGCCGACACTCCTGCTCATCGAGCACGTCGCCTCGCAGTTGAAGGACCTACGCATCCTGGCCATCGGGACGTATCGCGATGTCGAGCTCGACGTCTCGCGGCCGCTTGCAGGCACCATCGAACGCCTGTTGCGGTCGCGCACCGCCGCGCGTATGTCGGTGAAGCGCTTCGACAAGACGGGTGTCGCGCGCATGCTCGAGGCGCATGCCGGCCGCTCTGCTCCGGATGCGCTGGTGGACGCGATCTACAACGAGACGGAGGGCAACCCCTTCTTCGTCGACGAGGTGTTCCGGCACCTCGTCGAAGAGGGCAAGGTATTCGACGACAGCGGAGCGTTTCGTTCTACCGTTGCAATCGGCGAACTTGACGTGCCCGAGAGTGTGCGCCTGGTCGTCGGCAGACGCATCGAGCGGTTGGGAGCTGACGCTCAGAAGGTGCTCGCCGCCGCCGCCGTGGTCGGGCGCGGGTTCGAGTTCGGTCTTCTGGAGCGCATCGCGGACGTCGACACCAACGCGCTCCTGGACGTCTTCGATGAAGCCGAACGCGCTCGCGTCATAGTGCCGGAGGAACGCGGGGGCAAGGTCTTTTACACCTTCGGGCATGAGCTGATACGGCAGACGCTGCTGGCAAGCCTTTCCGTACCGAGGCGCCAGCGCTTGCATCTCGCCGTCGCGAACGCGCTGGAGCTCGTCGACGCCTCGGCCGCGGAGCTCCGGCCGTCGGAGATCGCGCATCACCTGCTCGAGGCAGGGGCGGCTGCAGACCGCTCGCGCACCATCGACTACCTCAAGAAGGCGGCCGCTCGCGCGCTCGAGGCAGCTGCCTTTGAAGAAGCGGTTCGGGCCACTGAAGCGGCGCTGTCACTGCTGGGAGAGAGCGGCGACGAGCGCGCGCGATTCGAGCTCATCGAGACGCTCGGCTGGGCCGAACGCGCGCTCGGCCGGTTCGAGCGCTGCATCGAGCTCTGGGACGGCGTGGTCGAGGCCTACGTGCGGCTCGGCGAGGCCGAGAAGGCCGGCAAGCTCCTCTGGCAGATCGGCTATCAGCTCATCTGGTTGGGCCGTTTCGACGACGCCTTCGCCGAATACGCGAGGGGGTTGGGAATCCTCGACGACCGGCCTGTCGTCGCCCGGGCCGACATGCTCGGCTCGGTGGCCACCCTGACCGCGTTCGCCGGTGCGCCGGAGATGAGCGAGCCATTGTTCGCCGAAGCGCTGCAGGTCGCCGAGGGGATCGGCGACGAAGCATGCATGGGGCGCATATGGTGGGGGAGGTGCGTGGCCAACCACTCGGCCGTCCAGGTCTCGACGGCTGTCGAGGCGGGGCGAAAGGCAGTGGCGCATCTCCGGCGCGGCGAAGACATGTGGACGCTCGTCGACGCTCTGGCCTGGCTGTCGTTTCCCCTGGTCTTGACCGGTTTCGCTGACGAGGCGCGGCGCTTTGCAGTGGAGGCCCTCGAGTTGGGCGCCAAGATCGGCCACAGCGCGGGCGAGCTGCTTGGCAATCGGGGCATCGTCCTCGCCGACTCGCTGGCAGGCGTCACCGTCGACGACGTCGTTCAGCGCGCCACCAAGGACCTGATGGGTATGCAGGCGATCAGCTCGCCCTGGATCTCGCAATCGCATGCGTGGCTCAGCGCTGCGTACACGGCGGGTGGATCGCTCGATGAAGGACTGGCCGAGGCTGACGCTGCGATCGACACAGAGCCGCCTTCCGCTTGGGCCGGCGTGGGCTGGGCATTTCGGTTTCTCAACCGTGCGTATGCCGGCGACACAGCGGCGTGCCGGGCGATGCTCGATCACATGAACGCGGCCACCCAGGGGGACGGCCAGACGATGGGCACAGCGCTCGTCAGCGCGTGCCTTGGGGAAGGCTGCGCGTTGCTCGGCTGGGCTGCCGAGGTCGAGGAGATCTATCCGAAGCTGGCGGCGCTTGCCGACGTGATGCCGGTGCGCCTGTTCGACGTTGCGATGACGCACCGGATCGCGGGGATGACCGCGACGGTGCTCGAGCGCTGGGACGATGCGCAACGGCACTTCGTGGTCGCTCTGGAGCAGGCGGAATCGATGCCGAACGTGTTTGACGATCCGATCGTGCGGCACCGCTACGCAGAGATGCTCGTCAAATGTGGACGTCCGGAGGACCGCGACGCCGCGCGTGTCCTCGTGGATGATGCGATCAAGGGCTATCGGAGAGCAGGCATGAAGCTGCTGCTCGCCCAGGCAGGGGAACTGAACCTCTCATTGCACTGACTGGGAAAGCGTAACCGTCATCAGCCCTGCCGGAGTCCCAGGGTATTCCCGTCGGGGTCCTTGAACCACGCGCCCCGCGCCGGGCCGAGTTGTGCGATGTGGCCGCTCGTCTGCAACGGACCGTGTGCATAGTCAAGGAACTGCACGCCCCGCGTTTCGAGCTCACGCACCGCGGCTTCGATGTCCGTCACCTCGAAGTGCGCAAGTGTGTGGTCCGCACCGCTCTGGGCGCGCTTGAAGATCGAGATCTGCGTGTCGCCGCCGCATCCGAACCGTACCGATGCAGGGTTCTCCCAGAGGAACGAGAGTCCGAGCGTGTCACCGTAGAAGGCTTTCGCACGTACGAGATCGGTCACCGGGATTGTCGCTACCACCGGCGAGGCCTGAAGCATGTTTGCCCTCGCGTCAAATCGGTTGCTCAGGCGAGTCTAGACGAATGCACGGAGAGCAGCGGGTTACGAGTGGTGCGACGCGTGGGCTGATCAGCGCGGATCAGCGCGGTCCACGTTCCAGTGCCGCGACACTGACGTGATCCAGCCGCCGTCGCTGTGGGGCATCATGTGGAAGCGGCTCACCGTACGCTGCCCTCCCTCGTGGTCACCGTACAGCAGCTCGAGCGCGAGCGTTCGGCGCTCCCTGATCGCTGCGGCAGCGTTGGTGAACTCCGCGGAGGCGGGCTCGCGGAAGGCGCCTTGCCAGAAGCCGGTGTCGCTCGGGGGCACGTAGATGTCGCGGGTGAGGCGGCGAAACGAGGAGAGGTCCGCGTGACTCCTCGCGGTGGTGAAGTCCGGGTCGAGGTGCCAACCGTGTAGAACGGCGATCCCGGCACCCACATTGCGCAGTGACATGACCAGGTACACGGCGTCGTCGGTCGCCTCGGCCGAACCACCGCCGCCGGGGACGTGCACCCAATGCTGATCGACGAAGCCAACCTTCTGCTCAGGGTCACCCTGACGCGACGGCATGAGCAGCGGACGCAGACCCGCGAGCAACGCTCGCTCGGCGACGCGCGCGGCGCGGTTCGCTGAGCGCACAGACGCGAACGTGGCGACCGCGAGGATCAGGGTACCGCCCGCGGTGGCCAGCGCGGAGATGGTCACCCAATCAGCCACGCGGAGCGTCCCTGCACGTGCCGCTCACCGCGCGGACGATATCAGTGTCCCGCCCTGCTGAGGCGGTCGAGGCGCTTCGCCACGGCACGCGCAAACCGGTCCTCCGCTCCGGGCGCGACCGCGACGAAGAACGACGGCTCAGCGAGCTCGAGCTCGAGAACCAGCGGCGACCGTCCCGGGCCGCGCACCAGGTCGACGCGCGCATAGAGGAGGTCGCGAGCGCAGTCGGCCACGACGGCGTCCGCGACCGCGCGTTCATCGGCAGCCGCGTCACGCGGCGTGATCTCCTCGTCGCTGTACAGGTGCGCACTCGGAGCAGCATCAGGGCGGAGCATCGCGGTCTTCCGGAACGAGTGGCTGAACACGCCGTCGAAATAGACCAATCCGGTTTCGCCGTCGACGTCGATGCCCTCGATGTATGGCTGGACCATCGCTGCGCGACCCTCGCCGACCAGACGGGCCACATGGCTCTCGGCTTCATCGGGCGAGGAGTGGTGCGCGGCATCTCTTGCTCCTGCGCCGACCGCGGGCTTGACGACGAGCCGCTCGCCGAGGCTGCCGACTCGCACGGCGGTGGGAGCGCTCGGGTCCACAAAGGCTGTCGGCACGACTGGATGCCCACGTCGCTGCAGGTCGCGGAGATAGCGCTTGTCGGTATTCCAGCGCACCACGCTCGACGGGTTGAGGACCTGGGTCGCGCGCTCGGTGTCGTCGAGCCAATCGATGAACGCTTCATAGCGCAGCGTGTAGTCCCATGTCGACCGCAGGATGACGAGCGCAAAGCGGCGCCAGTCGACACTGGTGTCGTCCCAGCACGCCGCGCATGCTTCGATGCCCGACCGCGCCAGCGCCTCGAGCAGCGGCGCGAGGTCCGCGTCGAGGTCGACCGCGGTGGCCGTCACCAGGGCCACGCTCATCCGGCTAAGTCCTGCCGCATTGCGCTCTCACCGAGTTCGCGCCCGATGGTAATCCAGAGCCGCCGTTACAGAACTGCAACCGTGGCGTCGCACGGTGAAAGGAAGCGGGTGACGAAGCGCGCAAGGTGATTTCAGGCCCGCTCAGCGTGGGTAGAGTTGCGCCGAGTGGACGCTCTGAACCAGGGCCTCAAGTGGGCCACTGCCTGCGCTTTCCTGCTGCTCGGCCTCGTCACCCTCGTGGACTGGGCGCGCAAGCGCGACCGCACTCGCCTGTATGTCGCCGGAGCTGTCGGCCTGCTAGGGGTCGTCTCCCTGGCGGGCAGCATCCAGGCGGTTCCCGCAGTCAAGTCCGGCTTGCAGGCGGCGCCTGTCGTGCTCCGGCTCCTCACCTCGCTCGAGCTGATCGCGTTCGTCCTCTCCGGATGTGCGCTGCTCGCCCTCCGCAACGCGCTGGTGCCCTACCCCGGCGCAGTGCGTCGGGGGCTCCAGATCGTCGCGGGCGCCATTCTCGTCATCGGCGTCGCCGTCCCGCTGCCCAGCGACGCGGCGGTGAAGCCCACGCCGCTGCAGGCGGTGGCGATCACGCTGATCATCGGTTTCTGGACCGTCTGCATCGGCGAGCCCGCGGTGCGCCTGTGGCTGCGCGCCAGGCATCTGCCCGCCGTCCAGCGCGCGCGCATGCGAGCCTTCTCCACCGGCTACGGATTGATCGTGCTGCTCATCGCAGTCGCCATCGGCGCCGGAACAGGGGCGAAGAGCGCGGGTTTCCAGCTCGCAACGCAGGCAGCGGCACTGGTCATCGTGCCGATCCTGTACGCGAGCTTCGCGCCACCCGCGTGGCTGCGCCGCATGTGGCGAGCGCGCGAGGAACCTGCGTTCGCACGCGCGGTGCGTGAGCTCGTCGCGTCGTCGTCGAACCCCGAGGAGATGGCCCGCAGATCGGTCGGCTGGGCCTCACGCCTGGTCGGCGCCGATGGAAGTGCCATTGTCGACTTCGACGGCCGCATCCTCGCGGCCGAGGGGATCGACAGGGCGCTTGTGGAGCGCCTCATCCGTGAGCCAGACGGCAGCCGTGGCGACGGCCGCCTCATCGTCGTGCCGCTGAACTTCGAGACCGGACAGGGATCGCTCATCGTTCAGGCCGGTGCGATCACCCCGCTCTTCGGAGCCGACGAGGTGGTGCAGCTCGAGGTGTATGCGACGCACCTCACGCTGGCCCTGGATCGCTGCCGGCTCACCGCGGCATTGCGTGACAGCGAGGCGCGTGCACGGGAGGCCAATCACGCCAAGAGCAAGTTTCTCGCCAGCATGAGCCACGAGCTGCGCACCCCGATGGGCGCGATCATCGGCTTCGGCGACGTGCTCGCCGAGGGCGTCGATGGCGAGCTGAACGCCGAGCAGCACCAGGACGTGGAGCGCATTCGAGTTGCGGCGCGGCACCTGCTCGCCCTGCTGGATGACGTGCTCGACATCTCCAAGATCGAAGCGGGCAGGCTCGAGCTGTCGACCACCAACGTCGAGCTCGGCGCGCTCACCGCCGATCTGCTGGCCACGTTGAAGCCGGTTGCCTCCGCCAAGTCGCTGGAGGTCGAGGCACACGGCCTGGATGGCGTCACCGTGTGGGCAGACCCGCAGCGGCTCCGCCAGATTCTGCTCAACCTGGTGACCAACGCGATCAAGTTCACCGAAACGGGCGCCGTCACCGTGCGTTGCGAGGCGTCGGCGAGCTCCGCCCTCATCAGCGTGCAGGACACGGGCATGGGCGTTCCCGCCTCGGCGCGCGAGCTCATCTTCGACGAGTTCCGGCAGATCGACGGCGGCGACCGCCGCAGCAAGGGAGGCACCGGTCTCGGCCTCGCCATCTGCCGCCGCCTCGTGGAGCTGCACGGAGGCGCCATCGGCGTCGACTCCGACGTGGGGAAGGGAAGCACGTTCTGGTTCACGCTGCCGCTGGCGCCGGCGCAGACATCGCGAGCCGTTCCGTCCGCAGCCGGCGCAGATACTGCGCCCGGGGACTCAGGCGGAAACGGCGAGCTGCCCTGGGGCGGGTCGACGGGTGACGTCATCCTCGTCGTCGACGACGACGCCGACTCGCGCGCTCTGATTGCGAAGCGCCTGAAGGACGGGGGCTACCGGTCCGTGGAAGCGTCCTCAGGTGCCGAGGGCATCCGCCTGGCGCGCTCACTAATCCCGCTCGCCATCACGCTCGACCTGCGCATGCCGGTGACCGACGGGCTCGAGGTGTTGCGTGCGCTGTCCGCGGACGCTCGCACTCGCGACATCCCGGTGGTGCTGATCACCGTCACCGAGCGCAACCACATCGCTGTTCCAGCAGATGGCGTGCTCTACGTCCAGAAGCCGTTCAGCAAGGAGGGCCTGCTGACCGCGATCGCGTCGGTGATGCACCCGATGCCGGCGTGCGACGTCATGGTGATCGACGACGATCCAAGGGTGCTGGAGCTGATCAGCAAGTCGCTCGCCTCGATCGATGCGACGTTTCGCTACGCATCATCTGGTCCCGAAGCCCTGGAAGCGGTGAAGACGAAGCTTCCGGACGTGATCTTCCTCGACCTGGTCATGCCGGGCATGAGCGGCTTCGAGGTGCTGTCGCGGCTGCGGGCCAACGAGCTGACGCAGCGTATCCCTGTGATCGTGGCCAGCGCGAAGGAGCTCACGGGTGAGGACGTGCGGTTGCTCAACGACCAGATCGACAGGCTGGTTCGCAAGTCCGACCTGGGGTCTGGCAACCTTGCCGGCACGATCCGCCAGCTCGTGGCGCGGCAGGGCGTGCCCGTTTGAGCGCGCGAATTCTCATCGTCGAGGACGACGAGGATTTCCGGACGCTCGCCGCGAAGGTCCTCACCAAACGCGGCTACGATGTCACGGTCGCGGTCACCGGCTCGACGGGTGTCGAGCGCGCGCTGGCCGATGCCACCGACCTCGTGCTCATGGACCTGCGCCTCCCCGAGCTCGACGGCTGGGAGGCAACGAGGCGGATCAAGGCGACCAAACCGCGGCTTCCCATCATCGCGTGCTCGGCGAACGTGATGCAGGCGGACCTCGACCGCGCTGAAGCGGCCGGCTGCGACGCGTTTCTGGCCAAGCCATACCAGGTCGCCGACCTGATCACCACGGTCACACGGTTCGTATCGTGACGCATGCATCCGCCGATGCCGAGCAGATGGCTGCGCAGTCTTCGCCGGGCACCGTTCTCGTCGTTGACGACCAGGAATCGAACCGCGTCCTGCTCCGCAAGTTCCTGACGGTCGACGGCTACGCGGTGCACGAGGCTTCGAATGGTGAGCAGGCGCTGCACCTGATGCGCGAGCACTCGCCCGACGTCGTCCTGCTCGACCTCATGATGCCGGACATGAGCGGGTACGACGTGCTTCGCGCCAAGGCGCGCGACTCGTCGATCGCCGCGATTCCGGTGCTGATGCTGACGGCGGTGACGCAGCCGAGTGTCAAGCTCGAAGGCCTCGAGCTCGGTGTCAGCGACTACTTGACAAAGCCGTTCAGCCCGCCGGAGTTGCGGGCTCGCGTGAAGAATCTCGTGCGCCTGCACTGGCAGGAGGTCGAGCTCACCAAGCTGAACGCCGAGCTGGCCCGGCAGGCGGCGTCGGATTCGCTCACCGGCCTGGCGAACCGGCGTGGCTTCGATTCGTACTGGGCGCGCGAGATCAGCCGTTCGCAGCGGTACAACACGTCGATCGCGCTGGTCATGTTCGACATCGACCATTTCAAGGCGATCAATGACAGCTATGGGCACGGCGTCGGCGACGCGGTGCTGACCACGATCAGCGAGATGCTGTCTGCGGACCTCAGACAGTCCGACCTGCTGGCGCGCATAGGCGGTGAGGAGTTCGCGCTGGGACTGCCGAATGCGAATGAAGCCGCCGCCGCCCTCGTTGCCGAGAAGGTGCGCCTCCTGGTGTCGCGTCGCGTCATTGCCCCACTGACTGCGCCGTGCACGATCAGCGCAGGTGTGGCGTCGAGCACCAGCACACCGGCTGATCGCCTCGTCGAGGCCGCCGACGCGGCGCTGTACGATGCCAAGCGCGCAGGACGCAATCGTGTGTCGCTCGCGTCGGCGGCTCTGGCGGGGGGCGTGCTACTCGCCTGATCGGCCGGATCGCTTATCGTGACCGGCCGTGGCGCAACC
>VBJV01000197.1 GCA_005879785.1 Chloroflexota bacterium
TGTCGCCCGAAGACAAGAACGCTGTCCTGCTGCCGCGCCGGATCGGTGGCGACTGGGTGCTCTTCCACCGGCCGACCTCCGTGCACGGCGCCGATGTGTGGCTGTCACGCTCGTCCGACCTCAAGAGCTGGCGATCGCCCGAACTGGTGCTCGGCCGCCGGCAAGGCGGCTGGTGGGACTCTGAACGGGTGGGCATGGGTCCCCCGCCGCTCGAGACCGAGCACGGCTGGCTCGTCGTCTACCACGGCGTGCGCCAGACCGTCGCCGGGGGCCTGTACCGCGCGGGTCTGGCGTTGCTGGACCTCGAGGAACCTGCGAACGTCCTGCGGCGCTCCGAGGAGTGGGTGCTCGGGCCGGGGGCGGACTACGAGGTCTCGGGCGACGTCCCGAACGTCGTCTTTCCGTGCGGCCTCGTCTATCACCGTGAGAGCGACAAGCTCTTTTTGTATTACGGGGCAGCGGACACGCGCATCGGCCTGGCCACGGCCGGCTACTCGGAGGTCCTGGACTACCTGCTGGCGTGCCCGTCGGGCTGAGGTGGCGCAGGCGCGCTCGGCGGGGGGTGCCTCGCCCGAAGGGACCGTACCGCGTCCGCGGCCATATGGGCCGCCAAGGCCGCGGCCGATGGCGGGCGACGGCTCGGTGCGCGTGCGCGGTCAGACCGCCTGGACGCCGGCGGCGCGGGCGGCCTTCGCCATGCGGCCGTCGGTGGTCGCCAGCGTCGCGGAGAGAGCTTTGGCGAGCGCGACGTACTGAGCGTCGTAGGCGGTCAGGGTGTGGCGCAACGCCCAGGCCGCCCGCACGAGCGGTCGTGCGGGGTGACGGACGATCGGGAGGAGCTGCAGATCGTCAAGCACCTGGCCGCCGCGGCGTGCGCTGATCTCGCCTCGTCGCTCCCAGCGCCGCAGGACGCTGAGGACTTCGACGTCGAGCAGGTCCGGCGCAGCGACGGCGTCACCGGAGGTGAGGATGCGCTCGACGAGCGCTGGGACGTCGGACGGATGCAGGAGGACGTCCAGCACGGCGGAGGCGTCGGTGACGATCACGCCCGCTCGTCGCGCAGCTTGCGGAGTGCCTCGGCGCTCGTTTCGCTCGGTCGGATGGGCTTGCGCGAGGCGATCCGGGCGATCAGCTCCTCGGGGGTGGGGGAGGAGGCGATGCGCTCGAGCTCGCTGCGCAGGTACTCCGACAGAGAGGTGCCGCGCTGTGCGGCGCGGGCCTTCAGCGTGCGGTGGACGTCGTCGGGGACGTCCCGGATTTGGATGAGCGTGCCCATACGCAGCGTATGGTACCAGCGTCGATGCATGCCCAGTTACGCGGACGAGCTGATCCTTCGAACGGGCGATGCGTCGGTGAGGGCATCGTGTCGGGCTTCTACATGCGCTCGTGCGCATGCCCAGGTCGGGTGCGTGAGGCGCTACCGCCGCCCAGGTGTCCCGGTCTTGTCGGCCGGTTCGAGCTCGCCGGGTGTCGCTGCCCAGCTGGCGAGCAGGCGCAGCCCCTGCTCGGAGCGTGAACCCGGCTCGGCGCTGTAGGTCAGGAGATTCAGGCCGGGGTCGGCAGCGAGCTCGAGCATCTCGAAGGTGAGCGTGAGGTCGCCGACGATGGGGTGGTGGAAGTGCTTGGCGCCGGTCTGGTGCAGGCGCACGTTGTGTGCCGCCCAGCGGACGCGGAACTCCGGGCTGCGCGTCGACAGCTCTCCGACCAGGTCGGTGAGGGCCCGGTCGTAGGGGTTGCGGCCGGCCTCGGCGCGGAGCAGGGCAACCCCATCGTTGGCGGCGCGGTCCCAGTCGGGGTAGAAGTCCTGGGCTCGCTGGTCGAGGAATGTGAAGCGGGCGTGGTTGACCGGAGGCGTCGAGTTGGCAAGCATCGGCGAGTAGAGCGCCTGCCCGAGCCGGTTGGCGGCCAGGACGTCCAGCCGGCCGTTCTGAACGAGCGCCGGCGCGTCGGTCATGGCGTCGAGGATGCGCTGCACGCTGGGACGGATCTGCCTCGGAGCTGAACGGCGACGCGTCCGGGCGGTCGGGCCGGCCGCTCGTGCGAGATCGAAGAGGTGCGCGCGCTCGGCGTCGTCGAGCTGCAGCGCCCGGGCGAGCGCCTCCAGCACGCTTTCGGAGACCCCTTTTATGTCGCCCCGCTCCAGGCGGGTGTAATAGGGGACGCTCACTCCGGCCAGGACCGCGACCTCCTCGCGGCGGAGTCCGGGCACGCGGCGGCTGCCGTAGACAGCCAGGCCGACCTGGTCTGGCGTGATCCTGGCCCGCCTCGAGGTCAGGAACTCGCGGATCTCGCTGCGGGTGTCCACCAACCCAGCGTAGACGCGCCGATCGGCGTCTGGGAGACCCTGCCGGTACCCCTATCAACAGGGACTCTCAGTTGGGTCATTTGCGTGCGACCGTGAGAGCCATGACTGAGAAGCAGACATGGTTCATCACCGGCGCCGGCCGCGGCATGGGCGTCGACATCGCCAAGGCTGCGCTGGCCGCCGGTCACGCGGTCGTCGCCACCGGGCGCAATCCCGAAGCCGTGAGCCGGGTTGACGGCGAGGCCGACGACCTGCTGGTCGTCAAGCTTGACATCACCAGCACGGAGGACGCCGAGGCGGCGGTGCAGGCCGCCGTCGACCGGTTCGGCCGCATCGACGTGCTGGTCAACAACGCCGCCAACTTCTTCGGCGGCTTCTTCGAAGAGCTCGCGCCCGAGCAGATCGGGGCCTACATCGACGAGATG
>VBJV01000199.1:0-1148 GCA_005879785.1 Chloroflexota bacterium
TGCCTGGTGTTGGCGGAGCAGCAGCTCGCCCGCATCGACTTCTGCCCTGACGACGCCCCCCTGGCGCCGCTCCAAACAATCGCCATCGAAGACCGCTCACCGTGGCGAACCGTGCTGTGCTATTACTGCGGCCGCATCCCTGTGCAACACCACGAGGGACCGCGTCTGCGCGTCACGGTGTACCGTGTGCTGGCCGATTTCGTCCCCACGAGTCACGGCGAACTGCCGCCGTTGCGTTGACCCGCGGACTGCACTTGCGAGGCCAGGGAAGGCAGTGCCATGAATCGCACCCTTTCTGTGATCGGCGGTGGGCGGCTGACCAAATGCCGGTCGATCCTCCGGATGTCGGCTCCGGACCCGACACCCCGGCAGCGGACGCCGCGGACGGTGCTATGGCTGGCGCTGATCGTCGCACTAGGCTTGGGACTGCGGAGCTACCACTACTTGCGCAACCCCCCCGTCTGGCACGATGAGGCGGCGCTGATTCACAACGTGCTCCACCTCGACTGGGCGGATTTGCTAGGCCCGCTCTACTACTCCGAAGCGTGCCCGCCGCTGTTCCTCGCGGCGGAAAAGGTGATCGTTGCACTGCTCGGCGATGGCACTTTCGCCTTGCGACTCTTGCCGTTCACCGCGAGCTGTGTGGTGGTGGTCGCGCTCCTCGTGGTGGCGCGCTCGGTGTTGCCGCGGTGGGGCCAACTTTGGTTCGCACTGGTGCTGGCGTGCGGCGATCACCTGCTGTGGCACTGTTGCGAAGCCAAACCGTATGCAGTGGACACCTTGGTTGCGAGCAGCCTTTTGGTGCTCTTCGCGCGGCAGCCCACAAACGGCGATTGGCGGCCCGTTCTCGTGATCCTGGCGCTCGCCTCTCCGCTCTTGATCTTCCTTTCGTTCCCTGCCTGTTTCTTGCTGGGCGGGGCGGCGCTAGCGCTGTTGCCCACACTTCGCGACTCGCGCTACTTTGGACAGCGCTGCTTATTCTTGGTGTTTAGCATTTTCTTGTGCGGCTCATTCCTCCTCTTGCACGGCACTGCGATCCAGGCCCAGCGCAACGAGCGTATGGTGGCGTGTTGGGTGGACAAGTTCCCGTGCTGGCAGAGTCCTTGCTCGGTGCCTCCGGCGGCGGTGATGCGCGTCTCGGAGCTGTT
>VBJV01000199.1:1200-5273 GCA_005879785.1 Chloroflexota bacterium
TCCTGGTGGGACCGATGGCTCTGAACGTGGTGGCTTGGCTCACGTCTAGCTACCCGCTGGACGCTTCGCGCGTCGTGGCGTATGCGACACCCGCGGCCCTGGTCTTGATCGCCGCCGGGATTCCCCCAGTGTGGTCGTGGTTCCGTGCCTGGGGTAAGTTCGCGCCAGTGCCGTTGCTGGCGTTGTTACTGGCGCCGGTGGCGCTGGGGGCGCTGCGGACGGTTCGACCGTGGAATCGACTCGATTCGGCCGCGCCGACCGCGTTCATACTGGGGCAACGCCGGCCGGACGAGCCGGTGGTCGGCATCTGCTGGGAGCAGCGCTACTACTGCCGGGAATTGGGCCCGCTGTACCGCGACCTGGTGACGCTGCCGACCGAGCCGCCGTCGCCGCTGCCGGCGGCCGGGGCGATAGGCGAGTGCGTCCAGAGCCTATGGCTGCTCAGCAGTCACGACCCGGTGGAGCAACAAGCCCACCTGGCCCAATTGCGACCGAGCGCGAACTGGCGAATGGCGGCGGCCTACCCGTTCCGCGACGTGGTGGTGCTGCACGTGCGGCGCTGACGTACTGCAAGATGCCGCCGTGCTTGTAATATTGCAGCTCCTGCGGCGTGTCGACGCGGATCAGCACGTCGAAGCTGCGCTCTCCGCCGGCGCCCCGCGTCCGCACGGCGATTCGCCGCCCCGCCACCGTCCCGCAGTCCAGCATCGTCGTTAAGCCTGGGATGTCGAATATCTCCTCGCCCGTCAGGCCCAGGCTGGCCGCGGTCTGCCCCGGCAAGAATTGCAAGGGCAAGACACCCATGCCGACCAGGTTGCTGCGGTGGATCCGCTCGTAACTTTCCGCGATGACCGCGCGGACGCCGAGCAGGCGCGGCCCCTTGGCGGCCCAGTCGCGCGACGAGCCCGAGCCGTATTCCTTGCCCGCCAGCACCAGCAGCGGCACCCCCTCGCCCTGGTACTTCATCGCGGCGTCGAAGACCGACATCTGCTCGCCGTCCGGGAAATGCCGCGTGACGCCGCCCTCGGTGCCGGGCACGAGCTGGTTCTTGATGCGCGGGTTGGCGAACGTCCCGCGTACCATCACCTCGTGGTTGCCGCGCCGCGAACCGTAGGAGTTGAAGTCCTTCGGCTCGACACCGTGCTCGACCAGGTATTTGCCCGCCGGGCTGCTGGCCTTGATGGAGCCGGCCGGGGAAATGTGATCGGTGGTGATGCTATCGCTCAGCATCAGCAGGACGCGGGCGCTGAGGATGTCGGTCAGCGGCGGCGGCTGGCGGGTCATGCCCTCGAAATAGGGCGGGTGCTTGACGTAGGTGGACGCCTTGTCCCAGGCGTACAGCTCCCCCTTGGGGACGGACAGCCCCTGCCAGTGGACGTCGCCGTCGAAGACGTGGGAGTAGACCTCCTGAAACATCTTGGGCTGGATCGCCTTCCGCATCGTCTCGGTGACTTCCTGCGGCGTGGGCCAGATTTCCTCCAGCATCACGGGACCTTTGAGGCTGTCGTACCCGATCGGCTCGCGGGTCAGGTCGAGATCCACTCGGCCGGCCAGGGCGTAGGCGACGACCAGCGGCGGCGAGGCCAGGAAGTTGGCCCGCACCTCGGGGTGGACGCGGCCCTCGAAGTTACGGTTGCCGCTCAGAACCGCCGCGACCACGAGCTTGTTGTCCTCGATCTGCTGCGACACCAGTTCCGGCAGCGGGCCGCTGTTGCCGATGCAAGTGGTGCAGCCGTAGCCGACGACGTTGAAGCGGAGTTGTTCCAGGTACGGCAGCAGCCCGGCTTCGCGCAGGTAGTCGGTGACGACTTTCGACCCCGGCGCCAGGCTGGTCTTGACGTAGGACTTTGTCCGCAAGCCGCGCTCGAACGCCTTCTTGGCCAAGAGGCCAGCGGCGATCATCACCGACGGGTTGGACGTGTTGGTACAGCTCGTGATGGCCGCGATCACCACGGAGCCGTGGTGGACCTTGCGGGCGGCGCGTTCCTCGACCTCCTCGTGCGTCGGGCCGCCCACGTCGGCGATGGTCGGCCCCGGCGGCGGCTGGTGCGGCTTCACGTCGGGGGTGCCCTCGCCGATGGTGCGGGCGACCGCCACCGTCGGCAGCGGCTTGGCTTTGCCCTTCACCAGCAGGTTCGGCAAAGCCTCAACAAACGTTTTCTTGACCTGCGACAACGGCACCCGATCCTGCGGCCGCGACGGGCCTGCGAGGCTCGGTTCCACCGTGGCGAGGTCCAGCTCCACCGTGTCGCTGTAGACCGGGTCCGGCGAAGTGGGCGTGTAGAAAAGGCCCTGTTCCTTGCAGTACGCCTCCACCAAGCGGACGAGCTTCTCCGGGCGGTTGCTGAAGCGCAGGTAGCGCAGCGTCTCGTCGTCCGCGGGGAAGAACCCGCAGGTGGCGCCGTACTCCGGGGCCATGTTGGCGATCGTGGCGCGGTCCGCCAGCGACAGCGCGGCGACGCCTGCGCCGTAGAACTCGACGAACTTGCCGACCACGCCCTTCTTACGAAGGATCTGCGTGACGGTCAGCACCAGGTCGGTGGCGGTCGCCCCCGCGGGCAACTGGCCCTGCAGGCGGAAGCCGACCACCTGCGGGATCAGCATCGAGACCGGCTGGCCGAGCATCGCCGCCTCGGCCTCGATGCCGCCCACGCCCCAGCCCAGGACGCCCAGGCCGTTGATCATCGTCGTGTGCGAGTCGGTGCCCACCAGCGTGTCGGGGTAGGCCGTGTTCTGGTCGTTGACCAAGACCACGCGGGCCAGGTACTCGAGGTTCACCTGATGGACAATGCCGGTCTCGGGCGGCACCACGCGGAAATTGCGGAAGGCTCCCTGACCCCACCGCAGGAAGACGTAACGCTCCTTATTGCGCTCGTACTCCAGCTGGGTGTTGTGGGCGAAGGCCAGCTCACTGCCGAAATCGTCCACTTGCACGGAGTGGTCGATGACCAGCTCGACCGGCTGCAAGGGATTGATCCGGTTGGGGTCGCCGCCCAGGGCGCGCATGGCGTCGCGCATGGCGGCCAGGTCCACGACCGCCGGAACGCCCGTGAAGTCCTGGAGCAGCACCCGGCTGGGGGTGAAGCCGATTTCCCGGTCCGGTTCCGCCTTGGCGTCCCATTGGGCCAGTGCCCGGATGTCGTCGGCCCGGACGCTGACGCCGTCCTCGTTGCGCAGGAGATTTTCCAGGAGAATGCGCTGCGTTACGGGCAGGCGGGCGACCTGGGGAAAGTGCTTGGCGACGGCGGGCAGGCGGTGGTAGGTGTACTGCTGGCCGTCCACGGTCAGTGTCGCCCGGCTGTCAAAGGTGTTGGCCATGAAGGGATTCCTCGGCAACGGCTGGGCAAGGTGGATTCGCTGGAGTTGGCAACGCGGCTTGTCCGGTCAACGCGCCGGCTGAAGAATGCCTGGGAAATCGCCGTGCGCATCGGCTAGAATAGCCCGCGAAGGGCCGTTCTCCTCGTCCGACTCGCAGCACGATTTGCCTCTTGGGAGTGTCCATGGACCTCAACGACTTCGGCACCCAGTGCGACGGCGCGCCGCGCCAGCCGCCGCAGGATAACGCCTTCTACCACCACGAGCGCAACTTCCTGCCCCAGGAAAACCCGACCGCGCCCATCCAGTGGAAGGTGTCGCTGCCGGGCGTCTACGAGGCGTGCGGCTCGACGCACCGCCAACTTCCCGCCGGGGCGTACACGTGCAGTCTCAACCAGTACGGCGAGCCGCAGCTGTTGGCCAAGGACTTGCAGGTGGACGACCTGATCGACTTCGCCGACAGCCTGCCCTCGCAGATCCTTCAGGAAATCGAGAACTTCTGGTCGTTAGGCGAGCGGTTCCAGCGCTACGGCTACCTGCACCGGCGTGGCTATCTGCTGTACGGGCCGCAAGGGTCGGGCAAAAGCTCGATGGTGCATCAGGTGGTGCACCGCATAATCAAGGCCGGCCACGTGGCGGTCTTCGCCGACCATCCTGGCGTCTTGACGCGGGCGATGGAGCTGCTCCGCAAGATCGAGCCCGAGCGACCGCTGGTGTGCATGTTCGAGGACATCGACGCTGTGATCGAGATCCACGGC
>VBJV01000200.1 GCA_005879785.1 Chloroflexota bacterium
TGACGATGCACGTCGACGACGCGGCCTACCACACACCCGACCTGGCGATGCTGCGGATGCACCCCAGCGCGGTCGGCGTGGACGCCAGCCGCCGCGCCGCCGAGCGAGTCCCGATCGGAGGGGTCGCGTGGCTGGAGGCGGTCAACTGCCAGGACGTGGTCGACCGCGATCGTGTCGACGGCTCGCTCGAAGATCTCTCCCGCTCCGGCGTCGCGTTCACCACCGCCCGCGTGCTGCGGGTCGGTGACAGGCTGCTGTTCCACGGCCGCTTCTTCGCCGACTCGATCAGCGGCGAGGTGCGGGTGGCATCGGTGCGGCCGGCCGCTGCGCCCGGCCAGACGGTGGTCGGCTGCCGCTTCCTGGACATCGACGTGGACAGCGTTGCCAAGATCGACCGCATCCTGAACGGCGGTCGCGAGCCCGACTCGCGCTCCACCGGCCTTGACGTTTCGTCCCTGCGCGACTTGGCCGCCGGTGCCGAGGAGGCAGACGAGCCGCCGGCATCGAGCTGGTTCGCCAGGCGCAGGCGCCGAGAAACGTAGGTTTCAGCTGGGCGTGTAGGGCTGGCCGGGAACGCCGCCGACGCAGATGATGGCGGTGCCATCCTCGAGTGCGACCGCCTCCCGCACCACCTCGTGCGTGACGTGGAGCAGGCCGCCGGCGGCCACCTCGACCGGCTCGCCGTCACAGCTGAAGCGGGCGCGGCCGGAGGTGACGATGTACAGCTCCTCCTGACCACCGAACTCGGTCTCGCTGTGGGGCACGATCAGCTCCCTGCCGGCGTCCGCCTGGTAGGCGTTGACGCCGAAGCCAGTGATGCCGAGGTGTTCCCCGACCGAATGCCAGCGCTCGCCGTAGTCGGGCTCGCGCGCCCACTCGTTCCAGAAGCCGGGCGCGGCGGTGCTGGGCACGTCCGCCAGCTGCGCCAGCCGCCAGCCCATCAGCGCTGCACCTGCGAGCCGCCGATGATCATGTCGCGCCCGTCCGGGAACCTGACCCAGGCCTTGTGCGTGCCGTCATAGTCGGGTGCCCACAGGATCAGTGTGGCCGGCTCACCGCGCACCGTGCAGGCGTCGCCGCCTTCGCCGTCCAGCCCGCGCCAGATGCGGATGAAGGGGTTTGACTGCCACTCGTCGCCGATCGTGGTGGGCAACGTGTGGCCGGGGTGGACGCGGGTCGCGTGGTCGAGCGTCATCAGCCGCTGCATCACCGAATGCTTGATGTTGCTGAAGCCGTCCGGCCCGCCGCCCGAGGTGCCGCCGAGCGTTCCCTTGAACAGCACGTCGGCGGTGAAGACGTCCGTGCCATCGACCTCCAGCGCGACGTGATCGTCGCAGTGCCCGGGCGTGTACAGGGCACGGATCCGCAGATCGCCAGACGTCAGCTCGCGGCCATCGCTCAGGTCGGGCCAGCGCAGCAGTGGCACGTCGAACCGCCTGGCCATGTCCTCGACGCCGACCACGTGATCGCCGTGGCCGTGCGTGACGAGCTGGTGGGTGATGGTGATCCGGTCGCGCTCGATCCGGTCGAGCAATGGAGCCGACTCGCCGTTTCCGTCGATCAGGACGCCCTGACCGCCGGGGCCGTCGGCCACCAGGTAGGCGTTCGACGTCCACTGGGGATGCTCGCTGCGGGCGACGATCATGTGAACCCGATCACGCTTCGGATCCCGTCCTGGGCCTCCATCAGCTCAAAGCCGCGGTTGACCTCATCGAGCGTGATGCTATGCGAGAGGAAGGGATCGACGTCGATCTCTCCCGCCAGCCAGCGCTCGATCAGCTGCGGCACACCGTCCCGGCCCTTGACTCCGCCGAACGAGCTGCCGGCAACCCGGCGACCGGTGATCAGCAGGCGGGGCACGATGTCGAGCGTCTCACCCCTACCCGCCACGCCGGCGACGGTGCACAGGCCCCAGCCCATGCGCGCGGATTCCACCGCCTGGCGCATCACCGCCACGTTGCCGGTGGCCTCGAACGTGTAATCGGCGCCGAAACCGCCGGTCATCTCGACGATCCGCTCGACGGCATCGTCACCGCCGATCATGGTCTCGGTCGCTCCCTGTCCGCGGGCCAGCTCGAGCCGCTGCTGCGACATGTCGACGCACACGATCCGGTCGGCGCCCTGGAGCCGGCAGCCGGCCACAGCACCCAGCCCGACCATG
>VBJV01000201.1 GCA_005879785.1 Chloroflexota bacterium
CACTCGCCAGCTCGTTGCCGGCCTGGGTCGCCGCCTCGTCAGATCCCGTGACAGCAGGATCGCCACGCGACTGTTCCGCGAGAAGGGCCCGAGCTTGGACGACGAACGCGCCCTCAGGGTCGGGCCCGGACCACAGCGCGGCGAGGATCCCGCCGGGCACGAGGATGCGGCCCACCTCGTGGAGGGTCGGGACCGGATCCATCCAGTGCCACGACGAGGAGGCCAGCACGGCGTCGACGCAGCTGTCAGGGATGGGCATCGACTCACCCTGGCCCTTCAGCGCCGAGATGCCAGGGACCTCCGCGGTGAGTATCGACCGCATGCGGTCGTCGGGCTCGACAGCGACGACTTCTTGGGCCTTGTCGATCAGGAGCCTGGTCAACGCTCCGGTCCCGGCGCCGAGGTCGACGACCCGGCCGACGGGTGAGGGGAGAATCCAGTCCACCGCCGCCACCGGCGGTCCGGGGCGGTAGCGCTCGTAGTGCGAGGCCACGCCTCCGAAACTTCCGGCGCGTTTCGCCTTCTCCTGCGGCGCGAGGTGAGAGAGGGGCACGCCGAGGTTGATCGCGTCAGGACCAGTCACGATCCGACCCTACTGACCGATGAAGTCTCCACGGATCCCGGCCGACGGCGACGGAGCCAAGCCTCGCGATTGACGATCGACGCGCTGCCAATCGGTATCCGCGTCGCGGCGTTGCTTACCGGCCTACGAGCTGGGCGCTCACATCCCACAACCGCCGCGCGGCCTCGTCGTCGGTCGCCTTGGATGCCGGCTTGCGCGGCCGCCGCCTGATCCAGTACTCGCCGGTGCGGCCCTCGACGTCCGGCGACGACGCGAGGTGGATCGTCGTCCGCGCGCCACGAGCCGGAGACAGAAGGAGTGGGCCGGTGATCTTGATGCCGAGCGTGAAAAATGCGGACGTGTCGCCGTCGCGGCCCAACGCGGTACGGACCGTTCCTGGGTGCAGAGCGTTGGCGGTGACGCCCGTGCCGAGCAGGCGACTCGCCAGCGCGCGCGTGAAGAGGATGTTGCACAGCTTTGTCCGCACGTAGACCCGCATGCCGCGGTAGCCGCGTTCGCTGTTCAGGTCGTCGAAGTCGAGCCGGGCGGCGCGATGGGCCTCCGACGCGACGTTGATGATGCGCGACGGGCCTGATGCCCTGAGGCGGTCGAGCAAGAGGTTCGTAAGGAGGAACGGCGCGAGGTGGTTGACCTGGAACGTCGTCTCGAACCCGTCCACGGTCGTCGACCGGCGACCGAGCATGACACCGGCGTTGTTCACGAGAACGTGGAGCGCGCCGAACCGCTCGAGGAGGTCCGCTGCAAACGAGCGGACGTCGCCCAGCCGCGCGAGGTCGAGCTCCATCGGTATGACATTGGCGTCGGGGTATCGGCGTCGAATCTTCTCGGCGGCCACGCTCCCCTTGAGCGGGTCACGTGCGGTGAGCACGACGCGGGCGCCCATCGCGGCGAGCGCCGCGGCCGTCTCGAGGCCGATGCCCGTGTTCGCGCCGGTGATGACGACCGTGCGGCCCTTCATCTTCCCTGCGGTGGCTCGATCCGCACGACGTAGACCACTGATCCGCCATTGGTCAGCTCCACCCAGGCCACGCGGTTACCGACGACCGTGGGACCGTAGTCGTTTCCAGCCTGCGCCCGCTTGAGAACCGTGACGCGCTCGGGAGCAGAGAGCGGTGCAATGACCAGCTGCTCGTCGGGCGGTTCGATCCAGGCCACAAAGTCCGGCCCCGGGTTGGCGAAGCCCCAGGTGTAGCTGCCGCACGGAACCGCTCGACCCTCCAGTAAGACGCCGCCGGAACAGGTATCGACGTGGTGGGCCAGCACCACGGGCGCGTAGCGATCGGTCCGGCTGGCATACAGCGTCGCCGTAGAGGGATGGAGCTTGTCCGGGGCCACCGTCCAGGCCGCGACGCCGTTGGCGACGTGGGACTCCGTCAAGCCAGGGGTCTGCACAAAGACCGCTGCGCTTCCCGAGCCGTCGAGGGGGCGGTGCGAGAGGGCGTCATCGGCCCGCAACCAGAGCTGATCCACATCGATGTCCTGGAGCCCCGTGCCACCACTCATCACGTCGTGGGTGTGGCTCGACCGGAGATCCGTGACGTGGATGACGGGAGCTTGAGTGCTCAACGTGTTGTCTTGCCAGGCGATCCACGGCCATGACAGCGCCATCGAGGGGTACCCGGGCCGCACGCTGCGAGCGACGATCCGTTCCCGGCCGCTCACGAGCGCCTTGAGTATCCAGGCCGCGTCCTGATCTCCTTGGCCAGATTGGGGTGATGCGAACCAGGCAACCGCCGGCCCACTGGCGAGCGGAGGAGAGATCTCCGGATACGCGGCGGTGCCTCGGGCCAGCAGGCGCGCCGGTCCACCTGTGTCCGCGAGACTCACGCGCGGAGCAGCGTCGATGCCGGTGATCGCCGCCTCTTGAGCGACGCGCAGCAACGGCGTCGCTAGCGCGATAGTCGACGTAGACGACGCGACGGTCGTGTGCGTGGCCGATTTGGATGCATGGGTGCACGCCGCGAGTACAAGCGAGAACGCCAAGATACCGAGGCCACCGCGCGCCCCACTCGAGATGCCGGTTGGGACGGCGCGGCGCGTCATCACGGCATCATCACCGATCGCGCTCGGGGCTGGAACGGCTACGGGCGCCAACTGGGGTCACGGCCGGCAAGGCCGATGAGGCGCTCGAGCGCAGGCGCGTCGTCGGCGACCGGCACGACCGGTCCGAACAACGACCCGTCCCGGGGCGCAGGGAAGTTCGCCACGAGATCGGTCGCCGCAGTGATCTCCTCGTCGGTCGCGGTGTAGGCCTGACCGGTCGCCACTGCGAGATCCCAGCCGTGCACGACCAGCTCGTCGAGAGCGATAACGCCGGCGACTTC
>VBJV01000046.1 GCA_005879785.1 Chloroflexota bacterium
GTGCGTGGTCGCATGCGCCAGCACGTCGCCGAGTACGGTCCGGCGACGCACCGCGCCAAGGAAGGAACGCCGACTCTCGGCGGGGCGCTCTTCTGCGCGGCCGCGGTGGTCGCCTGGCTTGTCTTCGACCGCAGTCGCGAAGGTTTCCTCGCCATCTTTGCGCTGCTCGGCGGGGCCGCGATCGGGGCGGTCGACGACCTAGTGAAC
The DNA here is from genome assembly GCA_005879785.1 of Chloroflexota bacterium. Classification (GTDB taxonomy): domain Bacteria; phylum Chloroflexota; class Dormibacteria; order Aeolococcales; family Aeolococcaceae; genus CF-165. The sequence continues at coordinate 208 of VBJV01000046.1, forward strand.
GTCAGCGGTCTGCGACTCGGCCTGCCCGCCTGGCACAAGCTGGCCACGCAGGCGTTCGTCGGTCTGCTCCTGGGCATCGGGCTCGCCATCGCCGGCTTCACGCATCAGTACTTTCCCGGCCTCGGCGCGCCGGATCTCGGCTGGGGGATGGCGGTCGTCGCCATGTTCGCCGTCGTCGCCGCCAGCAATGCGGTGAATCTCACCGACGGCGTCGACGGCCTCGCCGCGACGTGCACCGGGCTCGTGTTCTTCGGCATCACGCTCATCGGTGTGCGCGACTCCGACCTGGCGGTCACCGTGATCGCCGCCGCTCTCACCGGCGCCGTCGCCGCTTTCGCCGTCTACAACTGGCATCCGGCTCGCCTCTTCATGGGCGACACCGGGTCACTCGCGCTGGGTTGCGTCATGGTGGCGCTGTCCGCCGAGGTGCACCTCCTCTGGTTGCTGCCGTTGCTCGGCATCGTCTTCGTGGTCGAGGCGCTCAGCGTGGTGATCAATGTCACCGCGATCCGGCGCTACGGACGCCGCGTCCTCCGCGCCAGCCCGCTGCACCATCACTTCGAGGAGATGGGCCTGCGCGAGCAACGGCTGGTGACGGCATTTGCTTTCGTCGCCGCGCTGGGCACGCTGTTGACGGTGCTCTTCGCGCGCTCTCAGACCCCGGCCGGATGAGCGGCGACCGCGCCGTTGTCATCGGCCTCGGCCGGAGCGGCCTGGCCTGCGCGCGCACCCTCGCGGGCGAGGGCTACCGCGTGCTGGTTGTCGACCGCAATGACGGCGATGCGCAGCGTGAAGCCGCGAGGTCACTGCCGTCAGGCGTTGATGTGCGTCTGGGCGGCTACGCGGACGACATCGCGGTCGGGGCGGCGATGGTGTGTCCGAGCCCCGGGGTGCCCTGGGACGCACCCGAGCTGCAGGCCGCCAGGCAACACGGCGTACCCGTACACAGTGAGATGGACCTCGTCTTCATGCGGTGTCGCGGCAAGCTCGTCGGCATCACCGGCACCAACGGCAAGACGACGACCACCTCGTTGGTGGCGGCGATCCTGCAGCGCGCGGGCTTTCGCGTGCACCTCGGCGGCAACATCGGCGCAACCATGCTCGACCGGCTCGACACCGTGCACGCCGGCGACTGGGTGGTGCTGGAGCTCTCGTCGTTCCAGCTCGAGACCATCGCCGAGCCTGCATGCAGCATCGCGGCGGTGCTGAACGTGACACCCGACCACCTCGACAGGCACCGCACGATGCAGGCGTACACCGAGACCAAGCAGCGGCTCGTGCGCTTCGCCGTCGATGACGTGGTGATCGGCCACGACGACCACGTGAGCCGCGCCATGGCCGGCCTGGCACGCGCCCCGGCGCGGTACTTCGGCTTCGACATCGGATCGCACGACGGCAGCACGGTGCACGACGAACACATCGTCAGCATCGAGAGCGGTCAGCCCACGGCGGTGCTGCCGGTGGCCGACGTGCCGCTGTTCGGCCGCCACAACGTGCTCAACGTCCTCGCCGCCGTCGCGGTGTCCCGAGCGGCCGGCGCGCCGCACGATGCCGCCGCCGGTGCGGTGCGCGACTTCCACCCCGTGCCACACCGCCTACAGACGGTGCTCGATGAGGATGGCATCCTCTGGGTGAACGACAGCAAGGCTACCAACGTCGACTCCGCGCTCATGGCCTTGCGCTCGTTCGGCGACCGCCCGATCGTGTGGATCGGCGGCGGCCAGGGGGCCGGTACGTCCAGCGACGCGCTCGTCGACGAGATTGCCGCGCGGGCGCGGCTGGCGGTCCTCAACGGGGCCAGCGCTCCGGAACTGGACCGCGCCCTCGCCGAGCGCGGCTTCGCCGCACGCTCGGTCGTGGCCACGCTGGTCGACGCGGTGGAGGAGGCGCGCCGGCTCGCGGTAGCCGGCGACGTGGTGCTGCTCGCCCCCGGGTTCAAGAGCTTCGACCAGTTCCGTGACTTCGAGGAGCGCGGTGATGTGTTCGCGGCCCAGGTGCGGCGGCTGCGCCACGCCGCGCAGGAGCAGCACTGATGGCGGCTCGAGCCGGCGGCCTCGAGCACCTCTCTGGCTGGCGCGGGGCGGCGCGGTCCGCGAGCAGGGTCCTGGCCGCAGCCGACCGTGCCACCGCCGCGGCCGGCGTCGACGGCTGGCTGCTCATCGTGGTGACCGGGCTCGTCGCCTTCGGTCTGGTCATGGTCTACAGCGCTTCCGAGGCCCTCGGCTACCTCTGGTACGGCAACCCCAACTACTTCTTCGCCCACCAGGCGGTGGGCGCGGCGCTGGGCGGCGCCGGCATGGTCGTCGCAGCCCGCTCCGACTACCACCGCCTCAACCGCGTGGCCAGGCCGGCCATGGTGGTGATGGCCGTGCTCCTCGTCGCGGTTCTCGTGCCGCACCTCGGCGCCGAGCACTACGGGGCACAGCGCTGGTTCCAACTCGGGCCGCTCTCGGTGCAACCCTCGGCGATCGCCGTCGGCGTGGCCATCGTGTTCTTCGCGCGCTGGCTGACCGACCGCAGCGCCTCGGTGCGCTCGCTACGCGGGGTGCGCGACTACCTGATCGTGCTGGCCGTCCTCCTCGCGCTCGTCATCGCCGAGCGGGACCTGGGCAGCTCGATCGTCGTCGCCGTGGTCGCTTTCGTCCTCCTCGCCCTGGGCGGCGCCCGCAAGCGCCACCTCTTCCTGCTCGCCGCCATCCTCGGCTTCGCCGGGCTGATGATGGTGTCGCTGGTCTCGTACCGCGTCGACCGGCTGACCCATTTCCTCAATCCGTGCGCCGACGCGCTGGGGTCCGGATTCCAGAACTGCCAGGCGCTCTACGCGCTCGGCTCGGGGGGCTTTTCCGGAGCCGGCCTGGGCAACTCGGTGCTCAAGTTCGAGTGGTTGCCCGAGGCGCACACCGACTTCATCTTCGCCATCATCGGCGAGGAGCTCGGCCTGATCGGAACCGCCTCGACCGTCGCCGCGTTCCTGTTTCTTGCCTGGCGCGGTGTGCGAGCGTCGCTGCGCGCGCCTGACCGTTTCGGCGCGCTGCTCGCCGGAGGCATCACCGCATGGATCTGCATCGAGGCGTTCATCAACGTCAGCGCCGTCACCGGGGTGATCCCCACCACGGGCATCCCGCTGCCGTTCATCAGCTACGGTGGCACCTCGCTGGCCACCAGCCTGGTCGGCATGGGCATCCTCTGCAACATCTCAGCCCAGGGCAGACGACAGGGAGCGAGCACCCGTGCGCACGTTGATCGCTGGGGGAGGGACTGGCGGCCATCTGACGCCCGCGCTCGCGGTCGCTCAGGCGCTGCTGGACAGCGATCCGGGCGGTGAGGTCGTCGTCGTCGGCCGGCAGGGAGGGGTGGCCGAGCAGCTGGTGACCGACGCGGGGGTCAAGCTCGAGGCGCTCGAGATCAGCGGCGTCGACGTGACCCGTCCAGGCAGCGTCGCGCGCGCGGCCGCCAAGCTGCCGGGCGCCACGCTCTCGGCTCGCCGGCTGCTGCGTCGCATGCAACCGGACGTCGTGGTGGGAGCCGGCGGCTATGTCTGCGTGCCGGTGGTGCTCGCCGCGTTCGCCCGCCGCGTTCCCGTGGTGCTCATGGAGCAGAACGCCTACCCGGGGCGCGCCACGCGCCTGCTGGCCCGGCGCGCCTTTGCGGTCGCCACGTCCTTCTCCACGACGCAGCGATATCTCGACGGCGCCCACGTGGTGGAGACAGGCAACCCGCTGCGGAAGTCGGTGCTGATGCGCCGCGGAGCGCCGCTCAGCGACGCGTGCCGGCACATCCTGGTCACGGGCGGTTCGCAGGGCGCGAGGCGGATCAACCGAGCCATCGCCGGCTGCGCGCGCGAGCTGCTCGAGCAGCACGACCAGCTGCGCGTCACGCACCAGTGCGGGATGCTCGACTTCGACGAGATGCAACGTGCTGCAGCCCAGCTGCCGGACGACCTGGCGCCCCGCTACCACGTCGCGCGTTTCTTCCCCGACCTGGCACTGCGAATCGCCGCGGCCGACCTCGTGATCATGCGAGCGGGCGGCTCGTCGCTCGCCGAGTGCGCGGCGCTCGGCCGCCCCATGATCCTGGTGCCCTATCCGCACGCCGGTGGGCACCAGGCGTTCAACGCCGCGCCGTACGTGCACGCGGGGGCCGCGCTCCTGCTCGACGACGAAGTCTGCACGCCGGCCCGCCTGGGGGCTGAGATCGGCAGGCTCATCCGCGACCAGCACCGCTGGCACGCGATGGCCGAGGCGTCACTGCAGATGGGGCGCCCGGACGCGACCGAGCGTGTGGCGGAGCTCATCGGTGACGCGGTGCACGCGCGCGGGCGGCGGCGCGTGCCGGCATGAGCCGTCACGTCCACGTGCTCGGGATCTGCGGGTACGCGACCAGTGGCGCGGCACTGCTGGCGCAGGGGCTGGGCGACCGCGTGACCGGATCCGATGATTTCGCGTATCCCCCCGTCACCGACATCGTCAGCGCCGCCGGCATCGAGTGGGAGAACCGCAGCGACCCCGCCAACCTGGATCGCTGGGGAGTGCCGGACCTCGTGGTGGTGGGCAATCAGACGCGGTCGACCAATGCCGAATTCGCTGCGGTGCGGCAGCGAGGCCTGCCCTTCGTGAGCGAGATCGAGTTCTACTCCACCCTGGTCGGCGCACGGCACCGCATCACCGTGTGCGGCACGCATGGCAAGACCACGACGGCGTCGCTGCTGGCGCACATGCTTGATCGCGCCGGCATGGACCCCGGCTTCCGGCTCGGCTCGACATCGCTCGACCTGGGCGGTTCCTCGCGTCTGGGCAGCGGGCCGTTCGTGTTCGAAGGCGACGAGTACACGACCGCTCCCTGGGACGCGCGGCCCAAGTTTCTGCACACGCGTCCCGATGCCGCGTGCGTCACGCGGCTCGAGCTCGATCACCCCGACGTCTACCCGACCATCGACGCGTACCGCACGCCGTTCGTCGGCCTCGCGGCGGCGATCCCGCTCGACGGAGTGCTCGCCCTGTGCGCCGACGACCCCGAGTGTGTGGCGCTGAGCGCGCACGCCGCTGCAACCGTCGTGACGTACGGGACGCGCGAGGGGGCCGACTGGAGCATCACAGACCTCACGTGGGACGGTGGGCTGCAGCGGTTCACCGTGACAGGCGCCGACGCACCCCCGGTGCAGGTGGGGCTGACCTTTCCGGGCCAGCACAACGCGCTCAACGCGTGCGCAGCCTTGATCCTCGCCACGCGGACGGGTGCTCCGCTCGACGTCGTCGTTGCCGCCTGCGCCGATTTTCGCGGCCCGGCCCGGCGCTTCGAGGTCCTCGGTGATGCCGGTGACATCACCGTCGTCGACGACTACGCGCATCATCCGACGGAGGTGGAGGCGGCCATCGCCGCAGCCCGCCAGCGGTACCCAACGCGCCGCCTGGTGGCCATCCACACACCGCACACCTACTCGCGCACGAGCCGCCTGCTCGAGGACTACCGCCGCAGCTTCGCCGGCGCGGACGTCGTCGTGCTGGGACCGATCGAAGAGGCGCGCGAGCGCGGGCAGGCGGCGACGGTGAGCAGCCGCGACGTCGCTGAGCGCGTGGGGCGCGGACGTGACGTGCACGTCGTCGACGGCGCCGCAAGTGCCGTGGAGCTGCTGACCCGCGTGGCACATCCCGGCGACGTGATGCTGGTGCTCTCGCTGGGTGGTTTCGACAAGCTGGCGCAGCGCCTGCTCGTCGCGCTGGAGGGGGCCAATGCCCGTCGCTGAGTGGCTCGAGGACGTCGCCGGCGTCGTGCGCGACGAGCCGCTGCATCGGCATAGCCAGTTTGGCGTCGGCGGCCCAGCGCAGTGGTTCGTGCGGACGCGAGACGAGCCGGCCCTTGCCTCGTTGCTGCAGCGCTGCCACGAGGCGGGCGTCCCCGTGACCATGCTCGGCGCGGGCAGCAACGCGCTGATTCTCGACGCCGGCGTCGCGGGTCTTGTGGTGCGCCACGACGACCGGCATATGCGCGTGGTGGATCGGGAGACCGTGGATGTGGGAAGCGGCTGCATGATGCCGCGCGTCGCACTGGACTGCGCGCGCAGGGGCATGGGCGGCCTGGAGTTCGGCATCGGCGTGCCGGGCACGCTCGGCGCCAGTGTCTACGGCAACGCCGGCGCCTTCGGCACCGAGCTCGCAGACGTTCTTCGCGACTGCACGGCGCTCGGGCCTGCCGGCACGCGCCATACACTCGGCAATGACGAGTGTGGGTTCGCGTACCGGCACTCGCGATTCAAGGACGAGCTGCGCGGTGACGTCGTGGTGAGCGCGCGCCTGCGGGTTCACCAGGATGCGCCCCTCGCCGTGCGTGAGCGGACAGACGCGGTGCAGGCGCAGCGCAAGGCGACGCAGCCCTATGGAGTGCGCAGTCTGGGCAGCGTGTTCAAGAACCCGCCCGGCGACACGGCAGGCCGTCTCATCGAGGCCGCCGGCATGAAGGGCCGCCGGGCCGGCGGCGCCGAGATCTCGCGCAAGCACGCCAACTTCATCGTCAACGTCGAGCGTGCCAGCGCGGCCGACGTCCTGGCGCTCGTCCAGATGGCGCACGACACTGTGCTCGAGCGCTGCGGCATCGACCTGGAGCGAGAGATCGTCATCCTCGGCGAGCCGGGACGATGACCGCGGTCGCGGTCTTCTTCGGTGGTCGCTCCGTGGAGCACGAGGTCTCGGTCATCACCGCGCAGCAGGTCATGGCGGCGCTGCCGCCGAGCCGGTTCAGGGTGGTGCCGGTCTACATCGCCAAGGACGGCGCGTGGCACATCGGCGAGCAGTTGCGCGAGCTGGCGCGCTTCAACGACATCAACCGGCTGCTGCAGGCGACCCAGCGAGTTGCCCTCCTCCCGGTGCCTGGCGACATCGGCCGGCTCGTGGACGCGAGCGGAGGCCGGGGGCTGCTGGCTCGCGCCAGGACCATGGCGAATTTCGACGTCGCCATGCCGCTGGTGCACGGCTCGCACGGTGAGGACGGGACGTTGCAGGGGCTCTTCGAGCTGTCCGACGTGGCGTACACGGGATGTGGCGTTGCGGCCGCGGCTCTCAGCATGGACAAACCACTGGCCAAGGCGGCGATGCGTGCCGCAGGCCTGCCCGTGCTGCCCGACATCGACGTCGACCGCGAGCACTGGCGCGCCGGGAAAGAGGCCGTATGCGCGAGCGTCGAGGCGCAGCTCGACTATCCGGTGTACGTCAAACCACGAGGCGTCGGGTCGAGCATCGGCGTGTCGCGCGCCGCGACGCGCGACCAGCTGAGCGAGGCGCTCGACCTCGCCATGGCGTACGACGTGCGCGCGCTGGTGGAGCAATCGCAGGAGAACATCGTCGAGATCAACTGCGCAGTGCTCGGCCGGGCTGGAGCGGTCCGCGTGTCGGTCTGCGAACAGCCGGCGAGCAGCGGCATGCTGAGCTACTCGGACAAGTACCTCAGCAAGGGGGCGGGCAAGAGCGCCGGTATGAAGGGCGCGCAGCGGGTCATCCCCGCTCCGCTGCCCGAGGCGTTGACCCGGCGCATCCAGGACGCGGCCGCGTCCGCCTTCGCGGCCATCGATGCTGAGGGCGTCGCGCGAGTCGATTTCCTGGTCCGGCCCGATGAGGCTGAGTTCATCGTCAACGAGATCAACACCGTCCCAGGTTCGCTCTCCTTCTATCTGTGGGAGCAGAGTGGACTGCCGTTCGGCGACCTGCTCGGCGAGCTCGTCGACCTCGGGCTGCGCCGCCACGCCGAGAAGCGCGCAACCACGTTCTCCATCGACACATGGCTGCTGTCGGGTTCTCCGCCGCGGTGACGCCCGAAGCCCCGCCGGCGCACGTCGACGTGCGCGGCGCCGGTGACGCGCTGTTGATGCTGCACGGCTGGGGCACTTCGGCCGAGCTCTTCGCCCCGCTGATCGAGCCCCTGCTGCCGGGCCGTCAGCTGATCCTTCCCGACATGCCCGGTTTCGGAGCGACCCCGCCGCCGCCGGCGCCGTGGGGAACGGCGGAGTACACGAGCTGGGTGATCGCGCTCCTGGACCGCCTGGAGGTGGAGCGCTGTCACGTGATCGGCCACTCCAACGGTGGGCGCATCGCAGCGGTCCTCGCCGCATCGCACCCGGCTCGAGTGAACAAGGTGGTGCTTACCGGCAGTGCCGGGGTTCGGCCCCGCCACAGCCTGGGCTACCGCCTGCGCGTGCGCAGCTACAAGGCGCTACGCGCCCTTGCACAGGCGCGCACAGCGCCCGCGGCGCTGCGCCGCATTGCACAAGCGCGCGCTGAGCGGCGCGGCTCCGACGACTACCGCGCGGCCACCGGGGTGATGCGGGGCACACTGGTCCGCCTCGTCAACGAAGACGTCACTCCGCTGCTGCCGCGCATTGGCGCGCCGGTGCTGCTGGTCTGGGGCGACCGCGACGCGGAGACTCCGCTGCGTGACGCGCACGTCATGGAGCGGCTGATTCCTGACGCCGGGCTGGTCGTGTTCGAGGGCGCGGGGCACTACGCGTACCTCGAGCAGGCGCAGCGCTTCTGCCGCATCGTCGACGTGTTCACCCGGCCGCGTTGAACGCGCTCGTCGTCGCGCTGGCTGTGCCGGCCGCCGTCGCCTGGCAGCTGCTGCTGGTGCGCGCCGGCGTGATCGCCGCGCGCATGTACCAGATCGAGGAATACGAATCGCGCCGCTTCCTGCGCTGGGCGCTGCGCCGCAGCTGGGTCGATCATCGCGCCGCCGTGTTCGCGGTGGCAGTCGCCATCGCCGGCTACGTGGCCGGGCTGGCCGCGCAGACAGCCAGGCCGGCGACGACGGCTGCTGCCTGGCTGGTCGGCAGCCTCGGCGCGCACGCGCTGTGGCGGTGGCCGCCCGCCAAACGGGGGCTGGTCTGGACCGCGCGGATGCGCAGGCTTGCTTCGGTCGCTGCTCTCCTGGCCGCTGGCTTGAGTGCAGGTGTTGCAGTGGTCGTCGTCGCTCAGCTGCAGACCGCCGCCAGCATCCTGGTGTACGCCGCGGCGTTCTTCACGCTCGTCGCCCCGCTGCTACTGGTTGCGGCCAGCGTCGCGCTCAGTCCGGTCGAGGCGGGAATCCGGCGCCGCTACCTGGCCATGGCCAGAGCACGCCTGCGGGAAGTCCACCCGACGGTGATCGCGGTGGTGGGCAGCTACGGCAAGACGAGCACGAAACACATCCTGGCTCGCCTCCTGCAACCGAGCATCGAGACGCTGCCCACGCGCAAGAGCTTCAACACGCTGATGGGAGTGACCCGGGCGATCAACGAGGACCTCGCGCCGCAGCACCGCGTTTTCATCGTGGAGATGGATGCGTATGCCCCGGGGGAGATCGCCGCGATCTGCGATCTGACCCACCCGACCCTGGCCATCCTGACGTCGGTCGGACCGCAGCACCTGGAGCGGTTCGGCACCATCGAGCGGATCCGGGACGCCCTGTACGAGGTTGCCGCCGCACTGCCGCCCGACGGGCAGTTGATCGTGCACACGGGCGATGCGGGTGGCGTCCAGCTGGCGGCGCGTGCCGCGGCCGAGGGCCGCGGCGTTGTCCGCTATGACCTGCGATCCGACAGCAACGACACGGTCGCAGACGTGGTGGCTCGCGATGTCCTGCTGGACGCCTCGGGCTCACGTTTCCGCTGGTCCTGGCCGGAACAGCGGCTCGAGCGCGACGTCAGCATCCCGCTGCTGGGCCGGCACCAGGTGCTCAACGTCAGCGCTGCGCTGGCCGCCGTGCACTTGCTCGGCCACGACCTCGAGGCCGCGGTGCGCACCGCTGCGACGCTGCAGCCCGTCGAACACCGCCTGCAGCCGCTTGCCGGCGGAGGTCCGCTGACGGTGATCGACGATTCGTACAACGCCAATCCGGTGGGTGTGCACAACGGGCTCGAGGTGCTCGCCGCCATGCCCGGCGGCGCGCGCATTCTGGTGACGCCGGGCCTCGTGGAGCTGGGCAGCGTCGAGATCGCCGAGAACCGCCGCTACGGCGAGCACGCCGCTGCCGTCTGCGACCACGTCATCGTGGTGTCGGCCGCTCCTGCGGCTGCGCTGCTCGAGGGATTGCATTCAGGGGGCATGGCCGCGGACCGCATCCATGTCGTCGGCGGGCTTGACGAGGGGAGTGGAGTCCTGCGCACGATCGCCCGGCCGGGCGATGTGGTCCTGTTCGCCAATGATCTGCCGGATACATATCTGCCCGCGACGGTCTCGAATGCAGATCGCCGGATTGCAGGCGCAAACGCTCAACCTGGGTGATAATCCCAACACGCACTGAGCGGATCCCGTTGCCGTCTCAACGTCTCAGCCAACGTCCATGCATCTTCAACGCCGAGCGGGGATCTCCGCGTGAGCATTGCGGTTTTCGACGACCGCGACCAGCGTCAGGCGACGAGCCGTGCCCTGGCGGCTGCGATAGCCGATGCACCGCGACCGGCGCGTCGTTTCGCCGTCACACCCGGCACGCGGTTGCGTCCCTCCGCACGGCCGCGGCGGCGCAGTCCCAAGCGGCCGCGGCCGATCGTCGTCAAGCGTCGCACCACCTCGAGGCGCCGGCTGCTCACCGTGGCGGCGCTGCTCGTACAGGTTGTCCTGCTGGTGCTGGCCCTGAACCTGCCGGCTTTCCAGGTGCGCCAGGTGACGCTCACCGGCACGCGCCTGGTCGCGCGCGACGGCGTCCTGCAGGCGGCGGCAGTCCCGCGCCACAGCATCTTCACCGTCGACACGCAGGCCGTCAGCGCCCGCATCGAGGCGCTGCCCTGGGTGCAGAGTGCGACGGTGAGCGCGGAGCTCCCCGCATCCGTGCGCATCTCGGTGGTGGAGCGGTCGCCGGCCCTGCGCCTGCGGCGAGGGAGTCGTGAGTGGCTGGTCGCCGGGAATGGCGCGACGCTCGCCGAGCCGCGACATGCGACCGCTGCCTGGTCGAGCATTCCGGTGCTCATCGATGAGCGTGTCGGTTCGCCGCAGCCACTGTCAGCGCCGCTGGTGCGCATGCTGAGCGAGGCCGCCCAGCGCTATCCGGCGGTGCTGGGGTGCTCCGTGGCCGCCTTTGACTGGGACGTCGACGGCGTGCTGTCCGTCTGGGCGAGCAGCGGATGGCGCGCCGTGCTCGGGCACGCGGACACCGCCGATACGGTTGCGCACGTGCCAGCGCAGCTGGCGATGCTCGGCGCGCTGCGTGGCTCGCTCAACTTCTCGCGTCCGGCCTTTGGCTACGTCGACCTGGAGAACGCGGTGGCCCCGGCAGTCGGCGGCAAGCCTGGCTTGCCTCCAGCTCTCGCGGGTACGCCGTCTGTCTAGAGGCGCCGCTCCCACGGCCGCGCCGCGAGCAATGCGGAAAGGATGGCGCGCGTCGCCGGTGAGCGGTTCAGCGTGTAGAAGTGGATCCCGGGTGCGCCGGCGCTGAGCAGCTCCGCGCACTGCAGGGTCGACCAGGCGACGCCCAGCTGCAACACGGCGTCGGGATCGTCCTTGCGCGCCGTGAGCGCGTCGAGCAGCGGCGCCGGAATCGTGGCGCCGATCTTCGACGTGAAGCGCTTGATCTGGTCGACGTTGGTCACCGGCATGATGCCCGGGATCAACGGCACGGTGACCCCATCGGCGCGTGCGCGAGCGACGAAGTCGAAGTACGCGCGGTTGTCGAAGAACAGCTGCGTGATCAGGTAGCTCGCGCCGCTCTCGACCTTCAGCCTGGTGTAGCGCAGCTCGTCCTCGATGTCGGGTGTCTCGAGGTGGCCCTCGGGGTAGCACGCGCCGCCGACACAGGCGTCGTAACCACTCGTGATGAGCTGCATCAGCTCGCTGCCGTGCGACAGGCCACCTTCCGCTGCGATGAACTGTGCCTCCCCATCGGGCGGATCGCCACGCAGGGCGAGGATGTTGTCGATACCGGCGTCGCGCATTGCGTCCAGGTTGGCGCGCAGCTCACCCACCGAAGCACCGACGCATGTGAAGTGGGCGACCGGCTCGATGTCGAGCTCGCGCCGGATGCGCGTGACCAGCTCCAGGGTCCGCGTACGCGTCGACCCGCCCGCGCCGTACGTCACCGACACGAAGGTGGGTTCGAGCTCGCGCAGGTGGGCGATGGTCTCGAAGAGCGAGCGCACGCCGTCGTCGCTCCTCGGCGGGAAGAACTCGAACGAGAAGATCGGGCGGCGTTCCTGTAGGACGGTGTCGAGCCGCATGGTCCGGTCCATGTTGCAGGATCAGCGCCGTGCTCGCAGCTTTCGCCCGCGCGACGGGTGGCCCCGACCCGCTGGCCAACCTCGTCGTCGGTGAGCAGCCCGTGCCCGAGCCGCAGCCCGGCTGGGCGACGGTGCGGGTCCGAGCCGCGTCCCTGAACCATCACGACCTCTGGACGCTGCGTGGGGTGTCCTCGCGCCCGGTCGTGCCGCCGCAGATCCTCGGCTGCGACGCCGCCGGCACCGTTGCGGCCTACGTGGGCAGCGCCCCGCCCGGCGCACCCGAGGTCGGCGCGCGGGTGGTCGTGCATTCCCCGGTCACCTGCGGACAGTGCGCGGCCTGCCGCGGCGGCGACGAGATGTCGTGCCGGCGCCCGGCCATGCTCAGCGAGCCGCCGCTCCCGGGCACGTTCGCCGAGTACGTGGCCGTGCCGGCGGACAATCTCATCCCGCTACCAGTCGGCGTCGACTTCTCTGTGGCGGCCTGTCTCCCCACCGCCTATCTCACGGCATATCACGGGCTCTTTCAGCGCGCGCGGCTGCAGCCAGGGATGACGGTGCTGGTCCACGGCGCCGGTGGCGGGTTGCCGTCGGCGGCGATCCTGCTCGGCGTTCGGGCCGGGCTGACCGTGTACGCCACGTCGCGCGACGAGTCCAAGCGGCAGTTCGCGCTCGATCTGGGCGCGACCGCGGCATACCCGCCGGAACGCGAGACGGCGCGGGAGGTGATCACCGCGACAGGCGGCATGGGTGTGGACGCCGTGATCGAGACCGTGGGCGAGCCGACCTGGGAGCTGAGCCTGCGCGCCGTGCGGCCGGGAGGCACCGTGGTGGTGAGTGGCGCAACCGGTGGCATCAACCCGCCCGCCCAGCTGAACCGCATCTTCTTCCGCAACGTCACCGTGGCCGGCTCGACCATGGGGACACGTGGTGAGCTGCGCCGGCTCATCGACCTGTGCGCGCGTGGCGCGCTCAACCCTGTCATCGGCAGCCGGCACGCCCTGGCGGATGCCACGAGTGCATTCGCGGAAATGGAGCATGGCGAGGTGCGGGGCAAGATCGTGCTCGAGAGCTGACCTCGCTTTCAGACGAAGCAGGCGGCTGGACTCGGCCAGGGCGCGGTGCTACGGTGGCCGCGCTCTAGCGGCCCGATGGGGCTGCGGCCGGCAGGGTCTCGTCGAACAGGTGCAGTGGCGAGGCCCTGTTCGTATACGCCGGAAAATCCGCCCCCGGCCGCCGCGATTTTCCGGCGTGGGAAGCGGTGTCGGCTGCCGGCGACATGAAGTCGCCTACGCCGACAGGTTCTGACCGTCAGAACAGCGCCGTCTTATCGCCGGGCCATCCAACATGTTGTGTCATACTGGCGCGGCGAACCCAGCATCTTGCGGTTTTGCCTCAAAAAGGCCTTGTCCGAGGGCCATGGTGCGGCTACACTCGGAGACCAATACGTGACACGTCCCCGCCGCGTCTTCGCACTCGATCTAGGAACGACGAAGGTGTGCTGTGCTGCCGCCGACCTGGAGAGCACTGGTCTGCGCGTGCTCGGCGTGGGTGAGGCCGTTTCGCGGGGCGTTCGCAAGGGGGCTGTCATCGAGATCGACCGAGCCGCCGAGGCCGTCGCCGAGGCCGTCGACATGGCCGAGCAGATGGCCGGCGTGCCGATCGACACGGCGATCGTCGGCCTTGCCGGTGGCCACATCACGTCGCAGAACAGCCGCGGTGTCATCGCGGTCGCCGCGGGCCACCGCGAGGTGCGCGACCAGGACGTGCACCGGGCCATCGAGGCCGCGCGCGCGGTGAGCGTGCCGTCCGAGCGGCGGATCGTGCACGTGCTGCCGCAGCAGTACACGATCGACGGCCAGGAGGGCGTCCGCGACGCCGTCGGCATGGCGGGCAACCGCCTCGAGGTCGACGCGCACATCGTCACCGGGGCCAACACCGCGATCCAGAACGTCGTCAAAGTGGTGCACAAGGCCGGTCTCGACGTCGACGACATGGTGCTCCAGGTCCTGGCGTCGGCAGAGGCGGTGGTCAGCGAGGACGAGATCGAGCGCGGCGTGGTGGTGGTCGACATCGGTGGCGGCACCAGCGACGTCGCCGTCTTCTCGCGGGGCAGCATCGTGCACACGGGTGTGATCCCCGTCGGTGGCAACCACGTCACCGCCGATCTGGCGGTCGGGTTGCGCTGCGACCTCGACACGGCCGAGACGGTGAAGCGCAGCTACGGCCACTGCCTGCAATTGACGCTGCCGGCGGACGCCGAGGTGACGCTCACGCCGATGGGATACGACGAGCCGGTGGGAGTCCCGCAGCGTTTTCTCGCCGAGATCATCGGCCCGCGTGCGCGCGAGATGGCGTCGCTGATCGCGGCCGAGGTCGAGCGCGCCGGTCCCGCCGGCCTGTTCCCGGGTGGCATCGTCCTGACCGGGGGTGGCGCGCTGCTTCGTGGTTTCGCCGAGGTCGTGCAGCAGGAGACGGACCTGCCGGCGCGCGTCGCCGCGCCGCAGGGCGTGCACGGCATGAACGACGA
>VBJV01000206.1 GCA_005879785.1 Chloroflexota bacterium
GGTTGTTCTCGAACAGGGTGTTGAAGGCGCCTGAGCCGACCAGCTTGCCCAGGGAAGCACCGCCGAAGTGATGGACGAACACGTTCTCCGCGCAGACCAGGCGGTATCCCGCCGCGTGCAGGCGGGAGCAATAGTCGTCGTCTTCGAACATGCCGACGGCGAAGCCCTCATCGAGCGGCCCGACCTCGAGGAACACGTCGCGTCGCATCGCCACGCAGAACATCGGAAGCATGCCGACCTCGCGCTGAGCAGCGTCCAGCCGGATTGCCGCTGCGTGGTCGATGAAGTCGGCATAGGTACGGTGGTGCACCGCGACTCGGGTTTCCCCAGGGCAGCGATTCGTCAAGGGGCCAACCATTCCCACAGTCCAGTCCTGGAGGTGCGCGATCAATCGAGCCAGCCACCCCGGAGCCAGCAGCACGTCGTTGTTGAGAAGCACCAGGCAGTCACCGCGCGCGATGTCCAATCCCGCGTTCGCGGCTGGCGCAAAGCCAAGGTTTGTGGGGTTGATCACCGTTCGCACTCTCGAGTCACTGCTGCGGAGCTCATTGAGGTATTCGACGGTCCCATCCATCGAACCGTTATCGACGACGATCACCTCGAAGGCGGGCGAGGCGGTGTTCCCCAGGAGCGTCTCGAGGCACATCCGGGTGAACACGAGGTTGTCGTAGCTGACCACGACAACGCTTGCCCGTGGGTTGGTGGCGGCTTGATGGTGCTCCGAGAAGATCGGCACCGGCTGGGCGAGGATTCGCGAGACCGTTTCGTCCAGGAGCCGTACCGGCTGCCGCGACAGTGGCGCGATGACGAGGTCGCGTGGCAGGACCGTTTCCGTCGGCTCGGCCGGTTGACCGGTGGGCGCCGTCGGCGCGCCGCTACCGTTTGCGCCCACCGCCGGCTGCACGCGTGAAGTGCCTCCGCACTCTTCGATCAGGCGTCGCAGCACCCGCTCGGCGCTGAAATATTCAGCCGCGATCTCCGACGCCGCCCTGGACTGGAGGTCCCACTCCTTGCTGGTCCGCCCGACGGCGTCGGCCGCCTCGGCGATCGTGCTGTACGCGAACAGCCCTGTGCCGGTTGGGAGCACGCTGCCGAACCCGGTGTCCTGCGTGATCACCGGCCGTCCGGACGCCAGATAGGTGGCGGAGCGGTCGCTGAACCAGCCGCTGCGCAGACGCACGTTCTGGTCCTTGGCGACGGTGAACTCAGCGCGGGAAGAGGCGATGTAAGCGCGGTAGACGTCGACGTCGCTCGAGATCTCTTCCGCACGGCGCACGCGCCAGCCGTGCTCGACGAGCAATTTGCGGTCGGAGTCGCCGCAGCCGGACAGGGCGAGCTCGAGTGGCTCCTTCGTAACTGCGGGCAGATCGATGAACTTGCGAAATTCGCGATCCTTGCTCCAGTGGTACGTCTCCCCGGCGAGCGTGAGGTCGCGCCACTGCTGGTGCCAGTTCGCCACAGTCGTGAAGGGCGCTGTCCTCGCGCGTCGACGGCTCGCCCACAGATCGAGAACAACCGGCTGCCGGGTGGGGTGGAAGCGGAACCGCCCTTCGACCGGAAGCTTGCAATCAGGCATCCCCCAGTTCTCGCCGAAGGTGAAGAACGCCACATGAGGCTCGAGGAACGCGATGGTCTCCTTCTGCCCCTCGTGCAGCTCGATCTGGAGCTGTACGGGATCGGTCTCCAGGTACACGAGGCGGCCGGTCTCGTAGTGCTCCGGTCGAGGCGGCGTACCGCCGTGCAGATTGATTATGAGGGCCGCGTCGCGGTACAGCTGCCGCAGCTGCGCATCGCTCATTCCGTGACACGCGCCGTCGGCATGCAGCGCCTGGAAGCACCAGCGGTCGCTGAGATCGAAGCGCTGCATGATGTCACGTACGAAGCCCGCGGCAAGCGCCGCACTGTTGTCGTCGGGGTGGCGCATCAGCATCGACGGAGTGCGTGAGTGTGCCTCGACGTAGTAGGCCTGGAAGCCGAGGCGCTCGAACCCGAGCAGGTAGTGCAGCGTCTGCCAGATGACACCCGCCACCGGCATCTTGCTCATCATCCCGAGCACGACGATCTTCTCCGGCCGTCTCTGCGCCGGCGTCGCCGGGCGTTCCGTCCTGGTGCTCGTCTCCACCGGCTGGCCGGTCTGCAGGGCATGAAACTGCGCGTACAGGCCGCCGCGGCGCAGGAGCTCAGCGGGCGAACCTTCTTCAGCGATTTGCCCATCGTCGAGAACGACCACGCGGTCGGCGCGGCGCACCGTGGAGAGACGATGCGCGACGATGAAGGTAGTCCTTCCTTCCATGAGTCTGTCCAGCGCGAGGAGGATCACCTCCTCCGTTCGCGAATCGATAGAGGATGTGGGCTCATCGAGCACCAGAATGGGTGCGTTCTTCAAGAAGGCGCGGGCGATGGTGATGCGCTGACGCTCGCCACCCGAGATCCTCGCCCCCCGGTCACCGAGGATGGTTTCGTAGGCGGCCGGCAGCTTCGTGATGAAGTCATGGGCGTTTGCCAGCTTCGCGGCTTGGACGACCTCCTCGAAGGTCGCGTCCGGCTTGCCGTAACGGATGTTGGCCAGGATGCTTTCAGGAAACAGCAGGGCACCGAGTGGAGGGACGCCTCGCGGACGTCCCGCCCATCGATGAGCACGCGGCCGCCGGCCGGGTTCATGAACCGCGGGATGAGGCTGACCAGGGTCGATTTCCCCGCCCCCGTCACGCCCACGATCGCCACGGCCTCGCCGGGCTGCACCTCGAACGTCACATCCCGAAGCGTTCCCTCACGTCGCGGGTAGTCGAAGGTGACGTGCTCAAAACGCACTCCACCCTTGGCTCTCGACAAGGGGACCGCATGCGGAGGTTCCTTGACCTCGGGCTGCATTTCGAAGAGTCGGCGAGCGAACTTGATGCTGATCAGGCGCTGCTGAAACGAAGAGATCGTCGAGCTGATCGTCGACAGCGGCTGGTACATCGCATGGATGTAGTTGAGAAGGACCAGCAGCTGACCGACGGACAGCTGACCTGAGATGACGTGCCGAGCGCCCACATACAGGACGCCGCCCACGCCTGCGGCGGTGAAGAGAGCGACCACCATGGAGAAAAGCATCTGGTAGACGGTCAGGCGGACGCGCGCCTTGACCATCGACTCACCCTGCTTGCGGAAGCGCCGGTGCTCGTACTCCTGGCGATTGAAAGCGGTGATGACACGGAGCATCGCCATCGCCGTGTTGACCATGGTCAAAGAGAGCGCCTCGAGGTTGCGCACCTTGATCATGCGGGGCTCGATGTGCTTTCCGTATCGACCGATCGAGTAGTACACGCACGGAACGACGAGAAGCGACAGGAGAGCCAGCTCAGCGTCGATCCGCAGGGCCACCACGAACATGCCCACCAGGGTCAACGCGCTTTGCGCCAGTGGAAGAAGGGCCACCGACATGGTGCCGTACTGCGTGGCCTCGAAGTTGATGCGGTACATGAAGTCGCCGCTAGTGAGGCTGTCGTGGAACGACTGCGACAGGCGCTGGCAGTGCGCGAACAGATCGCTGCGTACATCGAGCGACACCGAGAGATCGACCTTTGTGTTGACGTACTCGGTGAGCACCGCGATGCCCTGGATGAGGAAGGCCAGCAGGAAGCCGCCTGCGACGGCGGCCAGGATCAGGTGCCCGCGATCCGTGCCGACCAGGCTGCCGATGAAGGCCGGCGGCGCGTGGTGGCCGAGCCCGCTGTCGACGAGAAACGCCAGCGGCCACGGATCTGCGAGCGCGACGACAGCGCCGGCGATGGTCAGCAGGATGGACGACGCGAAAAGCAGCCGGTAGCGGCGCAGGTATGGAAAGACGTAGAGCAGGTAGCGCCAGTACTCGCGCTTCACGGCGCCACTGCCTCCGGTTCGGCCGGCATCGGCGTGCGTTCCATCGGCTCTGCTGTTCCCGCCGTCGCGCCCGCGCGATCGCGTATCCGGCTGCGCAGATACGGACCGGTCCGCCACAGGCCGCGGGCGATCTCGAACAGCGCAAGGCCACCGCTGCCGGCCAGCGATATCGGGAAACGAATTGCGAGGAACGTGGCCGCAGCCAGCCACACGGCAGCCGGGAGTCGGGCGATGCGTGTGCGCACGCGAAACTGCAGCCAGCCGGTGGGATGGGCGCTCGTGAACAGGTCGGCGACGACCAGCCAGGACCCGATCAGCCTGGCGTCATACCGCTCCCACCCTCGGGGCAGGACGACACGAATGCCCTGACGGCGGATGGCCGCAATGATCGCCTCGGTGATGATCGGCCGTGGCCGATCGAGGGGAAGCATCAGAACGCCACCGGGCGCGTCGCGCGCCGGCCCCGGGAGCACCTCGCGCATGGACACGTCACGGCGCGCCACCGATCGTCGCCA
>VBJV01000207.1 GCA_005879785.1 Chloroflexota bacterium
GCAGTCGGCGACCAGCTCCTCCGGCCGTTGCCATGCCGACAGCAGCGAACGATACATGCCGCCGACCGATTCGGCGTTCATCAGCGTGCCGAGCTTGTGGATCCGCTCCCCGAGTCGCTGAGTGGGCATGCTCGGAACCACCGCCGCCGCGCATCGGTGGAGGCGATCCCATGCTGTCGCCGGCACGGTGCCGATGCCCGCGGCCACGCCGTGGCGTACACCGCGCGGCACGCGATTCACACGCGGCAGCACCCGCGTCCCGTACACGTAGCGGTTGTATCCGCCAAACAGCTCGTCGCCTCCATCGCCGCACAGGGCAACGGTGACGTGCCGCCGCGCCAGCTGCGAGACGAGCAGCGTGGGAAGTTGCGACGGGTCCGCCAGCGGCTCGTCGAAGATCTCCGGAAGGCGCGGAATGAGGGCCTGGGCGTCCTCGCCTGTCAGCCGGAGTTCCGTGTGATCGGTCCCGATGTGCTGGGCGATCCGTGCAGCGTACGGGGCCTCGTCGAACTCTTCCTCGACGAAGCCGATGGTATAGGTCTTGACCGGCCGGTTGCTCGCCTCCTGCATCATCGCGACGACGATGGATGAGTCGATCCCGCCCGACAGCAGCGCCCCGAGCGGCACGTCGGAATACAGCCGGCAGCCGACCGCCTCTCCAAGCAGCGCGTCCAGCTGATCGATCGCCTCCGTGTCGGTGACGGTCAGCGGGCGCGTGATGCCACGGAGCGCGACCTCGCGCAGTGACCAGTACGGCTCAGAGGCAGGCAGTGGGAGCGAAGCGTCCGAGATCGTCAGGATGTGTGCGGGCGCCAGCTTGATGACATGGCGGAAGATGCTTTTCGGCGCCGGGACGTACAGGTATCGCAGATAGGATGCGAGCGCCTGGCGGTCGATTGAGCGATCGAAGGACGGCCCCGCGACGAGCGCCTTGAGCTCCGAACCAAACGTGATCAGGCCGGGCTCGCGATATACGTACAGCGGCTTCTTGCCGATCCGATCTCGCACCAGCGACAGTTCCCGTCGATCCATGTCCCACACGGCCATGGCGAACATGCCGACGAAGCGGCCCACCGCTTCGCGAATACCCCAGTGTTCGAACGCGGCAAGGATCACTTCGGTGTCGGAGTGTCCGCGAAAGCGGAACCCGTGCTGCTGCAACTCGCGGCGGATATCTTTGAAGTTGTACAGCTCGCCGTTGAAGACGATGACAAAGCGGCCGGAGGACGATGGCATCGGCTGGTGGCCCTGCGGAGACAGATCGAGGATCGCGAGCCGTCGGAAGCCCAGGGCGACGCCGGCGCCTTCGTTCGTCCAGATGCCGCTGTCGTCGGGACCTCGGTGCGCCAGAGGAGCGATCATGCGCCGAGCCTTGTCGGCGAGCTCTTCGCTCGTGACCGCCGTCGTCGTCAGAATGCCAGCGAAGCCACACATGGGGTCACTCGTGATTCATGATTTGTGATTCGTGATTTCAGATCGTGACTCAAATCGCAAATCACGAATCACGAATGGTCAGGGCGGCCCAGGTGCCCGTGGCCCGTCGGGCGCTCCTGTCGACCGGCACGGCGCTCGGTTGGTCGCGTGGTTCGACGACGGACGCGGGGTGGCCCAGGATTTCGTTGGCGACGACCTCGGCGACGGCTCGAGCGCCAGCAGGGGTCGCGTGGAAACAGTCGTAGTACGTGTCGAGACTCCGATCCAGGAGCGGCATCAGANNTGGAGCGCGGTGGCCACCGCGGCCGCCCGCGCGTCCAGCAGTCTCATGAGCCGGAACAACACGTCGAACGAATAGTAGGTGGTGACCGCGCGCTTCCAGACTTGACCCACACCGCCGTGCCACATGTGGGCGGCCTCCTCCGGGGAGTACTCCTTCTCGAACCAGGGCTGTCGCACGACGATCACGCGATCCGCATGTGCCTGCGCCCGCCGAAGGAGCCGGCGGAAACAGAGCTCGAAGTGGTCCAGCATCGCGGTCGGATCCGGCATGTCCGTCCGAATCTCCTTCGCCGCCGCGCGGCTCGCCCTCGCGGCGCCGACCCATCGTCCGGTTTGCTCGTGCACCTGCAGCGGCCGCAACCAGCGCCGGCGCCCACGGCGGAGCAATTCGAGCGACGCCAGCTCGTGAGGCTTCCAGCCGAATGGACCCTCGGGATGGCACCTGAAGACGTCCGCTGTCTGAACCGGCGGCGGCGGCGACGGCGGTGCCCCCTCTTCCAGCCACCTAAGAAGATCGCTTGCGCCGACCAGCACCACGATCGTCTGCAGATGGCGGTACTGCGGCAGCACGCGCGCGAAGATCAGGTCGAGCGCTTCGGAACCGACGCCGGAGCGGGCGATGTTCCCGACGTGCACGCTGGATGCGCGGAGTCTATGGAGACAGTGTGGCCGCTGGAGTAGCCGTTGAAGCGCGCCCGGCCAGCTCGAGTCCTGGTCCAGGAGATAGCCTTCCGGCTGACTGCCGCCCGCCACGAGCACGCGGTACACGCCGTCCATCCGCTGCGGCACCTCGTCACCGCGCTCGCCGTCACGGTTGGTGTCGAAGCGCAGCAATGGTTCGAGCTGGGGAAAGACCTCTCGATCGGTGTGGAGGCGGAGGCGCAGCCCCGGCGGAAACACATAGTACTGCTTTCGATGACGCAGCCACCACCGACTGGCCAGTTCGGTGGTGACAGCTGCCAGGAGCACGACGACGGGAGCGAGGAACCACAGGGAAGTCATTTGTGATTTGTGATTTTGTGATTTTGTGATTTGCCTCGGGCCTGAAGCTTGAAGCCCGAAGCCCGCTAGAATCCCAGAGGCCATTCGCCGTCGAGGCGCGATACGAACGCGTTCTCGTTCTCGAAACAGCGAACGAGGTCGGGTCGCCTCGCATGAACCAGCATCCAGGGGCCACGGCGGTGAAAGAAACAGTAGTTATCGGACAGTGCCTGCAGGAAGCGGGGTTCCACCGCGACCGCGTGCTGCCGGGCCGCCTGATGAAACAGGTGGTCGAGCACGTCCTGAATGGACGACGCGGTTGCCGCAATCTGCAGGACGTCCGCGCCACCATCGCGATTCAGGTGGTAGATGTACCAACCGAGAATCGTTTCCTCATGCCGGATGACCGTCGCGTGCAGACGGCCGCCGACTTTTCTCTGCCGGGCGCACTCCATCAGCCAGCGCACCGTGCGATCGTCGTAGTCGGCGCGAAGCGACCCGGGACCGGCAAGGCGCGGCCAATGCTGCAGGAAAGTCTCCTCGCTGAGCTCGTCGGCCACGCCGCGCGGCGCCGGCCGGGAGAAAGGCGAGGACGCAGCCCGCGCCGCGATCGTGTCGGCGAGCGCAATCAGCGGCGCGGTCAGCGCGGCGAGCGACGCCAGCGGTCGACGGTTGCGCAGCCACGACCGAACGAGCCGGGCGGGTCGCAGCGGGCGCGTCCAGTACATGCTCTGCAACAAGGACGTGCTCCCGCCGAGCCCTTCCCAGATCCGGCGCGTCGTGTCGGTGGCCTCGTCTGCGATGGAGAGATCCTGCGGGCCTTCCAGAAACGCTTTCAGGAGCCGGACGACCACGAAGCCGACGCGGCTCGACGGATCCGCGACGAACTGCGAGCTGATCGCGGCCTTCAGTCGCTGGCCTTTCATCGTCATCTCCCGGGCCACGATGCCGAGGAAGCCGGCGATGCGTCCATCGTTTTCCTGGTAGACGAGCGACGGGAGCGCCGCGCGCCACGATGATTTGTGCAGGAAGACGCGTGTGAAGTACTCGCGGTACGCGTCGAGCCCTGCTGCATCGCACCGGGCTGGCCGGAACACGCTGCGGTGCAGCCGCGCTACCTGGGGAATGTCTGTATCCGCGAACGGCCGAACCTCTCCCGTGCGGCGGGAGGTGTCGAGGATGACTGGTGCAAGGGTCACGGTGGGGTTACTCCGAAATCAGACTCCGAGCGGATTTCGCGAATGCGGCAGCAGCGTCGCGGGTCGCCCGCGCCGCGCGTTCGAGCTGCGCGCCGCAGCGGGCAGAATAGGCGGCGGCCTCCTCCTGGGATAGATCGAGGTCGCGTCTCACCTCGACGGTCAGCGGGCCGTCCGGCGCGCACGCGTTCGACGGCTGGATCGCAGCGTGGCCTTCACCTTCGCGGGCATCCCGGTCATGCCCTGCTCCAGGCGCGACGGCGAACTAGATCGATTCTCAGGTTCACGTAGGGATCGTTGCGGTACACGAAGAAGATGCACGTGATGCCGAATACGAGGACCATGACCGATCCCGCCGTGATGAGCCCGAATATGCTCTCGACGCGCAGGCCGAGCCTGAACCACAGCAACAAGGCGAGAACCGGAACCGCTCCGACGGTTGCCCGCGGAACCACGTATTTCAGATAGTTCGGCAGACTGATCTCTAGCTCGCGGCATGCGATGGCCAGGACGAAGACCGCGAACAGGATGTTGGGAATGGCGGTGCCCAGGGCGACGCCCGCCAGTCCGAATGGGCCGATG
The DNA here is from genome assembly GCA_005879785.1 of Chloroflexota bacterium. Classification (GTDB taxonomy): domain Bacteria; phylum Chloroflexota; class Dormibacteria; order Aeolococcales; family Aeolococcaceae; genus CF-165. Next base: position 4,476 of record VBJV01000207.1, read on the forward strand.
AGAACGATGCTGAGGCCCAGATTCAGCACACCTGCTGCGGCGAGCGCGATTGCCGGCGTTCTCGGCTTGCCGAGGCCTATCAGGACTGGCAGCGCCACGGCCCTCACGGGGAGGAACACCAGGCTCGAGATCACCAGGATCTGCAGTACCGCGCCGGCTGGGCCCTCGAAGGACGGATCGATCCACCACCCGAGGAACCTCGGCCCGAGCACGGCCAGGAACAGGCCAGCCACCATCGTGAGCGACAGCGCGATCTTCG
>VBJV01000210.1 GCA_005879785.1 Chloroflexota bacterium
TCCAGCTGCTGCCGTCCCAGCGCTCGGCCAGGGCTCCGACCACGCCGGGCGAGTCCCCGACGGCGATGCAGACGCTGATAGACGGACACGACACGCCGGCAAGCACGTTGCCGTACGCGCCTTTCTTATTGGGGGTGGGCTGGATCGTCCAGCTGCTGCCGTCCCAGCGCTCGGCCAGGGCTCCGACCACGCCGGGCGAGTCCCCGACGGCGATGCAGACGCTGATAGACGGACACGACACGCCGGCAAGCACGTTGCCGTACGCGCCTTTCTTATTGGGGGTGGGCTGGATCGTCCAGCTGCTGCCGTCCCAGCGCTCCGCCAGTGTCACCTGTACGCCAAGGTTGTTGACGTAGTCCCCGACGGCGGTGCAGGCATTCGTCGCGAAGCACGACACACCCTTCAGCTCACTGCTCTCAGCGCCGATAGGGCCGGGGGGCGTCTGGATCACCCAACCGCTGCCGTTCCAGCGCTCCACCAGCGGCAGCGCGCCGGCCGACCCAACAGCGAAGCAGACTGTGGTCGAGGGACACGAGATGCCCCCGAGGCTGACGTCTCGAACGCCGCTGGGGTTCGCCGTAGGCTGGATCGCCCAGTTGCCACTGGCGTTGGCCATCGAGGTACCCAGCACCGTGGCGCAGATCACGCCAGCTCCAACTGCGGCGAACCGGCGCCCTCTCACCATCCCTGAGACGACCTCCCTGTGGTCTGCCCGCATGGTCCCGGGCGGCGCAAGTCTACGCCCATTCACGGGCCGCGACGTAGGAGACAACTCAGGCAGGTTCTCGACGTTGGCTTGACAGCCAACCAAAGTCGGGGCAAGATGAGCGCTCCTCGGCGGTATCCATCTCCGCAGGGGAAATCCGGTCAATGAGAACGGGGCGGCGGGCTCGGCGCGTCGCTTCGGAGGCGGAGGACGTGGTGCGAGCCACCGGCGAACAGCCGCAGAGGGGGCGTACAAGCTGGCGCCGTTTCGCGGTGGCCTCCTCGGCCGGGATGGTTGGTGTGATCGGTCTGTACGTGCTCACTGCGACGGGCGCCATCGCCGTCAGCATCACCATCCCCAGCAACGTTCCGTACACGGTCAACGTCAAGCATCTGGCCGGTTCGAACATGGTGATGAAGCCGACCACCGTGGCCGGCCATCAGGCCATGGAGATGGTGATCGGACACGCTCAGATCACCAGCCTCGACCAGCAGATCTGCGCGGGGCACATCGGTGTGAAGATCCGCGCCGGCGACGGGGGCACACCGGTCGACGCGACCGGGCTGGTGATTGACAGCACCGACCTCAAAGCCAGCTCCGCAAACTTCGGCGGCGGCATCAGCATCGGCGTCATCGACGGTCAGATCGGTATGCAGTCGGAGGGGGCACAACCCTTCACCATCGACTCGCTGCAACAGACCAACTCGGTGCTGTTCACCAAGGGCGCGAGCATGACGTTGCCCGGCCTCAGCATGGTGCCCGGCATCTGCTGACCCTCGATCCCTTCCTCGAGATCGATCAGCGCCCGGACTGGCCGCTCCCGGCGTGGCAGTGGCCTGGGCGTCTTGTCTGGCGCGTGGTGTGGAGCGCGCACGTGGCTCGCGTTCGCTTCCGTGGCTGGCGCGGCGCCCGTCCGTTCTGGGCGGGCGTATGGGCGCTGGTCGGCGGAGTCGTGATGCTCTACCCGCCGGTGAGCGCGCTGCAGGTGGTGCTGAGCGGCAACGGCGTGTGGCCCGGGCTGACCATCGGTGGGCTCGTGATCATCTCCGCCCTGATGCTCTGGTTCGACCTCCGCCTGGTGCATTTTCTCGGCTCCGTGATCATCTTTCTGTCGCTGAGCATTGCCGGCGGCGCGCTCGCGCTTGCATGGGAGCCGCCACTCCGCCCGACCGGCACCCGCTGACCCGGCCCCGATGTCAGCTGGAGCTGCTGCGCGGATTCCCAGCGTCGCGCAGCATCAGGCCCACCTCTTCTGCGGATCTGCCGTAGATGTGAGCAACCGGCCAGCCCATCACGCCCGCGTACGTGTCGATCTGCGAGCGGTGATGGACGTCGTGCTCGGTCATCATCAGCAGCAGTCGCCAGCCTGAGACCGGCGGGTCCCCAGCACCGAGCGGCTGTGCCTTGCGGCTGAGCCACGCGTCCGGAGTCCCTGCCAGCGCGCTGCGCAGCTGCTCGGCCGAGCTCACCAACGCGTCGTGCCATTGCTCGCGCGTTCCGGTCGGCTGCGGCCAGGGTGTGGCCTGCCACCCCTCGCCCCGATAGGCACTGGCGAAGAACAGACGCGACATTGCCATGTGCTTGACGATCTCGCCGATGTTCCACGCGCCTTCACCGGCGCCGCTGGGCGGCTGCCACGCTTCGGCTTCGACCGGCAGCTTGCCGACATCACGTATGGCGCGGCGGTTGACGCCGTCGAAGTAGCGAAGGAACGCATCGATGCTGGTGATCATGCGGCGACGCGTTTGACTGTGAACGTCTGACCCGCCTTGCGCAACCGCTTCACCAGCGCGGGCCCCATCGCCGTCGCGGGCGTGAGCACGCCGGCACGTTCAGGCAGCGACGCTTTGTCCAGCGCCAGACAGAGCGCGCTCTCCCCGAACATCACCGCGGTGGCGGCGTAGCCTGGATCGCCCTGCGCGGCAACCGTGGCGATGTATCCAGCGCCGTTCGAGGTGCGCGTGTGGATGTCGATCTTGAAGAAGCCGGTCTTCCGCGTGCCCTCGCCGGGACCGTCCCCCGGTTTGGGTAGCAGCCGATCGAGCAGCGCTCGCGTCGGACCGAACGCGAGGCCCGTCGCCAGCCCGGCCTGGCCGGCGCTGACGCCCGCACCGATCAGCGGTGACGTGAACCGGCCGCCGACTCCAATCGCCTCCTGGTATCGGAAGCTGCGACCGTAGGCCCAACCCGTCAGCGCATTGCTGCGCCGCACCACTCGCGTGTTGAAGCTGGCCATCATGAACGGCCCCAACCACATGCCGAGCTCGTTGTCACGTGTCACCCATGCGAGGTCACGTTCGTCACCGAGTTTCGGCTCTTCGGAACGGTCCGGGCTGAGGGCGTACGGATCGCCGAGCGTCCGTCGCAAAGTCCGCGATCTGCGTGCGTCGTCGACGATCCCCTTGAGCGTCGCAAATGTGCCACCGCTGAGGGCACCACGGACGCCCTTCAGCACGAACGTCGTGCGCCCGAGGTCGCCGGCATTGTCGGCCTGCGCTGCCTCGTGGAGCAGGAGGACACCGAGGTCCGATGGAATCGAGTCGAACCCGCAGGCGTGCACGATGCGCGCACCGCTCGCCACCGCCGCGTCGTGGCAGCGGTCGATGGTCTCGCGGATGAAAAGCACCTCGCCAGTGAGATCCGTGTAGTCGGTGCCGGCTCTCGCGCACGCATCCACGAGGGCAAGCCCCCGGCCCCGATAGGGTCCGACCGTGGTGGACACAACGCGCGTCGACGTGGCCAGCGCTTCGAGCGATGCGCGGTCGGCGGAGTCCGCTTGCAGCAGCGGCCACGTTGCGGCGCGCTTGCCGAGCGACTCGCGCACCTTCGCCAGGCGCTCCGGGGACCGTCCGGCAAGCCCGATGCGCACGCTCGCCGGTGCGTGGGCGGCGAGGTACTCGGCAGCGAGCTTGCCCACGAACCCGCTGGCTCCGAAGAGCACGATGTCAAGGTTGCGCTCGGCGCTGCGACGCGCCCGGCTCATTCGACGCTCTGCCGGCGGGGACGGCCGGCGACGCGCGCCACCGCGACGATGCCGAGAATGCCGGTGAGGGTAGCGAGCGCGGCAATGTCGCGAGCCGGCTGGCCACCAAGGTTGACGTCGACGACGTGCGCGACGACGTGCAGCAGCGACGCCGCACCCACGGCGAGGACGACGGCGAGAATGGGATCGGACAGCACGACCACGAGGATCAGTGCCAGGCCGAGTCCGATCTGGAACGCCCCGGCATCGTGCAGGAAGTGGACGTTGAACGGCGAGAAGCTGGCGATCTGTCCGTAGAAGGATGCCGGCTGCGCCAGCGCCCAGACGCCAAAAACCAGGTAGTAGACACCGATCCCGATCATCGCAATGCGGATCAGCGTCCTCCAACCCTTCATGGTCGCCTCCGATCTAGGGTGCTGTGAACATCAGTGCTTGCGCCGCGCCAACATTACCGTACGCATCGACCGTGAACGCAGTCGCCGTGTATGCGGCTCCAGACACGAGTCCGCCAACGGTCACCGCGTTGCCGGTTCCCGAGAGCTCCTCGGTCCCGGTGAAGGCCATGGGGTCGACGGGGTTGCCCCGCTGTAAGCGCACGACGGTGTACGAGTAGTACTGCGTCGACGGGTTCGTCCAGGTGAGCGTCACCTTCTTCCCCGAAGCCGCTGACTGGAAGCCGCTCACCCCCGGCGGCGCGCCGGTCACCGGCGAGTACGCGTACTTGACCGTTCCGGTGAGCGCAGCGGAGCCGCCTTCGCAGTGCTGCGTGAAGGTGGCTTTGAAGTTCTGCAAGCTGTTGTCGACTGCCGAGAAGTTGGCTT
>VBJV01000198.1 GCA_005879785.1 Chloroflexota bacterium
AGCTGGGCGACTGGCAGGGCCGGGGGCTCACCGTCTCGCTCCAGAACGGCCACGTGATGGTGTACCGGGGACGCGGCGGCCGGGTCGCGCTGCCGGCCGCCCACGCGCTGATCGCCGGCTATCAGCCACCGGTCGCACCGGGGGACGCGGTGGTGCTGGTGGTCGCCGGGGATAGCCAGGCCAGCGCCTGCGCCGCCGCCGCGACGCTCGCGACGCATCCGTCCCGGATCGCCGACACCTATGCCGTCGCGCTCGATGCCGGCGGCACCGTGATCGCAGCGGGAGGACGCCCGTGAGCCCGCTGCCCGTGGGCATGCTGTGCGGCGCCCGGCTGGTCGGCTCGGTGACGCTGTCGAACCCGTTCTCGGTGGCCGCCTGCGCCGTGGCGGCAGGGGCGCTTCTGTGGACGGCGCCGCCGCCGCGGGCGATGTACGTATGGTTTGCCGGCACAACGGCACTGCTCGTGTTCGTGGCCAACCCGTTCGTCGGCGTGCAGGGCCTGACGCCGTTGTGGAGCGGGCCGCGGATTCCCGTGCTCGATACCGAGGTGACCCAGGAGGAGCTGGTGTTCGGCCTATCGGCGGCGCTTCGCATCGTCGGCTCGTCGTTCGCGATCGCCGCCTTCGTTCGCCTCGCCGACAGCGACCGGGTGCTGTCCACCGTGGCCCGAGTCGCACCCCGGTCGGCCATGATCGCCGCCCTGGCGTCGCGGCTGCTGCCGGCGCTGGAACGCGACGCCGAGGGGCTGGCGCTGGCGGCCAGGTCACGCGCCGCCGGGCTCACCCGCCGGCGGGAGGTTGCGGCATTGGCAACGCCGCTGGTGGCGCTGTCGCTCGAGCGCTCGATGACGCTGGCGGAGGCGATGGAGGCCCGCGGCTACGGCGGCGGCGCGCGCACCCGGCCGCCGCGAGCGGCGATGCGGAGGCGCGAGCGGGTGCTGGTCGCGATCGCCGCCACCACCGCCGCGGTGGTGACACTCGGCGCCGCCACCGACGGCTACCGCTACTACGACCTGCTCGACGACCCGGTCACGATCCAGGGACTCGCGGTGACGGGCGCGCTGCTCGTGCTGGGAGCCGCCGCGGCGGGGGCGGTGCGATGGCGGCGCTGAGCTTCGAGGACGTCCGCTACCGCTACCCGGACGGCTCCTCCCCGGCACTGGACGGGATCACGCTGGCCGTCGAGGAGGGCCAGATGGTGCTGCTGCTGGGCGAGTCCGGCTGCGGCAAGTCGACGCTGCTTCGTGCGGCGCTGGGCCTGGTGCCCCACTTCCACGGCGGGCGGCTGTCGGGCCGCGTGGTCAGCGGCGGGCTGGACACGCGCGAGCACCGGCCGGGCGCGATCGCGCGGCGGGCGGGGTTGGTGTTCCAGGATCCCGAGTCGCAGCTGGTCATGCGACGGGCCGACCACGAGGTCGCGTTCGGGCTCGAAAACCTGGGCTGCCCACCGGTCGAGATGACGACGCGGCTGGAAGAGGCCCTGGCCGCCGCAGGCGCCTCGCACCTGGCCGAGCGCGAGACGGCGCGAATGTCGGGAGGCGAGCAGCAGCGAGCCGACCAGCCAGCTCGACCCGGTGGCTGCCGAGGAGCTGCTGGCGCTGGTCACGCGCATCAACCGCGACCGTGGGGTGACCGTGGTGGTGGCCGAGCACCGCACCGCGCGCATCTTCGCCGAGGCCGACCGCGTGATCGTGATGGAGACGGGACGGATCTCGTTCGACGGCACACCGGGCGCGGCTGCCCGGCACCTGGCGACGGCCGCGCCCTGGCTGTTGCCGCCGGTGACACAGGCCTTCGCGGGCGCCGGACGGCCGGAGCTGCCGCTCTCGGTCCGCGAGGCGCGGGCGCTTGCGACGGCGAGCACGACCCCGCCACCGGAGCCCCGGGAAACACCCGAACCGGTTGTGGCCGTCGACAACCTGCACAAGCGATTCGGCCGTATCGAGGCGCTGCGGGGGGCGACGACCGGCTTCGGCGCGGGCAGGGTGACCGCCCTGCTCGGCGCCAACGGGGCCGGCAAGACGACCCTGGCTCAGATCGCCGCCCGGCTTGTCAAACCGGATGCCGGCCGGGTGCGCGGTGAGGGCCTGGCCGGCTACGTGAGCCAGAACCCGGCCCACCACGCGCTCCGCGAGACGGTCGCCGGCGAGGTGGCCTACGCGCTCGAGAACCTGGGTGTGGGGCCGGCCGGGCGGGAGCAGCTGGTGCGGGCCGAGCTGGAGCGGTTCGGTCTCGACGGGCTGGCCGGCCGCCACCCGCGCGATCTCTCGAGCGGCGAGCGGCAGCGGCTGGCGATCGCCTCGGTGACGGTGATGCGCCCGGCGCTGCTGCTGCTCGACGAGCCGACGCGCGGCCTGGACGGGCTGCGAAAGCTGGCGCTGGCGGAGCTGGTGCGGCGGCTGGCCGGGGACGGCTGCGCCGTCGGCGTGATCACCCACGACGTCGACTTCGCCGCCGAGGCCGCCATGGATGTGACCACGATGGCGCGGGGACGGGTGCTGGCCGACCGCGCGCCGCGCGAGCTGTTGGCGCGTGGCGGCTTCTTCGCCTGCCAGCTCGGCCTTGCGCTGGGATGCGTCTCGATCGCCGACGCCGTGGCGCGGCTGCGGCCGGCCGACGCACGGGAACGGACGCATGTCTAGCCTGGTGCTGCTGATCGCGGTTGCCTGCATCGCGCTGGCGGTGTCGGCCGTCGAGACCGGCCCCAACCGCAGCCGCGAGCTTTCGCTGGTGGCTGCCCTGGCGGCCGCCGCGGCCGGCGGACGCGTGTTGTTCGCGTTTATCCCCAACGTCCAGCCGGTGACGATCATCGTCGCCGTCACGGGAGCGACGCTGGGAGCGCGGGCCGGGATCGCCACCGGCGGCGCGGCCGCGCTGCTCTCGAACACGGTGCTCGGCCAGGGGCCGTGGACGGCCTGGCAGATGATCGGCTGGGGCCTGGTCGGAACCGCTTCGCACTCGCAGCCTTCGGCATCGCCTGGGGCTTTTTGTTCGACTGGCTGATGGACGTGTGGGCATGGAGCGCCCTCGGTCCCAGCGCCGACCTGCACTCGTTCCTGACGCTGGCCGCCACGGGACTTCCGTTCGACATCGCCCACGCCACCGGAAACGCGGTCATCGCCCTGGTGGCGGGGCCGTCCCTGATTCGCATGCTCGACCGCTACGCGCGGCGGCTGCACGCAACCTTCGCACCACTGGAGCCGACATGACACGACGAATGCTGATCCTCACCACCCTGCTGCTCGCCATCACCACCCAGGTCGCGCAGGCGGCCGGCGGCGGCGACTATCTGGCGTCGCGGCAGAAGCTCTCGGGCGGCTTCGCCGAGCCTGGCAGCGCCGCCTCGGTCTCACTCACCGAGTGGGCGGTGATGGGCCTCGAAGCGGCCGGCCGCAACCCCGCCACCATGCACCGAAGCGGCGGCAAGACGCCGACCGCCTTCCTGGCCGCCCACGCAGCGGGCTGGCACAACGCCTACTCGCTGGAGCGGGGCATCCTGGGGGTGGTGGCGCTGGGCAAGAACCCGTCTAGCTTCGCCGGCCGAAACCTGGTGCGGGCGCTTCGTTCGAAGGTCGCCAGCAACGGCCGCATCGGTAAGTTCTCAAACTCCACCTACTGGGGCGTGCTCGCGTTCCGTGCCGCCGGCGCGACGCTGCCGTCCCGCTCGCTGACCTATATCCGAAGCCTTCAGGGCAGCGCGGGCGGCTACGGCTACGCGCCCGGCGCCGGTGCCGACTCGAACGACACCGCGGCCGCCGTGATGGCGCTGCGGGCCGGAGGCATCCCCTGCGGCTGGAAGGCAGTTGCGCACGCCTACGACTACATGCACGGCCTGCAGCGCGGCGACCACGGCTACGCGCTGAATGCATCGGCTGGCTCCGACAGCCAGTCCACGTCGTGGGTGATCCAGGCCCGGATCAAGTGCCGCCTGGTGAACACCGGCGCCCTCGACTACCTGGCAGCACGCAAGCGCACCAACGGCTCATACGAGTATCGCGCGGGCCTGGTGCAGACGCCGGCCTGGGTCACGGCACAGGTGCTGCCGGCGGTGCACGGCCGAGCGTATCCCATCAGATGAGGTGGACGATCGTCATCCCAAGAGCCACACCGCTGCGGCAATGATGAAGTAGATCGTGAGCAGCTGGAGCCCCTCCAGCCAGTTCGTCTCGCCCGATCGGGCGACCAGCGTCGAGCCGATCGCCGCGGCGCCCAGCGCGGCCAGCTGAAGCGGGTCGAAAACCAGCGCCACCTCGTTTCCGATCAGGACGCTCGCAAAGACGGCGATGCCGCTGGCCAGCAGCGAGATCTGGATGCCGGATCCGTAGGCGATTCCCATCGCGAAGTCGACGCGGTTCGCCACCGCCAGCTTGACGGCCGAGAAGTGCTCGGCCACGTTGCCGATGAACGGCACCACGATCAGGCCGATGAACTCGCGTGGCACACCCCAGGCGTCGATCGTGGGCTTGATCGAGTGGACGAGCACCTCGGACACGACGCCGGTGGCCACCGCCGTCGCGGCCAGCATCGCGATCGCCTCCATCCGCGTCCAGCGCAGCTCGCCCGACTCGTCCGAGAACCGCAGGCCGGGAGAGGTGAACGAGAAGTAGAGGTAGGCGAAGTAGCACAGCAGCAGCGCACCGGCCGTCCAGCGGGAGAGCACCAGCTCGGAGCTGACGTCCGGTTCGAGGGCATGAAACAGCGTCGGGATGCCGAGGCCGATCACGCCCAGCACCAGCATCGAGGAGTTGGTGGCCGCAACTCGCTCGTTGAACGTCTGAAGGCCGTGCCGCCAGCCTCCCAGCAGCAGAGCCAGGCCGAGTATCAACAGCACGTTGCCGAGCACGGAGCCGATGATCGAGGCGCGCGCGATGTCGGACAGCCCGGCGTCGATCGCGAGCACCAGGATCACCACCTCCGGCAGGTTCCCGAAGCTGGCGTTCAGGAGCGCCGAGACGCGCGGGCCGGCCGACTCGCCGGCCTGCTCGGTGGCCTCGCCCAGCGCCCAGGCCAGCCCGGCCACGGCGACGGCCGCCACCACGAACACGATCTGTCCCGCCACGCTCGCCACCCGCAGCCCGAGCGCCAGCGCAGCCAGCGCAAAGATGATCGCGAACGCCAGCTTCTGGAACCGGGTCACAGGTACCAGACCGCCGTTGCGATGATCGCGTAGACCGCCACCAGTTGGGCGCCCTCCAGCCAGTTCGACTCGCCGTCCGCGGCGATCAGGGCCGTGATGAACACCGCCGACACCAGCGCAATGATCTGGATCGGCGGGAACACCAGGTCGAAGCTGTGCGGCATCGCCAGTGAGATGAACACCAAGAGCGGCGCCACCCCCAGCGCGATCTGGAGCGACGATCCCAGCGAGACCAGCATCGAGAA
>VBJV01000204.1:0-502 GCA_005879785.1 Chloroflexota bacterium
CTTCTCGGCGCTGCGCTTGCGGGCATGGTCCACGATGATCTGGCGCATCGCGATGGCCGCGACGGAGAAGAAGTGCTGCCGGTCCTTCCAGTCGAGCTGGCTGCGATCGAACAGTCGCAGGTAGGCCTCGTGGACCAGTGCCGTGGTATCCAGCGTCACGTCGCGGGCGCCGGGCGAGAGACGGCGATGCGCCATGGCGTGCAGCTCGACGTACACGAGCGGCAGCAGGGCCTCGACCGCGCCGCTCTTGCCGCCGCGCAGGTCGCGCAGGATCTGGGTGATGTCGTCCCGAGACATGCGGGCGCTCCACTTTCCCAATGGGCCTGGGTCTGGCGGTGAGCGGCCCGGGTCCGGTTCACGATCCGCAGGGGTCCAAACCGGGAAATAGTAGGCGAGCAAGTCCCCGGGAGATACGACTTTCCGCCGGGTGACCTCCCCCGGCCCTCCGTGGCCCCTCCGGGCCCGGGATTCCGTTCATGGATCAGAGCGCCCGCGGCCCCGA
>VBJV01000204.1:566-3222 GCA_005879785.1 Chloroflexota bacterium
CCTGTGCGCGCTGCTGGCGTGCACGATCTTGCGGCCCGCGCCCTCGTGGGCGCACGACGTCGATGGACCCGACGACTGTCAGCGGTCCCTCAGGGATTTCGGAGACGCACCCGAGAACATCCCCGCCTACATCGGCGTGGTCGGCCACTTCCCCACCTGCCTCTCGCCGAGCGCGCCCGGCACGCTGGAGTTCAAGTGCGGGCCGATCAGCAGCAACCCCGGTCTAACGGGCTACGTGGTCCACACCACGCCGGTGACCGGCATCCACTACTGGCTGGGATGCTCGGCGTCCGCCGCACCGCTGGGCATCGATTCCGAAGGTGACGGCAAGGTGAACTCGACCGGCGCCGGCAATCCCAGCGCGTGCTCGGCCACCACGATCGCCGACTGCACGGAGAACGCGTTTGGGCTCACGTTCGGACAGGACGAATGCTATGGCGACGACGACGCGGGGCTCGCCGCGCCGCCCGTGCTGCACACCTGCTCGAACTCGACCGTCACGTTCCGCGCCTATTCCTGCAGCCCCGTGGCGATCCAGGTCCATCTCAACATCCTGATCGACCTGAATCACGACGGCGACTGGAACGACAACGTCTATTGCAACCTCCCGGGTGGCTGCGCATTCGAGTGGGCGGTCAAGAACGCCGTCATCACGCTGCTGCCGGGATGCAACACCATCACCTCGCCTGCCTTCCTGGTGGGGTCGAACGCCGTCGAGAGCTGGATGCGGATCTCGATCAGCGATCAGGCGGTGAACGACGATTTCCCGTGGGCGGGTTCGGCGACGATGGCGGGTGGCGAGCTGCAAGGCGGCGAGACCGAGGATTATCCGTTGACGATCCTTGCCGACATTGGAGGGTGCCCGAACGGCTACAACGATTTCGGCGACGCGCCCGAGAACCTTCCCGCGTATCCCAGCGGTGTGCTCGGACACTTCCCGACCTGCATCGAGCCTTCAGCGCCCGGCGCCGCGGAGCAGACGTGCACGACCGGTGATCCGCCTCCGGGTCCGACCGGCTATGTCGAGCACACGACTCTAGCGACCGATCAGACCAAAGTCAGCCTGGGCTGTGGCGATCCGCTCGCCGCGGGACTCGCGGTGGATGGCGAAGCCGACGGCAAGGTGAACCTGACCGGCGCGGGAAATCCCAGCAACTGCCAGCCGGCCGTGATCACCGACGCCACCGAGACGGCATTCGGGGGCATGATCTTCGGCCAGGACGAGAAATTCGGTGACGCCGATGCGGGCGTCGATCCGGTGACGTTCGCGGCCTTCACTCCGGCGACTGTTTCGTTCAAGACCTTCGTGTGCGGGCCGAGTGTGGACGGTTATCTCAACATCCTGGTCGACATGAACGAGGACGGCGACTGGAACGATTCATTCCTGTGCGGCACGCAATGCGCCAACGAGTGGGCCGTGCGCAACGCCCCCCTCGCGCTGCCTTCAGGATGCCTGGCGCATACCTCGCCCTCGTTCCTGATCGGACCGCGCGGAGGACACGGATGGATGCGGGTCAGCGTGACGCTGCAGCCCGTGCCGCCCGACTTCGAGTGGAACGGTTCGGCGAGCCTGCCGGGCGGAGCGTTCCAGGGTGGCGAGACCGAGGACTATCCCGTCGAGATCGCGCCACCGAGCTGCGACATCAGCTATCGCGACTTCGGCGACGCGCCCGAAGGCTTCCCGGCCACCTCGACGTTCATCGGCAACTATCCCACCTGCACGGCGGGCATCGCTCCGGCCGGTGGCCAGGAGATCGAGTGCGGGGCGGCTCTGAGCACCGCACCTCCCTCCGGCGCCATGGCGGGATTCGTCGAGCACATCGTGACGGCCACGTCGCCCTACCACTTCTGGTTCGGCTGCGGCCCCAACCCCGCTTTCGGTGTGGACGACGAGAGCGACGGCAAGAGCAGCTTCGGTGGGCCACACAGCCAGTGCGGCGAGATCCCCGTGGACTGCATCGAGTCGACGTTCGGACTCAACTTCGGGCAGGACGAGTGCTACGGGGACGGCGACGCAGGATTGGCTTCGCCGGTCGCGTTCCGCGCCTGCTCCACCGCGACGCTGCGGTACCGCACCTATGCCTGCGACCACCCGCAGGAGGCCTATCTCAACGTGCTCGTGGACTGGAGCCAGGACGGCGACTGGAACGACAACATCATCTGCGGACCCATCGGCGCCGGCGGCCGGTGCGCTCCCGAGTGGGTGGTGAAGAACGTCAAGGTCACACTGAATGCCGGGTGCAACAGCTACACCACGCCGCAGTTCCAGGTGGGTCACAAGACCGGGAACACGTGGATGCGGATGACGCTCACCGCGGATCCCGTGCCCGATGACTTCCCGTGGAACGGCTCGCTGTCCACACCCAACCACGCGTTCAACGCCGGCGAGACAGAGGATTATCCGGTGACGATCTACTCGCCCACCACCGACGTCGGATTCGTGGCTCCTTCGACCGGGACGTGGTTCGCAGCGCCGGCGCCCAACCCCGGCGTGCGGTCGACGCTGCTGCGATTCGGTCTGGCGAGCGAGACACGAGTATCGCTCACCGTGTACGACCTGTTCGGCCGCCGCATCGCGGGGCTCGCCGACGGAGTGTACGCGGCGGGTCCGCACGCGATCGAGTGGGACTATCGGAATGCCTCAGGGTTGCGGGTT
>VBJV01000205.1:0-2732 GCA_005879785.1 Chloroflexota bacterium
GGCGGCGACATACGCCTCCGATTGGAGCAGATGCAGAACGCGCCGGCATCGATCACGCCGCTCGGCAGCTTCCTGGAGTTGGGCGCAACGTTGCCCGACGCGTCCGTGCCCCGTGAGGGGCGACAACTCCTGCGGGACTATGCTTTCACACGCTGGTCGAACGGCGCCTCGTTCGTCTGGTCGCGCCGCCGCAGCCGCATCGGTAGCGGCGAAGGATCGAGCGGGCTGCGCTTCGACGTCGCTTGACCGACGAGTTTGCAGGCGATGCATCGTCTCGGAGAGCTGCTCATGCGATTTGAAACCAAGCAACTGCCTGTGAACCAGGACTACGCCGCGCCGGACGGATCGGAAATCCGTTTGCTGTTGGAAGTATCCCGCGGCGGCGTGTGCCACTGCACGCTTGCTTCGGGCCGCACGTCACGCGCCGTGGCTCACCGGACCGTGGACGAGGTCTGGTACTTCTTGCAAGGCAGGGGCCAAGTCTGGCGCTCGCTTGGGGACCACGAACGGGAGGTTGATGTCTGTCCAGGTACGTGCTTGACCGTCCCGGTTGGAACGCATTTCCAAGTGCGGAATACCGGGTCCGAACCCCTGTTCTTTATCATCGCCACAATGCCGCCGTGGCCGGGACCGGCGGAGGCCGTCGCGGTCGAGGCTCACTGGGCGGTGTCGTAGCCTGCTTTTGGCGGTGGGTTGAAGAAGCAAATGCCGCCCGCAACGACTTTCATGGGGTGCGGCAGCGTGGCCGGGTGCTCCCTCAAATCGTCGAGCGGCTCAAGCGCCAGGAGGAGGGACGCGGGCGACGCGAGGGGCGGGCGACGCGAGCTTCCCGCCCCGCTTTCGTTTGCGGTATTTACATTGCCGACTGCCCGCCATCCAGGTCGGTGCCCGGCTCGATGATAAAGCGAAGGAATTGCTTACCGAGCTCGCTTAGCGGCCAGTAGGAGCTCCAGCCCTGGCTCTGCGTCATATCGGAGATCATCGCGTCCATCGCAGGCGTGCTCACCAAACCGCGGTCTTGGAGGTCCTTGAGAATCTGGTCCGCAAATGGTCGGCGACCCTTCAACTGCTCGTACGCTGCCTCAAAGAACGTGTTGTGACCTCCGCCACGTGACAGGTCGGGCTTCTCCTTCTCGTTGTCCTTAAACCACTTTTTTGGATGCTCCAGCACGCGCAGGAAGCGCAGATGCCACTCGTTAAAGCCGTCAACGAAGGTGATGAACATCAGTTGCAGCGCGTCGTCAGGTGCGCCCGGCAGGGCAGAACTGAGAACCGCGTTACGGAGCGCCTCGAGCTTCTCGCGCTGGTGAATGCGAAGTGCGGCGAGGGACGCCTGGGTAGCAGCAGACACGAAAGCCTCATTAGCCGTAAGTTCGTCTGTCCGTAGGAAGCCAGCCGTCTCGAGTTGCTGAAGTCCCTCGCCGACCCGCCGCATCCGCGCGTTGCGCCGCTGCTCAAGCGCCGGTGTCACGGCCAAGCTAAGCAGCTCGGCCGCAGCTCCCCCGATAATGGGGATCCCTTGCAGCCCTCCGCGAGCTGTCGCTTGCAGGTAGTCGTCCGCTTCTGGTCGCGTAGCCGCGCTCTTTCCGTCGTCTTCCCGGCCTACGGCCTGTGGCGCCGCGTGTGGCCGGACGGTGTAGGCGTCCACGAGTTCCAGGACGATTACTGGCACCTGCTCTCGCCCGAGGTCGCGGCGGCGCGCGTGGTGATCGACCCCCGACGTAATGGCCCGCCTGGTGGATACGCGCCGATGAACAATTTGCACGTACACAACCTCGGCGACCGGCACCTGCGGCCGATCGGCGGACTCTCCCGCCCCGGTGGGGGACGACGGGTCCGGATCACGGCGGGCGACACCGTGTCCCGCTCCGTCGCCGGACAACACACGCTTTGGATGCTCGCGAACCTGTTGGCCCGCCAGTTCGGCGTCGTTGCCGAGGTCGAGGTCGCGGTGCCGCGGGTCCCGCTCCACCCGCAGGTCGCGTTGTTCGGCGGCCGCGAGCACCTCCCGGACACCCTGGCCGAGGTCGTCCGGCTCGTGGCGGGCGACGCGGTACGAGTCGCCGCGGGAGTGGAACCTGCCGACGTCGAGGTGATCGTCGGTTGTGACGAGGCCGGGCGACTGCCTTGCACCCACCGGGTCGCGGTACTCGGCGCGGGCTGGCGTGTCTTCGCGGGTCGTCCCGGGGCCGTTCCCGATGCCGATCTTGACGACACCAACACGCTCGGCCCTTACTTCGCGGCGTGCGTCGCCGCGGGCGAGGTGTTCAAGCGGCTCTGCGGACTTCAGCCGGGGAAGGGCAGCTTCATTGGTCATTGACGCTGTCGTTGTGGGACTTTCACTCAGGTCCCGACTGGTCGCAAGCGCCGCAGGGGCCCCGGGTCAACGAGTTCACGCTGCCCCCGTTCTACCTGGTTGGCGCCGGCGCCGTGGGCCAGGCGACTGCCGCAGCACTCGCCGCATGGGAGGCCCTACAAGGTCACTTCACCGTCATCGACCGGGAAGGCGTCGACGCCACGAACCTCAACCGCTACCCGCTGGCGGTGCTGGCGGACGTCGGGGCAGTGAAGACGGAACTGCTGGCGGCCCGCCTCGCCGGCCGCGGGTTCAGCATCCACCACTCGAACAAGGGCTGGCCAGGGTACGCCTTGGACCCCCTCGCCCGGGCAGGGCAGAGGGATGATCTGCGCGCCGAGGAGGCCGCGTACCGCTACCGGCTCGTGCTCTCCTG
>VBJV01000205.1:2888-4716 GCA_005879785.1 Chloroflexota bacterium
ACTCCGGAGGCTCCCGCCGGATGAGCGGCGGCGGCGGGCCGCGCAGTGTGGAGCCGATTGGAGGGCGGTCGAGCAGTACCTCGCCGACCCGCGGTGCGGAAAGCTTGGTGAGGCAGAGATGGAGAAGTTCACGGCCGGCACACCGACTGGTCCGTCGGCTTCGTCTCAGCCGCCAGCGGCGTCCTGTTGGCGGCGCAGCTGGTGAAGTTCGCCATTCTCGGGCGAGCGGCGTTCCCGTCGGAGCTGGGAAACATGCTGCGGTTCAGCTTCCTGAATCCGGAACCGCGATGGAGCATGCACCGCCGCAATACGGCGTGCGACTGTCGACTCAAGGGCAGGGCCTTTGAACGGCTCTGGCGCTCTGACCACACCCGTCATGAGTTATCGTCAGCTGGCACGACAATCGGTCGGCCTCTGGCCTATCAGGATCGCGACGGAGGTGGCAACTGCTACGCGTGGCGGACGGTGGGCGTCAGCCGTCGGAGAGCCGGACCTTCTCTTGCTTCGCCGGCATCCTTGAGATACGCCGCCCGATCCAGCCACCGCCGGGGTGACAGCCCGGAGGTTCGCGTTTCCGGGGACGCGCTAGCAAATCGAGATTTTTACCGGGGCTGATGAAGACTCTTGCACGCAGCNNNGCGCGCCCACGTTGCGCAGTTAGCAATCCCACAATCCCACAATCCCACACGAGCCGTCAGAGAAGGCCCGCTTCTCCGCCATCAGGTCTGATCGTGTCGCCGGCTCCGGCGTCGGAGACGCGCGACAACGCAACGGAGGCAACGCAACGGAGGCGGTCCTGCGACAGGCCGAGGCCGCAGGCCAGCCCACGAGTGTCCACTGCATGCGCGCTACGTTGAGAACGTCGTGCTGTTAAACTCAGCGGCGACAGCCTCGCGGACGTCGTCCGATCCGAAAGGGAACGACGAGCAAGAGTTTTACTTGGCCGCGCGAGCACGGGCGTCGATGGTGGGTGCGGACGTGTGCGATTAGGCGTAAACGGGCCTAGGCTGCTGACCACGGGCGGCTGCACGGCAGCACCAGTTCGATAGCTTGGCGACGCGAGGTTTAGGTAACGCGGCCGGTCAAGTCGACACCGGTATCATGGTCCATGGCTTGGAGGAACCATGGCCGATGTTCGAGTAACGTGCATCAACAAGCAGCCTCGTTACAACCCGCACGAGGGCATCACCCACCTCGGTGGCGGCACGACCTGGAAGTGGACGCGCGAGCAGGTCATTGCCTCGATTGAGGCGAAGACGAACACTTTTTATACGCTTGAGGGTGGCAAGCGAGCCGACGTGGGCGTCGTCACCGGGCCGAACGGCAAATACGTCCGCACTCACGCTGACGGCCAGTGGAACGACAACCTACTGTCACTGCCGGAATGCCCGTAGTCAGAGACCAGATTAACCACGGAATACACCCGTCGGTAGGCTCAGCGCGGGCGCCGGTCTCCGCAGCGAAGCCACCCCGTTCGGCGCATTGAGCAGTTCCTCCACTCGCGCCACCATCCGCTGGCCCTGTGCGGCTGGGTCGAAATCGGAATGCCGCTGAGCAAACGCCCGCGCCGCGGCCGCATAGCGAGCCGATGACAGCATCGCTTCAAGCTTCTCCCGCAGCGACTGCGTACTCGTCGATGACGCCGTCTCCCCCGCCCCCAGCCGCTCCACCGCCCTCGCCGTCAACTGTTGTTCGAGCACGAGCGGGATCTGGAGCAGCGGCTTGCCCGCCAGCAGCACCTGCGCCGTTGAGCCCTGCCCCGCGTGCAGCACCGCGAAGTCGCACTCCGCCGCCGCCCGCGTCAAGTCCAGCCGCTGCGATTCGATCC
>VBJV01000202.1 GCA_005879785.1 Chloroflexota bacterium
TGGCCGGGTCGCTCAGCGTTCGTGTCGGGGTGGCGAGTCGCGCACTTGCTGGCGGGCCGGTCTCCGGTGATCGAGCCGTGATTGCTCGCACGTCAGGCGCAGTGCTCCTCGGCGCCGTTGACGGGCTGGGCCATGGTGCGCCCGCCGCCGACGCCGCGGCTCGGGCCGTGGCGCTCTTGGAAGACCAGATGGAGCAACCAATCGACAAGCTGTTGGAGTTGTGTCACGAGGCGCTCAGGCACACGCGCGGCGCCGCTATCACCCTGGCGCGGGTTGAGCCTGAAGCTGCGCGACTGACGTGGGGAGGTGTCGGGAACGTCGCCGCCGTTGTGGTCAGCCAGCACGGGGTTCGCCCTACACACGCCCTGGTGGCGCCGGGAGTGGTGGGCTTCCGGTTACCGGCGACGTTGGTGACGTCCGTGGAGCTGGGAAGCGGTGATCTCATCGCCATCGCGACGGATGGTCTCGAGCCTCGGTTTGTAGACGAGGTGTCGACCGCGGGGGGTGTCCCGGTGCAAGAAGTCGCCGATGGGCTCCTCGAGCGGTTCGCGAAGCTGGGCGATGATGCACTCATCCTTGTTGCACGCTGCGAACGAGCGACATGAGCGACCACGGCTCGTTCGAAGGGGAATACAAGGCTGCGCTGTATCGGTATCTCGAGATACGGACCGAGTCGGGGTTAGCCGCCGCGTACGAGCTCGGCCGCGATGCTCTTCGGCGTGGCGTGTCGCTGCTCGAGCTGTCTGCGCTGCACACCGAAGCCCTGACCGAGGTGGTGCAGCGGGGCAGGCTTTCGCGCGAGGTATTGGAAGCCAGCGGTTCGTTTTTGAACGAGGCGCTCGCGACGCTGGAGATGACGCAGCGCGGTTTTTGGGAATCGCAAACGCGGGCGCGAACGGAGGAGAATCGCGTGCGGCAGCTGAGGCGACTCGCCGAGGCGTTCGTCGCGATCGCCGGCGAGCGGCTTCTCTATGAACGCGTTGACCTACTGGGTGAGCAAGCCCGCCTGGTGACCGGAGCCCAGGCCAGCCGGGTGAGCACCTTCGCCGACCGGTACCTCATTCCCTTCACGAGTGCCGATCAGGAAGGCGCGGCCGCCGGCTGTTCGTCGTACCCGGTCCTGGCCGACGAGGTCAGGCCCGACATGTGCCAACGGAAGACGGCTGACGAGACGTCGTGCGGCGCCGGGTGGATGGGGCTCCCAATCGCGCGCCGTGATGAGGGCCTCATCGCAGTCATCGAGCTATGGGCTGCGCCCGGGACCGAGTTCAGCGACTTCGATGAGGTGCTCGGTCTTCAGTTCTCGCGGTTTGCCAGCGTCGCGGTGGAGAACGCTTGGCTCTACGAGCGTGAGCACCGGGTGGCGCTCACGCTGCAGCGGAGTCTGCTACCTGGCAGCCTTCCCACGATTCCTGGGCTCGATCTCGCGGCCCGCTATCTGCCAGCGGGTGCGGAGGTCGGCGGCGACTGGTATGACGCGATTCCCATTACCGATCGCCGCATCGCGCTCACTGTGGGTGACGTCACGGGCCACGGTGTGGCCTCGGCGACCATGATGGCCCGGCTGCGCTTCGCGCTCCAGGCGTACGTGGTTGCTGGATATGAACCGACCGGGATTCTTGCGAAGCTCAACGAGGTGCTGCTCCGTGCCGGCACCGAAGTGCTCGCGACCGTCATCTACGTCGAGGTCGATCTCGACCGGCTCATCCTTCGACTGGCCAATGCGGGACATCCCCCACCGTTGCTGATCGGACCCGATGGGCAGGCAACGCTTGTGCAAGAGGGTCTGTCGTTGCTGCTTGGAGTCCAGAATGCCGAGCCGGCCGCGCGGTCTGTGGTCGAGCGGGCGACGCAGCCGGGCAGCCTGCTCTTGCTCTACACCGACGGCATCATCGACATGCGGCGACAAGGGCCGGACGAGCGGCTGGAACTGCTCGTGTCGCTTGCCACGCACTTCGACGGCAGCGCCGACGCTCTGTGCGATCGCGTGCTCGCCCAGATGGCAGTGCCGCCGCTCCAAGACGACGTCTGCGTCCTCGCAGCCCGGGTTCTCGGTACCGGCTGAGAGCCGCGCCGGGTCACGATTCCTCGGCCCGCGGCAGGGTGTGGAGCCTGTCGCACAAAACGCGACTATCCCACCCTCGATTCGCGTGGGCAGCGATGATCGGGCATGCCCACGATGGCGGACATGTTCTGTCAGGCCGGCCAACGCGAACTCGACCGGATGGAACTCGCCGAACGCTTCTAGCGTCACCGCTCTGACGCGGCGGTGAGGGGCGCCGCGTCCGACCGATAACCAGACCGGCCGCGTGGCCGCGGACCTGCACGGGGCGCGCTGCGATCCTCTCCCCGACTTGGCAAGGTGAAGCTCACCCAGGCGGCCCGGCTCAAGAACGCGCGTCAAGAGCCCCCGGAGCGCCGGCTCGGAGGCATGCGGAGGTGCCGTCATGCGCGGATTCTGGGTTCGCGCGGGACGGCGTTCTGTGTTGTCGTGCGTGCGTGCATCACTGGGGATGGGTGGGGAGGCGCCCTTTCGCTGGGTGTGCGTGGGGTCGAAAATCGGTTGGGATGAGTGCGGCGTGGATGGCGGCCTGTGGGTGCCGAGAACTCGTCCGGCCTGTTGGCCTGGGTTTCGATGTGGTGTGATCGGCATGGTTCGAGCGCTGCGAGGATGAACGCGTGGCCCGTTTCTATCGTCTCGTCCGGCTCGTGATCGACCTGTTGATGC
>VBJV01000203.1:0-721 GCA_005879785.1 Chloroflexota bacterium
CAGATCCGAGACGACGTCGGTCACCACGCGGTTGACCTCCTCCGGCATGCCGCGGTCGAACGAGCGCAGCCCGGCCTCGACGTGGCCCAGCGGGTAGCCGGACTTGGTCGCCACCAGCGCCCCCGCCAGGGTCGAATTGGTGTCGCCGTAGACCAGCACCATGTCAGGCTGCTCGGAGCCGAGCACCGGTTCGAGGCCGACCAGCATGGAGCCGGTCTGCTGGGCGTGGCTACCCGAGCCGGTCTCGATCCGGTGGTCGGGCAGGGCCATGCCCAGCTCCTCGAAGAAGACCTGCGACAGGTCCTCGTCGTAGTGCTGCCCGGTATGCACCAGCACGTGGTCGCACACCTCCGCCAGCGCCCGCGAGAGCGGCGCTGCCTTGATGAACTGCGGGCGGTTGCCGACCACACTGACGACCTTCACCGGCGCAGCCTATCCGGCCAAGCGGGTGCTGATGTCGGTCAGACGGCCGCTGGCCAGCAGCACGCCCGCCACGATCAGCACGGCCCCCGAGACGCGCGTCACAACCGGCCAGTGGTCGCGCAACAGGCGGGTGGCGGACATCACCGAGGGCAGCCAGACGCCGGCCGCTAGGAACGGCACGCCCAGCCCGAGGCCGTAGACGAACAGCAGCAGCGCGCCGTCCGAGGCCCGGCCGCGGCTGCCGGCGATCGCAAGGATGGCCGCGAGCTGGGCGCCGATGCAGGGCGTCCAGCCAACG
>VBJV01000203.1:828-4068 GCA_005879785.1 Chloroflexota bacterium
CCACCCACCAGCTCGAGCCCGCGGCGATGGTCGAGGAACTGCGATCCCAGCACGCCGGTGCCCGCTCCGGCCAGCGCGAACAGCAGGCTGAAGCCGGCCACAAAGCCGGCCGCGGCCAGGATCACGCGCCTGCGGTGCGCGGGCAGCTCCGCGCCGGGAACTCCGCTCACGAACGAGAGGTAGCCCGGGATCAGCGGCCACACGCAGGGCGAGACGAACGAGACGAACCCCGCCGCGAAGGCCACCGCGAGGTCTGTCGGTGAGACGCTCACGCCGCCAGGAGCTGGTCGAGCAGGCCGGCGATCCGGTGCTCGGTGGTCTGCCCGATGATGCGGTAGACGACGCGACCCTGGCTGTCGATCACGTAGGTGATCGGCTGGCCGACGATCCGGTAGGACTCCGTCAGGCTGCCGCCCCGGTCCCAGATCACCGGCCACGTCATGTCATGGTCGCGCACGAACGCGTCGAGCGACGACCGCAGCGAGGTGCGGACGGCCACGCTGACCAGGGAGATGCGATTGCCGTAGCGGCTTTCGAGTCGCGTGAACTGAGAGGCCTCCCGCTTGCAGGGATCGCACCAGGCGGCGAAGAAGTTGATCACCAGCGGACGGCCGCGGAAGCTCGCCAGACTGACCCGCTGGCCGGCGATCGTGGTGGCGTGGAACGCGACCGCCGCCGTGCGCTGACCGGGGTTGGTCAGCTGTACCGGTGGCGGCTTGACGGTGTGCGAGCGCCCGAACACCACCACCGCCAGGATCACGATCGACCCTGCGGTCAGCACCGACGTCTTCAGTCTGCCGTTGGGGGCTCGGTGAGCCGCCGGGCGTAGGCGGCCACCAGTGCTGCGCAGGCGTCGAGGTCGTTCGGGTCGAGCAGCTCGTTGGGGGAGTGCATGTGGCGCAGGGGGATGCTGACCACCCCGCCGGGCACGCCGCCGCGGGTCTTGTGTGCCGCGTCCAGGTCGGTGCCGGTCGATCCGCCCACCGGCTCCACCTGGTAGGGGATGTTCTCCGCCTCCGCCGTGCTCACCAGGGCTTCGAACACCTCGGGATGCACGCCGGAGCCGCGCGCCAGCGCCGGCCCCTTGCCCAGCGCGACGTGGCCGTACTGCTGCTTGCTGGTGCTGGGGTAGTCGGTGGCGTTGGTCACGTCCACGGCGATCGCGACGTCGGGTACGGCTGAGAAGGCGGTCGTATACGCACCGGTAAACGCCGTCTCCTCACCGACCGAGGCGATCCCGGTCAGCCGGGCGGAGCCGCCGTTTTCGCCGTACAGGCGCACCGCTTCGGCCGCCACGTAGGCGCCGCAGCGATTGTCTGCGGCACGGCTGGTGATGCGGCCGCTGGCGAGCGTGATCGCGGGCTGCTCGAGCACGGCGAGGTCGCCGACGGCGGTCAGTTCGCGGGCCGCGGTGGCCGAGCCGGCACCAACGTCGATCCACAGGTCGCGCACCCGCGATGGCTTCTCACGATCGGCGGCGTCCTGCTGATGGCGGGACTTCTTGCCGATCACGCCGGCCAGTGGTCCGCCCCTGGCGAGGATCCGCACGCGCTGTCCCACCAGCACCTCGGGATCCCATCCGCCCACCGTGCCGAACCAGAGGAAGCCGTCATCGTCGATGTGGTTGACGACCAGGCCGATCTCGTCGATGTGGCCGAACACGGCAAGGCTGGGCGAGCCGTCCTGGTTCGCGACAGCGAAGCTCGAGCCCAGCCGGTCGTGGCTGACGGCGGCAAACCCGGACGCGTACTCGCGCCACACGCGGGCCGCCAGCCGCTCGTCGCCGCTCGGCCCGGCCGCGTCCAGCAGGCGGTGGAAGAACTGCTCTGACTCGCTGCGCATCTGGCGAGTTATACAGGTCCGCGGCTACCCGCCGGCCAGCCGCGTCTCCAGGGCCTCCAGCGGGCTCGGTTGTCCGCGCTGCCGGCGCCTGCGTCCCGCCAGCAGCTCGGACACGATCAGCGCGATCAGGATCGCAAGGATGAGACCTGCGCAGGCCAGGGCGGGCATCAGCGCGCCCAGCAGTCCGGCCGCCACCAGGGCGGCGGTCGCAGACACTCGCTTGATGCTCCACGATCCCGCCATCCGGCGGCGAAAGGCGACGTGGCCGGCGAGATACAGCGCCGGGCCGCCGGCCAGCGCTGCCAGCTCGACACCGGTTGCGGTGGCGCCGGGACGCGCGATCAGCACCGCATCGCCGACGGCGGCGACGATGATCCCCGCCACCATCAGCGTGTGGATGTAGGTGTAGGCGTCGCGGGCCAGCGCGCCGCCCTGGTCGCTGGTGGCCAGCCGGCGCTGGGCGATGGTGGCGACGTAGTCGAAGTAGAGCCACCAGAGGGCGGCCGAGATCATGAACGAGACGCCGATCGCGGCCGCCCGCGCGGTGTCGATGTGAAGCCCGCTGGCCGTAGTGCCGGTGACCACGATCGACTCCCCGAGCGCGATGATGATGAACAGCTGGAACCGCTCGGCGAAGTGCGAGCCCTCGATCTGCCACTCCGCGGCCAGCGACCGGCCGATGCCCGGAACCCAGTAGCCGGCGGCAGGCCCGACGTAGTCGATCGCCAGCGCCAGCGTCCAGATGGTGGCTCGCGCGGCGTCCCCCAGCAGCGCTCCCGCGATCCACAGCCCGGCGACCGCGATCGACCACAGCAGGATGCGGATGAAGGCCCCGTGCAGTTGCGATTCGCGGTCGGTCGCCCAGACCACGAAGGCGTTTCGCACCACCTGGAGGCTGCCGTAGCCGAGCGCGAACATCAGCGCGCGGTCGCCAAACGCGTGCGGGATCGCGATCGCCATCGCCAGGCTGGCCAGCATCACGGCGATCAGCAGGCAGCGCACGACGGGCGAGTCGGGGTCGAACCAGTTCGTCATCCAGGTCGTGTAGACCCACGCCCACCACACCACCAGCAGCAGCAGCGCCGTCTGGGCGGCGCCCGTCACGGTCAGGTGAGATCCCAGCAGGTGCGAGAGCTGGGTGACCGCGAACACGAACACGAGGTCGAAGAACAGCTCCAGATTGGTGGCGCGCTGCTCCTGCTCGGTGCGCTGGCGCAGGTGCCGGCCGGTGGTGATCGTCACCGGCGGCCCCGCGCCGCCCAGGCGTGGGCGTCGATCGTGAACGGCTTGCCGGGGATGCGGGCCTCACACAGTGCGCGCAGCTCGGCCCGGCGATCCGGATCGAGGCCGGACGCGTAAGCGCCCGCGGGCCCGACGCCGTGCGTGAAGGGCTCCCAG
>VBJV01000208.1 GCA_005879785.1 Chloroflexota bacterium
GGCAGCCGGAATCGCTACTCGGTGAACCTGTTCACCGCGGGCGGAGCGCCGGCGGCGCATTGCACCTTTTGCTCGCCCGGCGTTTTTGGCCGGGTGACCCATCGCCACGAGTTCGCGAACGGATTCCTGCGCAGCGTGCGGGCCGGGGTCTTCGGGGCGTACGTGACCTGGCCGGTGGGTGCCGACAGCTCGGATCTGAAGGGACAGCGGCGGCTCGGCGGCGATGTGGAGCTCGGATTGGGGTCAGACGTCCTCCCGCTCCGCGTCACGGTGATGGGCATGACGGGGCGGGACGACCGTGCGCTCGTACCGACGGCGACCCAGGACCCTACGTTCAAGGCCGGCATGCTGCAGCTCGAGTACGTGCCCAAGCTCCCCCTGGTGTTCTACGGCCGGCTCCAAGTCATCCGCAACCAGCGCCAAGCCATCGCGGGGAACCCCGGCGACTTCGGTGACCAGGACTTCCAGCTCGTCGGCGTGCGCCGGGCGCTCGAACTGACGTCCCGCTTCGCGTGGGTGGTGGAGCTCACGTACTGGCGGCAAAGGATCAAAGCGGTCGGGCCGGGCGGCGCGGACGCGACGCTCAACTCTGTGTGGCTCGGAACCCACCTGCTTTTCTGAAGGGAGAGCGCATGTCAGCCCTATGCCGCACGGCGCTCGTCGCCGCCCTCGCAGTCGGCGCATTCACGGTCGGCGCAACGGGTATGCCGGCGCAGTCAGCCGGCAATCCGGCGCGGGGCCGTCAGGTCTACGAGCGCTACTGCATCCAGTGCCACGGAGCGCGCGCGGACGGCGCCGGCGAAGTGGCGCGCTGGTCGCAACCGAAGCCGCGCGACTTCCGCCAGGGCGTCTTCAAATTCAGCTCGACGCCGTACGGCTTCCTGCCCACGACTGCCGACCTCGAGCGGGTGATCCAGAACGGGCTGTACGGCACGCGCATGCCTCCCTTCGCCGCGTTGAGCACGCGCGAGCGCCGGGACGTGATCGCATACCTGCAATCGCTCTCGGAACGCTGGCGCACCGAGGGGCCGGGGACACCGATCGCCGTCACTGAAGAGCCGGCGCCCACGCGAGAATCCGTGACGCAAGGCCGCGAGTTGTTCGAGGCGAATTGCGCGAAGTGCCACGGCGACGGCACCGGCAACGGGCCGTCCGCCGTGAAGGGATTAGTAGACGATTGGGGGTCGCCCATCACGCCGGCCAACCTCATGCTCGGCCGCGGGAAGTGGGCACACACCGCACGCGACATTTACATTCGGGCCATGGGAGGGATCAACGGCACGCCGATGCCCGAGTCCACCGGTTCGCTGACGCCCGAGCAGGTGTGGCAGATCGCGCACTACGTCCAGGCCCTCGGCGCCTGGTCCGGCTCGACTCGAGAGCTGCGGCAGCTCGCCGCCGGGCTGCCACGGCCGAGCGCGGTCCTGCCATGAAGGTCGGCAGTGAGGACCACGTCCGCGGCCCTCAAAGCGCTTCAGTGACGCTGCTCGTTTACGGCGACTACGAGTGCCCATACACGCGCGCGCTGGAGCTCGCCATCGCGCAGCTGCGGGACCAGGACGGCGATGCCTTCCGGTATGTGTTTCGCTACTTCCCGCTGCGCGAGATCCATCCGCATGCGGAGATGGCCGCCGAGGCGGCGGAGGCGGTCTTCGCGCTCGCCGGGCCGGAGGCCTTCTGGGTCATGCATGACGCGCTGTTCGCCCAGCAGTACGACCTCGAGTCAGCCAGTCTCGAGCGCCACGCCAAGGCCGCGGGTGCCGACGTGCGCGCCTTTCGGAAGGCCATAGCGACACACCAGTTCGCCGAGCGGGTCGAACGAGACGTGCAAAGCGGGATCGCGAACGGCGTCGAAGGAACACCGTCGGTTTTCATCAACGGCGAGCGCTACCACGGCGGGCGGGATGTGGGCAGCCTGCAGGATGCGATCGCGATCTACACCTGATCCAACCCGCAGGTCGTAGATTCGGGAGATGACTGCGCCCTCCGCCTGGAGCCCCCTGCGCCGGCCTCTGTTCCGCGGTCTCTGGATCGCCGACGTCGCTTCCAACATCGGCACCTGGATGCACGATTCGGCGGCCGCGTGGCTGATGACGCTGCTCGCCCCGTCGCCGCTCATGGTCTCGCTCGTTCAAGCCGCCACCACGCTGCCGCTGTTCCTGCTCGCGCTTCCCGCCGGCGCCCTCGCAGACATCTTCGACCGGCGCCGGATCCTGCTCATCGCGCAGGTATGGTGGTTCGTGACGACCGCGCTGCTGGGCGTGCTCACGATCACCGGCGTCATCCAACCCTGGATGCTGCTCGTGATTACGCTCGCCATCGGCGCTGGCAGCGCCGTCGACTTACCCGCCTGGCAGGCCATCATTCCCGAGACCGTGCCGCGCGACGAATTGCCCGCGGCCGTGGGACTCGGCAGCGTCGCGATCAACATCGCGCGCGCGATCGGACCGGCAGTCGCGGGCGTGATCATCGTCGCCGGCGGACCAGGGCCGGTGTTCTTCATCAATGCCCTGTCGGTGCTGGGCGTCTTCTGGGTGCTGTGGCGCTGGCGGCGGCAACCAAGCGCCGCCGTGCTGCCGGCGGAGCGGCTGGCGTCGGCGATGCGCGCCGGTGTCCGGTACGTGCGGCATGCGCCCGCGCTCCGCAGCGTCATCGTTCGCACCCCGGCATTCGTCGCG
>VBJV01000209.1 GCA_005879785.1 Chloroflexota bacterium
TGGTATTCGATCCGCCAGGGTGTGTTGAACGACCAGCGCATCGCGCGCGGCGAAGGACCGGTCGAAAAACAGGAATCGGATCGCGTCTGGGTGTGGCCCGACCTGGTCTACACGGAGCTGATCTCGCTGATTCTCTGCTCGGTCGTGCTGATCGTCTGGTCGATCGTGCTCCAAGCGCCGCTCGAGCAGCCGGCCAGCCAGTCGGCGACGCCGAACCCGTCGAAAGCGCCCTGGTACTTCCTCGGCCTTCAGGAAATGCTGGTCTACTTCGATCCGTGGCTCGCGGGCGTCGTGCTGCCCACGTTCATCATCATTGGACTGATCGCCATTCCCTACATCGACAAGAACCAGAAGGGGAACGGCTACTACACGGTTGCCGAGCGCAAGGCCGAGATCTTTCTGTTCCTGCTCGGCTTCGTGGTCCTGTGGTGCTCGCTTATCGTGCTCGGAACGTTCCTCCGGGGGCCCAACTGGAACTTCTTCGGCCCGTTCGAGTACTGGGACACGCACAAGCTCGAGGCGCTCACGAACGTCAACCTGGCCGAGTACATCTGGGTGCGCGGGCTCCGCACTGCGCAGCCCACGTTCTGGCTGACGCGTGAAATCTTCGGCATCCTGCTGGTGCTCGCCTATGTGTTCGCAATGCCAGTCGTCCTGGCGCGTACGGTGTTCAAGGACTACTACGCGAAGATGGGGCCGGGCCGCTTCTACGTCGGTGTGTTCCTGTTCCTGATGATGATGTCGCTGCCAGCGAAGATGCTGCTCCGGTGGATCTTCAATCTCAAGTACATCGTGGGGATTCCTGAGTTCTTCTTCAACATCTGACTGCCGGGTTTCGCATCGACGAGGATCGCCAGGAAATGGCAGAGAAAAAATCGGTAGGCCACGCATACAACGTCGACTTCCTGAACGTCGTGTTTGCGGCGTCCAGCATCTTCCTGTTCGTCTGCGTCGTCTGGATGGTCTGGGACGACTTCGACCGCGAATGGAAGAACACGCAGCGGCGGTTCACGCAGCTCGAGATGGAGGTCACGCGCGCGCAGCTCGCCCAGGCCGAGCGCGGGGTCGATGCGAAAAAGAGGGGGCAGCTCGACCAGCAACTCGCCGAGGCGCAGAAGAACGTCGATGCGAACGGGCAGAAGGTGAAAGAGCTGCAGTCGCAGATCGACGCCCTCTCCGCGCGCCTGTATCGCGAAACGCAGGACTACCAGTTCGCCAAGGCGAAGTACGACGTCGACCGGTACGCGTACGAAGTGCAGCGGAAAGCGGGCCGGGCCTCGGACGAGCGGGGGCAGGAGATCGCGGCGCAGGGCGCGCGCGTCGATGAGCTGTTTCTCATCACCGAACGGACGACGGCCGAGCGGGCGAAGCCGCAGACGGAGCTGGGCAAGTACACCGGACGGACGGCGGAGCTGCGGAAGCAGATCAACGACATGTACACGGAGCAGCGGCGGCTGCAGACGCGGTTGACCGTCATCGCGCCGAGCCTGACGAAAACTCTCCTCCGCGACGCGCCGATGACCGACTTCATGGCGCCGACGCTGAAGGTGCAGCAGGTCGTGCTCCCCAACGTCGTCGACGACGTGAACTTCACGCGCGTGCCGAAGATGGATCGGTGCACCACCTGCCACCTGTCGATCGACCGGAAGGGCTACGAGAAGTATCCCCAGCCGTACCGGACGCACCCGAATCTGAACGTGTACCTCGGCAGCGATTCACCACACCCGCTGAACCGGATCGGGTGCACCGTGTGCCACGAGGGCATGGGCCAGTCGGTGTCGTTCCACGACACGGCGCACACGCCGCGCGACGAGAAGCAGGCACACGAGTGGGAGAAATCCCACCACTGGGAGCAGAGCCACAACTGGGACTACCCGATGCTGCCGCTCGGAATGACCGAGGCCTCCTGTTCCAAGTGTCACCGTCAGGAGGTGTTCGTTCCAAACGCGAATACGTTGACGCTCGCGTACTCGACCTTCGAGCGTGCCGGCTGCTACGCATGTCACAAGTCCCGCGGTTTCGAGGGTCTCAGGAAGCCGGGGCCGAACCTCACGCGCATCAAATCCAAGCTGACGCCGGAGTGGGTCAGCAACTGGGTCCGCGAGCCTCGCGCGATCAAGCCGGCCACGTGGATGCCGCAGATCTGGTACAACTCGAATTCAAGCTCACCGCAGGATGCGGCCCGCAACGAGGTCGAAATCGCATCCGTGGTCACCTACCTGTTTGACAAGTCCGCGGAGTACACCCCGGCAGTCGCGTCACCGCCTCAGGGTGACGCCGGCGCGGGCAAGAAGGTGGTGGAATCGGTCGGCTGCCTCGGGTGCCATGTGACCGAGGAGAAGGATCGGTCGGCGGCAGGTCCGCGGCGGACGTTCGGCCAGCCGCTCCAGTCGGTCGGCTCGAAGACGACGTACTCGTGGATCTACAACTGGGTGCGCGATCCCAAGCACTTCAGCCCCGAAACCTACATGCCAAACCTGCGGCTCACCGACCGCGAAGCCGCAGACGTCGCCACGTATGTGTTCAGCCTCAAGGGCGCGACGGGCACAGCACCCAAGGCGAAGGCCGATCCGCAGGCGGTCGACCAGGTGCTGTTCGACTATATGCGCACCGTCATGCCGGTCGCTGACGCAAAGGCCAAGCTGGCCTCGCAGCGACAGCTGGATCTCGGTGAGCGCGTCATCGGGCGGTACGGCTGCTTCAGTTGTCACGAGATCAAGGGGTTCGAGAAGTCGCAGGCGATCGGCGTCGAGCTGTCGGAGGAAGCGAGCAAGCTCGTCACGCGGCTCGACTTCGCGTTTGTCGACGTACCGCACACCAAGCTGGCGTGGTTCCGGCAGAAGCTCCACGACCCTCGCAGCTTCGACCAGGGACGCGTGCTGCGTCCCGAAGAGAAGCTGCGGATGCCGGATTTCCATCTGAGCGACCACGAGCAGGAGCTGCTGGTGACGGCCATCATGAGCTTCCAGCGGCAGGTGCAGCCGGCCCCGCCACGGCACGGATCGACTTCCTGAGGATCGGCCGGAACCTCACCAATCGCCGGAACTGCGTGGCGTGCCACACGATCGAGGGCAACGGCGGCGACTACCAGAAGCTCGTCGCCGATCCCACGCTGGCGCCGCCACTCCTCACGCCCGAGGGTTCGAAGGTGCAGCCCGACTGGTTGTACGCGTTTCTGCGGGGGCCGATCACGATCCGGCCATGGCTGAACGTACGGATGCCGACCTTTGGCCTCGGCGATGCCCCCTTGAACGATGTGATTCACTACTTCGAGGCCATCCCCAATCAGATCGCACCGTTCCGGACGCACGAGGTGATTCGCGCGTCGAGCGAAACCGCGCCCGGGAAGGAGCTCTTCGAGCTGCTGCGATGCCAGCAGTGTCACGTCCTCGGCGCGGTTCCGAAAGATCAACCGGCGGCGAACCTTGCGCCCGATCTGCGGATGGCGGTCGACCGCCTGCAGCCGGACTGGATTGTGGAATGGATGAAGGCGCCGCTCAAGATTCAGCCTGGCACGCGGATGCCGCAGTTCTGGCCGAATTATCCGAAGTCCGACTTCCCGCAGCTCGGCGCCGACGGCGATCGGCAGATCCGCGCGATTCGCGACTACCTCCTCACGTTCCGGGGAGGCCCCTCGCCGCGGCGACCGTCGGAGACTGTCATTGCGGCCGCGTCGAACTGACGTCTTCGGGCTCGGGGCCCGGACTCGGGGCTCGGGACCTGGACGGCGGTGCCAGGCCCCAAGCCTCGAGCCCCGAGCCTATGCCCTATAATTTTGCCGTGATTCGCGCTTTTGGTTCGATCCACCGCGTTCGTCGATCAGAGCGCCCAGGTCATTGGCGACGTGCACGTTGGTGCCGAGAGCAGCGTGTGGATGAACGTCGTCATCCGCGGCGACGTGCATTACATCCGCATCGGCGCCCGCACGAATGTGCAGGATGGAAGCGTCGTGCACGTCATGCGGAATACGCACCCGACGGTCATTGGCGATGAGGTCACGATCGGGCATGGCGCGCTGATACACGGGTGCACGATTGAGGACCGGTGCCTCATCGGAATGGGCGCGATCCTGTTGAACGGCTGCCGCATCGGTACCGGTACGATCGTCGCCGCAGGGACGCTCGTGCCCGAAGGTATGGTCGTGCCGCCCGGGTCGCTGGTGATGGGCGCCCCGGCAAAGGTGCGCCGCGCCCTCACCGCCGACGAAGACGCGTCGATCAAGCGGTACGCGGACAATTACGTGCGGTACCGCCTCGATTTTCTGCACGAATCGACGCCAGCGTAACTCCTGATATGCCACGAACTGAGCCGGCGCGCGGG
>VBJV01000047.1 GCA_005879785.1 Chloroflexota bacterium
CACCGGGTTCACGAAGGCATACGTCGACGCCGACGTCGCGGAGACGTTGTACAGAAGCCAGATGTACGCGCTGTAGCCGACCAGGGACCCCACCAGCACGAGGTACACGAACGCGCCGAGCGATGTGCCGGTCACAGCGTTGAGGTGCAGGTGGCTCAGCTCGCCGCGGGCAAGGCCGAAGACGGCGAGCATGACCCCGCCGCAGAGCATCTCCATCGCCGTTGCCAGCATGGGTTGTGACGGCGCGGGTGCGCGCTGCGCGTACAGCGAGCCGGCCGCCCAGAGCAGCGGCGAGCAGAGCACGATGAGCGTCTCCCAGTGGGCCGCGCCGGCGCCGCCCGGCCGCAGCAACAGCGCCACTCCCCCGAGCCCGACAGCGATGCCCAGCGCCGCGGTCAGGCCGATCCGGCGGCCGCCGAACAGCGGCGCGCCAAGCGCCATCCACAGCGGAACGGTCGCGATCAGCAGCGCCACCAAGCCGGTGTTCACGTACTGGACGCTCCACGACACGATGCCGTTGCCGGCAAGCAGCAAGCAGGCGCCGATGATGAGAGCGGAGCGCCAGTGCACCCAACTCAACCGCTCGCGCACCGCGCTGCGGCGCCGGGCGATGACATAGAGGATGGCACCGGCCAGGAAGAACCGCGTGCCCGCCATGAGAAACGGTGGGACGGTATCGACCGCGAGCTTGATGCCCAGGTATGTGGAGCCCCAGATGGTGTAGACCGCGGCGAAAGCGGCCACCACGGCGAGTGCGGAGGGACGGGCAGTGGACCTGGCGCTCACATTTTTGTTACGCTACAAAGCCTTGAACGTACCTATACGATATCAGATCGGCGGTCATCGAGCCGCAGAGATCGCCGTCAGCATCGAGACCGCGATCCGCGAAGGCGCGTATCCAGCCGGCAGCCACCTGCCCACGGTACGCGGGCTGGCCGCCAACCTAGGAGTGAGCGCGGCCACCGTCGCCGCCGCGTACCGCGAGCTCCGTGTTCGCGGCCACGTCTCCGGGGCTGGGCGCCTGGGCACGCGCGTGCTGTCGCGCGGTCCGATGGCGCCGCGCGGCAAGCCGGTCCTGCCGCCTGGGGTGCGCGACCTGGCCGGCGGCAACCCCGATCCGGCACTGCTCCCTGATCTCGCCGGCCACTTCGCCTCCCTCGACGCGGACCGCGTACTGTACGGCGCCGCGCCGTCCGACCCCGAGCTGCTGGAGCTGGCCGCCGACCGCTTCGCGGCCGACGGGTTGAAACCGCAGCGCATGGCGGTCGTCGGCGGAGCGCTCGACGGCATCGAGCTGGCGCTCTCCGGTGCGCTGCGCGCGGGGGACCGCGTGGCGGTCGAGGATCCCTGCTATCCGAGCGTCAGCGACCTGGTCGCCGCTCTGTGCCTCGTGCCCGTGCCCATGACGCTCGACGACCGAGGACCCACACCCGAAGGGCTCGATGCGGCGTTGCGGTCGGGCGTTTCGGCGTGCCTGGTCACGCCGCGGGCTCAGAACCCGTTCGGGTCGGCGATCGACCCCAACCGGGCGGCCCAGCTGCGGGCGCTGCTCCGCGATTACCCCGACGTGCTGGTGGTCGAGGACGACCACGCATACGACATCACCGTCTGCCCGCCGGCAACGCTGTGCGATCCGCGCCGCGCTGCCTGGATCCAGGTGCGCTCGGTGTCGAAGTCGCTGGGCCCGGACCTGCGCCTCGCGGTGCTCGGCGGAGACAGCGCGACGGTTGCGCGCATCGAAGGCCGCCGCATGCTCGGCCCCGGCTGGGTGAGCCATCTGCTGCAGCGGCTGGTCGTGAGCCTGTGGCGAGATCCCGAGACGAGCACGAACTTCAAGCATGCTGCGGCCACGTACGAAAAGCGGCGCGAGGCGCTGCGCGCCGAGCTGGCCGCTCGCGAGATTCCGTCGCACGGACGCTCCGGGTTCAACGTCTGGATACCGGTGGCGCACGAGGACGCCACCGTCGCGTCCCTGCTGGAGTGCGGCTGGGGTGTCCTGGCCGGCGAGCGCTTTCGCATCAGAGCCGGCCGTGCCATCAGAGTCACGACCGCGTGCCTCGATCCGGCGGACGCGGCGCGCTTCGCCACCGACCTCGCCGGCGCGCTGCGGCCCGTCCCCACGCGAATTGGCTGAAAAACGATGAAGGACGAACTGGTCTCCACGAATCCGGCAACCGGCGTGCTCATCGAATCGCACACGCCGGACACGGCCGCGGACATCAACCGCAAGCTGGACAACAGTGCTCGCGCGGCGGAAGGCTGGGCGGCCACGTCAGTGTCGGAGCGTGCCGGTCTGCTGCGCGCGGTGGCTGCGACGCTGCGCGCGGACCTCGACCGGCACGCCACCGCAATCGTCATCGAGATGGGCAAGCCCATAAGGGAGGCCCGTGCCGAGGTCGAGAAATGCGCGTTCGCCTGCGACTACTCTTGGCGACGAGTCGGCCGCCAGCGACTCGCCCAGGAGCTACATCGCCTTCGAGCCGCTGGGCACGTTGCTCGCCTGCATGCCCTGGAACTTTCCCTACTGGCAGGTGTTTCGCTGCGCCGCGCCGGCGCTCGCCGCTGGCAACTGCATCGTGCTCAAACACGCAAACAACGTCACGCGCTGCGGGCGGCTCATCGAGGAGGTGTTTCGGGCGGCCGGCATGGAGACCGGTGTGTTCGCGCTGCTCGCCGTTCCCATCGCCGCGGTCGCCGGCCTGATCGCGGACCCGCGGGTTGCCGCTGTTTCGCTCACGGGCAGCACGGCCGCGGGGCGGAGCGTTGGAGAGACAGCGGGACGCAACCTCAAGAAGTGCGTGCTCGAGCTGGGCGGATCGGACGCGTTCATCGTGCTCGACGACGCCGACGTCGATCGCGCTGCCGAGATCGGGGCGCGCTCACGCTTTCAGAACGCCGGACAGAGCTGCATCGCGGCGAAGCGGTTCATCGTCGCCGACGCGATCGCCGGCGCGTTCGAGGAGCGCCTTGTGGTGCGGGCACGCGCGATCGCCCTCGGCGATCCTGCAGACGAGGCGACCGCGATGGGCCCGATGGCGCGTGCCGACCTGCGCGAAGCACTCGAGCGTCAGATGAGCGCATCGATCAACCTCGGCGCCGTCCTCGCCAGCGGCGGAGGCCGACCGGAGCGACCCGGCTTCTACTTCGAGCCGGCGGTGCTGACCGGATGCGAGCCGGCGATGCCGGTATTCCGTGAGGAGACGTTCGGTCCGCTTGCGGCGGTGGCCCGCGTGCGTGGGGACGACGAGGCGGTGGCGGTGGCCAACAGCAGCCCGTACGGCCTCGGCGGCAACGTGTGGACGAACGACGTAGAGCGTGGTGTCGGCATGGCCCGCCGCTTGCGCACCGGCGGCGTGTTCGTGAACGGCATGACGCACTCCGATCCGCGGCTGCCCTTCGGCGGTGTTCGCGAATCCGGATTCGGCCGCGAGCTGCATCGCTTCGGCATCCACGAGTTCGTGAACATCAAGACGATGTGGGTACCCGCATGAGGGCAACGCCCGCCGCGTAGCGTCCCGGCTTGGTAGCGTACCCAGGGCACTCTGCTCCGCGTCGCCCAACGTCCACAGCACATCGAGCCATTCCCGCACGCATGACCTTGCGGCAGCACAATCGGATTCCACGAACGCGCATGCTCAGCATCCTCGCGCTCGCTGCGCTCACAGCGGTGTCGGGGTTGACGATCGCCTCTCTCAAACGCGCGCCGCTGCACACCGCGACCGCCGTCTCCCGGGCCACGTCATTCACCGGATCGGATGCACCACGCAGCGCACTCCGGCCCGGCCCGCCCGCGCCGGCGCGCGTGGCGACGCTCGCCAGTGCCGGTCCGTGCGTCGACGTGCCGATCCTCCTCTACCACTACATCAGGGTGGACAACAACCCGCATGACCAGGTCGGCTGGGGACTGTCGGTGAGCCCGGCCGAGTTCCGCGCGCAGATGGACTGGCTGCGCCGTGCCGGCGGCCGCACCGTGACCCTGGCGCAGGTCATCGACGCGCTCGACGGCGGGCCTGCGCTGCCACCGCGCGCGGTGGTGCTGACATTCGACGATGGATACGCCGACTTCGCGACCGCGGCGCTGCCGGTGCTGGCCGGCGACGGCTTTGTGGCCACCGATTTCGTGGTGAGCGGATTCATCGGCAGGAGCGGCTACATGAACCCCACACAGGTGGTGCAGGCGGACCAAGACGGCATGATCATCGGGGCGCACACCGTCGACCACGTCGACCTCACAGCACTCTCGACGGCAGCAGCGGCGGCGGAGATCGACGTGTCCCGGGCGACCCTGCAGCGTCTGCTCAGACACCCCGTGCGCGACTTCGCGTACCCGTATGGCGACGTCAACCCGGTTGTAGCCGGTCTGGCTGGCGCGGCCGGGTTCGATGACGCGGTGGGCACGAGCATGGGCACGGTGCAGTGCAGCGCGTCGCGATACCTGCTCCACCGCACGCGCGTCGGTGGTGGTGACACCGTCTGGTCCTTCGCGGTCAAGGCCGGTGTACAGGGGCCACCGCGAGGATGGCAGGATCCGTCTCCCATATGAGCAAGCACGCGGCGGTCGCCGGACCGGCCGTATCCGAACTGCTCGGCGAGGCCGCGACCGCCATCAGCCGGTCACGCGCCATCGACACCTGGCATCCGTCACTGTCGCGGTACGACTCCGAGGAGTTGATGGTTGCCGTGCTCGGCACCGGTCTCACCCCGCGCTTGCGCCGCTCGCCCCTTCCGAGCGAACAGCGCAGACGTTTCGCCACCATGGTGGCCCGCCGTATCGCCGGTGAGCCGGTGGCGCGCATCCTCGGTCACTTCACCTTCCGGGGGCTCGACCTGGTGGTGGGCGACGGTGTGTTCGTGCCCCGCAGCTCCAGCGAGCTGCTCGCCGGAGAGGCCGTCAAGGCGCTGCGCCGGCGGCGGCCGCCGCGCCGGGCCGTGGACGTGGCCACCGGGGCGGGTCCGGTGGCGCTGGCCATGGCCAGCGAGGTGCCCGACGCCGAGGTGTGGGGACTGGACATCTCGGGTGCCGCGGTCAAGCTGGGCCGCCGCAACGCGGGGCGTCTGGGTATCGCGAACGTCCGGTTCCGCGTCAGCGACCTGGTCGACGCCCTGCCGCGCAGCTGGCGCGGAGCACTCGACGTGATCACCATCCACCCGCCGTACGTGGCGCGCGCCGACCTGCGCATTCTGCCTCGCGAGATCCGCGACTTCGAGCCGCTCCAGTCGCTGACGGACAACTCCGACGATGGTCTCGGCCTGGTGCGGCGGCTCGCCGTCGACTCACACCTCTGGCTCCGACCCGGCGGCGTAGTACTGGTCGAAGTTGGCACATACCTGTCGCGCAGCGCCCAGGCGGCACTGCGGCGAGCCGGCCTGTCGGATGTGACCTGGAAGCGAGACTCGCTGGGCGTGACGCGCGTCGTGGCCGGACGCAGGCCGCGGCTCTAACCCCTGGCAGCCGGCTCCGCGGGCGCTGCGTTCACGGCGTCGTCTCAGGCGCCACTGCTGGTTTCGCGACGGCCTCGCCGGCGAGGTCCAGGCTCACCTCGGCTTCCTCGGGGCGTCCGCGCAGTGCGGTGGCCCTGGTCTCCAGTTCCTCAGCCCGCTGCATCGCGTGCTGCAGCTGATCCCGCAGCGCTTCGATCTCCTGCTCCAGACGGACGTTCTCATCGAGCGCGCGATACAGCGAATCGCGCAGGACCGTCGCCCGCGCCGTGTCGTCCTGGAGCGCGGCGACCTCCTGCTCGACGCGCTGCCGTTCGCGCTCGCGCGCGTGCACGGCGAGCAGCGCCGCAGTGCCGTCGGGCGGACGGTAAGAACGCGCGCCCGCCTCGATGATTCGCCGGACGATGGCGGGGCCGCTGGCCTTGTTCAAACGCTGCCGCAGGTGCAGCGGGTGGCGGGGGGGTGGGTCGCCGAGATGGAAGCGCGGCCAGTAGATGCGCACCGCACCGTCATAGGCGGACAGCATCCCGAGCCGGCGCGTGAGACGGTGCGTGTCCTCCGTACGCGGTATCACGTAGACATGCGCTAGGCCGCACAACTCCCGGGCGGCCAGCGACGGATCGCCCGCATCCTCAGGGTAGGATCCGTCCTGCTCCTTCAGGTTGGTGAACAGCAGCACCGGTAGCCGCCGCTCCCGGTCGATGAGGACCTTGTTGACGAAGTCCTCGACGCCTCCCGGGCCGACCACCGCTTGCGGCACGAAGGCCACGCGCTGCCCGCCCGCGCGCGCGCCGCGGCCGACCAGCTCCTGCAGCAGGCTTACCAATGGCGGCTGCAGCGGCGACGGCGGGATGCGATGGTGGCGCATGTCCTGCTCGACGCAGACGCCGACGTCGACAACCTCGCCCCGCTGCACGATGTCGACCGTGGTGCGCCAGAGTAGCGACGGGTCCCACTCGTCGGGCCGCAGCACCACCGTGCGGTGGAGCTCGCGCGCGCCATCGTCGGCGACGACGGTGCGCAGACTGAAGGGTCCTTCGATGACCTCGCCGGCGGTCCACGTGTCGGGCGCGCTCGCGAGACCGGAGGCAGCCCAACGCCACGCGACCTGTGCGGCGGCACCGGCGAGCATAGCGCCGCGCGAATACTACATCGCTTTTCTCGCGCTGAGGGAATTACGCAGCGAATTCCATATGCCGTGCACGTGCGCCTCCGTGGCGCGAAGATTTCCAAACGCGACCCGAATGGCGTACACGCCACGCACCCGTGTGTGCGAAATGAAGAAGCGACCGCTGCTGTTGACCCGATCGACGATGCTTTCGTTGAGCGCGTCCAGCTCTGCGTCGCCATCGACGCCGGCCGGGTGCGCACGAAGGCACACGACACTCAGCGGCGCCGGCGCAAGCAACTCGAAGTCGGGGGACCCGCGCACCCATTGTGACAGCAGTTCGGCAAAACGGCAGTGCTCGCGCACGCGTGACGCGATGCCGTCACTGCCGAAGGCGCGCAGCACCATCCACAACTTCAGTGCACGAAAGCGCCGTCCGAGCGAGACCCCGTAGTCCATGAGGTCGATCGCGTCAGGGTTGGCAGCTTCAGCCGTGCGCAGGTATTCAGGCACCAGCGAGAAGGCGCTGCGCAACGCCAGCGGCCGGCCGGTCCAGAGCACGCTGCAGTCCATTGGCGTGAACAGCCACTTGTGGGGGTTGACCACGATCGAGTCCGCGCGCTCGGCGCCGTCCAGCACCCAGCGATACTCGGGGGCCGCCGCTGCCGCACCGGCGTAGGCGGCATCGACGTGCAGCCACAGGCCGCGGCGTGCGCAGACGTCGGCGACCGCAGGGATCGGATCCACGCTGGTCGTCGAGGTCGTGCCGGCGGTGGCGACCACCGCGCACGGTCGCAGCCCGGCCGCGGTGTCTTCGGCGATGGCGTCCTCGAGCGCCGCGGGATCCATGCGCAGCTCGGCGTCGACCGGAATGGCGCGCAGGCCGTCACGTCCCAGGCCGAGGACCATGGTCGCCTTCGCGACCGACGAGTGCGCCTCGGCGGACGCATAGATGCGCATGGGTGGCAGTGCATTGACGCCGCCGCGTTCCGCCGCGGCGTCACCGGCCGCGTCGCGGGCTGCAGCCAGAGCGTAGAGCGTGCTCGATGACGCGGTGTCGTTGATGACCCCGAACAGCGGTTCCGGGAGTCCAAGGATCTGGCGCAGCCAGTCCAGGGCGACCTGCTCGAGCTCAGTCTGCGCCGGCCCGGTGCGCCAGAGCATGGCGTTGGCGTTGAGGCCGGCGGCGAGCAGCTCGCCGAGAATGCCGGGCGCCGAGCCGCTGCTGGCGAAATAGGCCATGAAGCCCGGCGAATTCCACTGCGTCGTCGCCGGCACGAGCAGCGACTCGAAGTCGTCGAGGATGGCGTCGAGTGGCTCGCCATCGCGCGGGGGGTGCTCGGGCAGGGCGCGGCGCACGTCGCCGGGCACGACGCGGGGCAGCACCGGCCGCTCCTCGATGTCCTTCAAGTAGTCGGCGATCCAGTCGGCAGCCCGGTGCGCGGCAGCACGAAAGGCCTCGATGTCGAGGTCACCGACCGCGGTCATGCCCGCGCATGGTGACGGGTACACTCAGCCTCGTGGCTGCGTCGCTGACCGTCGCCAACCTCATGCACGCACCCGCGGTGGTGGTGAGCGAGGGCATCACCCTGGCCGCGGCAGCGCAGGTGCTCGACCAGGCCAACGTGGGCGCCGCCGCCGTTCTGGATGGGGCCGGCCGCCTGGTCGGCATGGTCAGCGAGCGCGACCTGCTCCGCTCTGTCGGGCACCACATCGATCCCGCCACCACCAGCGTCGCCGACGTGATGACCCGCGACCCGGTGACGCTGCACATCAGCGACCCGGTGGCCACGGCAATGCGGCTCTTCCGCGAGCGTCGCTTCCGCCACCTGCCTGTGATCGACGGCACGCGCGTGGCCGGCATCCTCTCCATACGCCACGTCGTGCGCGTTGCGCAGATCGAGCAGGTGCGCCCCGCCGGCTCCGCTCCGTCCGAGCTGGCGCCCCGTGGTCTGGAGGGTGTCGCTGTCGCCGAGACGTCGGTTGGTGACGTGCGTGGCGAGGAGGGTTTCTTCCACTACCGAGGCTACAACGCCGCCGAGCTGGCGCGCCGCTGCAGCTTCGAGCAGGTCTGGCACCTGCTCGTCAATGGCGAACTACCCGACGCCAGCGAGCTCGCCGTGTTCAGCGAGCGGGCGGTGGCCGCGCGGCGGCTCCCCGAAGGAGTCGCCGACATGCTCCGGCAGATAGCCGTGCTCCCCAACTACACGCCGCTGTCCTCGCTGCGATCCGGCGTTTCCCTGACGGCCGCGGCGCTCGGGACCCAGCCGACTCTGGACCTGTCGCCGGAGCAGACCGGCGCCGACTGCCTGCGCATCGCTGCCCTGGTGCCCGTGCTGCTCATGCGCCTGCACCGGCATCACCACGGGCAGCGTCCCGTCGACCCCGACCCGGACCTCGGGTACGCAGCTGCGTATCTGCACATGCTGACCGGAACCCGGCCCGACCCCGCGGCAGCGCGCGCGCTGGAGCAGTACCTGATCCTCACCATGGACCACGGCTTCAACTCCTCGACGTTCACGGCGCGGGTGATCACGTCGACCGGCTCGGACATCGGCTCGGCCCTGACCGGCGCCATTGGCGCGCTGGCCGGGCCGCTGCACGGCGGGGCGCCGTCACGGGCGCTGGCGATGCTGGATGCGATCGGCACACCCGAGCGTGCCGAGGAGTACCTGCACGCTGAGATCCAGGCGGGTCAGCGGCTCATGGGCTTCGGACACCGCGTCTACAAAACCGACGATCCGCGCTCGACGCTGCTTCGTGAAGTGGCCATCGAGTTGGGCGGTACGCAGGTCGATTTCGCACGTCATATCGAGGCGACCGCGTTGCGCGTGCTCGAGCAGCTCAAGCCGGGCCGCCGTCTGTACACGAACGTCGAGTTCTACGCCGGCGTGGTCATGAACAGCGTCGGCATACCGCGCGACATGTTCACGCCGACCTTCGCGTGCAGCCGGGCGGTGGGCTGGACCGCGGCAATCGCAGAACAGGCGGCCAACAACCGTCTGATCCGCCCGTCGGCGCTGTATGTCGGCCCAGCGCCGCCGCGTGAAATCCCC
Source organism: Chloroflexota bacterium (assembly GCA_005879785.1). Taxonomy (GTDB): domain Bacteria; phylum Chloroflexota; class Dormibacteria; order Aeolococcales; family Aeolococcaceae; genus CF-165. The sequence goes on from VBJV01000047.1 coordinate 9,604, forward strand.
GACGGCTACGGCGTCAAGTCGATGGCCGCAACCTCCGCCCATCCTTGATCGCGGGCCGTCACCCGCGTGCGCCATTGAGCTAGCCACCTCGCCGCCTATCATCGGCGCTCGATGGCGAGCACCCCGGTTGGGCTGGTCGGCAGCGGCGAGTTCACCCCGGCCACCGAGGCCGTCGACCTCGAGCTGCTCAAGGGTCGCCCGCAACGCGTCGTATTCCTGCCCACCGCCGCGGCGCCGGAGGGGGAGACTACCCTTCGGTACTGGACCGACCTGGGTACGACCCACTACCGGCGGCTCGGCATTCCCGCGCAGCCGCTCATGGTACGGACGCGCGAAGACGCGTTCAGCGCCGCGCTCGCGGCGGAGATAGAGGGCGCCGGCTTGATCTACCTGTCCGGCGGTGACCCCGCGTACCTGGCTGCGACGGTCACGGGGACAGCGGTCGGCGACGCCATTCGCGAAGCGTGGACCAAGGGCACGGCGGTGGCAGGATGCTCAGCCGGCGCCGTGGCGCTGATGGAACGGGTCCCCGATGTACGAGCGGCGGGCCGGCCCTTCGTCGAGGGCCTCGGCCTGGTGACCGGGATGATGCTGCTGCCCCACTTCGACCAGCTCGAGAAGTGGGTGCCCGGCGTGACCGAATGGGCGCTACAGGCGCTTCCCGCGGGGACGGAACTCCTCGGCGTGGAAGAGGACACGGCGCTGGTCGGAGGTCCGCGTGAGTGGCGGGTGCTCGGCCGGCAGCGTGCCTGGAAGCTCAGCCGCGACGGCGCCCACCGGAGCTTCGCCGCCGGGGAGGTGCTTGATCTGGGAGCCGGCTCAGCGGCGAGCCGGCCAGCCTGACCCGGCCCCGCCCCAGGGCGCGAAGGTGCAGCTCCGGCGTCGCGCCGGTGATCTCCACGTCGCCCCACACGAGTGCCGGCTTCCCCAGGGCGTGGCCCTGCCCCAGCGTGACGCCGAGACTGCGCGCCAGCTCGACGTTGTCGGCCTGCTCGAGCCCCTCCGCGATGACCTCAGCGCCGGTGTTTTCCGCGAAGGCGACCGCGGCGCGGATGGCGGAGTGTGGCCCCGGGCGCCGGCCGGGACGGGCGAAGCGAGCCGAGATCTTGATGAACTCGGGCACAGCGGCGGCGAGCACCTCGAAGGTGGAATGCCCCTCGCCGACATCGTCGAGCGCGAAGCGGAACCCCTCGGAGCGGTACTCCGCGAGCACTTTCTCGAAGCGGTCCATGTCGCGCACGGGCTCGCGCTCGGTGATCTCGAGCACCACGTGCTCCGGGGTGCGCTGCGCCCAACGCAGGAGCAGCAGCATCTGATCGACGTCGTGAAGCGGGTCGAGCAGGGCGGCCACGCCGACATTGATGAAGAGCGCCGGTCCGGAGGGCAGGTTGTGAGCTCCATGTACGGCGGCCCGGCGGCAGATCCAGTCGATGTCGCGGTCGAGGCCGAGCTGATGGCTGGCCGCGAACAGGTTCTCGCCGCTAGCCGTCGGGCCGGAGCCGTCGGGCCGCGCCAGCGCTTCGAAGCCGATGACGGTGCCGTCTTCGAGCCGCACGATCGGCTGGTAGACCGAGTGCACCTGCCCCTTCACCAGCGCCTCGAGGACCCGCCCCTGCGATGCCAGTCGCGTGCTCAGCAGCGGACCGGAGCCCACGTGGCGGCTCTCGACGCGGTCCTTGCCGCTCTCCTTGGCCTGATACAGGGCGGTGTCGGCCGCGATGAGGACATCGCGGGGCACGGCTTGTGAGAAACCTGCCGCACAGCCGGCGCTGATGCGCACCATGCCGGAGCGCAGCGTGACGCCGTGCATCCCGGTCCGCATGCGCTCGGCGACACCCTTGGCCTCCTCCAGCGTCGCGCCGGGCAGCAGGGCTGTGAACTCGTCACCGCCGGTGCGGGCGACGACGTCGCCGTCACGAACGGTGGCAGCGAGAACGTGCGCGGCTGCTTGCAAGGAGGCATCGCCCGCCTCGTGCCCGTAGGCGTCGTTGGTCTCCTTGAGATTGTCCACGTCGATGGCGATGACGGCGAAACGGCGGTGACCTGTCTTCTCCAGGCGGGCGTCGAACTCGCGGCGGTTGGCGAGCCCGGTCAGCGGATCGGTCGCCGCGATCCGGGCCAGGCGTTCCTCGGATGCGGTGACCTTGCGCAGGTTGTCTGCCTGGAGGAGGACGAACCCCGCCTGCGCCGCGAACAGCCCGGCGTTGGTCGCGATCCGCTCTGGGAGCCGGCGCACGGGACGATCCCACGACAGCGTCAGGACGCCCACCGGGTTGCCCTCGCGCAGCACCGGTTGCGAGAGGATCGAGCGCGTCTCGCTGACCCCGCCGAGGTCCTGCACGGGCCGGGGCAGGCCACTGAGGTCGGCGCGAAAGACGGGTCTGCCGGTGAGGAACGCCTCGACGCTCGGATAGGCATGCCTGGCGTTGTCCAGCGGCTCTCCGCGCTTCGTCATGATGCGGCCGTCGAGCGAGAGACGCACCGCCGGTGGTGCGCCCGGCGCGGCGGCGCTGGGCACGAGCGCGCCGTCCGCTTCGAGCTCGAAGAGGATCGCCGCAGTTGCGTCACCGATCTGCAGCGCCCCGGTGCAGAGAGCGGTGCGCGCAGCAGCAGGGTCCTCGGCGGATATGCGGCGCATCATCAACTCGACGTTGCGGGCGTCGACCGCCTGCCGGCGCAGCCGGTTCAGGAGATGGGCGACGCTGAACCCGATGAGCACGCTGACACTCGCGTAGAGCACGCCGTCGCCCAGATCTGCGGCATGGGCGCTGCCTGGCGCCGGGGTGAGAAACAGCAGCACGCTCATGACCATGCCGACCACGAGCTCGGCGACCGAGTGGTACAGGGCCAGCCAGAGGATGACCAGCAGGATGAACGGGAAGACCGCGACCGACGTGGCGCCGCCCACGAGGTGGGCAACGAACAGGACGCCGATGGCGGCCCAGGGCGGGAGCGCCTGGGCCAGCCGGGGCAGCTTGTGCCAGGGGAGGAAGAATCCGCCCAGGAGCGCGGCGGCGAGAACAGCCAGGATCACGCCCTGCCTCACGCCGGTGACTGCTGAGCTGCCGGAGAGCACGGCAACCGTGGCACCGGCGAGGGGAACCGCCTCCGTTGCTCTGGGCAGCCGGTCCCATATCGGGTGGTAGACGCTCGCTGTGAGGAGCAGCGAGACCGCCAGCGTCAGCGTGCTCGGCAGGCCCAGGCGGGTGACGTCGGTGCCGAACACGAGCAGCGCGGCCAGGCTGCCGGCGGCGACGAACGGCGCGAGGCGTTGCCCCAGCCCTTCCGGCCGGAAGGGGTCGGCGACAGCGTGCCCCCTATGCAACGGAGTCATCTCGGCTCGATCAGCGTTTGATTCTCCATACGACGCGTTCGGAGCTTGTGGTGGATGTGTCACGAAACGCAGATGACGTCGCGGCGAAGTAAATGAAAGCGGTCACGGAGGCACCGGCGGGTAAAGCCCGGAAGCTCAGCCGCCACGCCTGACCGGCGCGGTTGCGGCGCGATCCGCGCCAGTTCCACAATCGATGCGTCCATAGAGGGGCGGGCTCTCCAGGAGGATCTGCCATGACCCGGCGCACCGCTCCCCGCCGGCGCTCCCTGACGGCTCTCTGCGCACTCACGGTCGCCGCCGTCGCAGCGATGCTGCCGGCCGGTACCTCCGCAGCGCAGTCCTCCAGCCCGAGCCACCCGACGTGGTGGGCCAAGTACCAGCACCTGCTCACCGAGAACCCGACGCAGAGCCCGGTCGCGACCACGCCGGCGCTGAGCGTCGGCGCCAACGTCGACGTCAGCAACGAGGACGGCCCGCAGAGCGAGACCTCGATCGCCATCGACCCGGTGCATCCCAACTTCATCGTCGCCGGGTCGAACGAGATCGATCGCCTGCCGATGCGCGGCTACTTCTCGAGGGACGGTGGCGCCACGTTTGGTGGCGTCGACCTGCCGCTACCGCCGGCGTCGTCCACCAACGGTGTCGACTTCGGGTCTGACCCGGGGGTCGCGTTCGACACCCAGGGCAACGTCTATTACGTGTACATCGTGGTGTTCTTCAACCGCTTCTTCGCATCGATCCAGGGCACAGAAATGGCAGTGGCGAAGTCGGTCGACGGCGGCGCCACCTGGCCGCAGGTCACGTACTTCAACTTCAACAGCGGCAGCGGCAAGTTCAACGACAAGCCGATGATCGCGGTGGACACAAACCCCGCGAGTCCTCACCGCGACAGCGTCTACGTCGGTTGGGACAACGCGTCGCTCTTCAACGGAAAATCGTCCGCGAACAATGCGTTGCTCTTCTCGCGCTCGACCGACGGCGGCGAGACCTTCAGCGCGCCGATCGCCGTGAGCAGGGTTCACGGAGGACCGAGCGCCGTGATCGGTGCCGATCCGTTCGTCGGACCCAACGGCGAGGTCTACATGGCCTGGCACGACGCGCAGAGCAGCCAGATCGTCGTCAACGGCTCGTTCGACGGCGGTACCACCTTTGGGAAGCCGGTGGTCATCGCACCGACGGTGATCCCGTTCGACTTCGCCGCTCCGGCCGAAGCGACTCGCGGCGTCCTCGTGTACCCCTCCTGCGACGCCGACCGCAGCAGCGGGCCGTTCCGCGGCACCCTGTACTGCTCGTGGGCGGATCAGACGGCGAGCAATGGCATGGACATCCTCCTGTCCCGCTCGGGCGATCGCGGTGCCACCTGGAGCGCGCCCCAGCGGGTGAACGACGATCCGGCGGGCGTCGTGCACGATCAGTTCTACAACTGGCTCGCCGCGGACGCCGTGACCGGAGGCGTCGACCTGAGCTGGTACGACACACGCAATGATCCCGACAACGTCAAGACCGACGTGTTCGCGACCAGCTCCTCAGACGGTGCCGCAAGCTTCGCGCCGGACATCCGTGTCACCACGGCCATGAGCGACGAGAGCGCGGCCAATCCATGCGCGCAGGCGCACGATCAGTACGGTGACTACGAGGGCATTGCCGCCCATGGTGGCAGCATTCACCCGGTATGGACGGACGCACGGCTCGACTGTGCGATCGACCCGGACACCGGGGACCAGGTGGGCGAGGAGGTCTTCACCGCCACGATCAGCGCTTCCTGACCGTCGCAACCCCGTCGCCGTGATCCGGCCGCCAGCCGTGCGCCGGCTCCGCCCCGATGACCGGCGGCAGCTGGGGCCGCTCCTGGACCGCGACCCCACGCTCAACGTGTACCTGCGCAGCCAGCTGCTGCTCGAGATCGAGCCGGCCGATTGGTGGGGCGTGTTTCAGGGTGCGCATCTGCGCGGCGTGTGCCAGGGCGGAGCACTCGCGGTGCCCTGTATTCCTGATCTGACCCTGGTGGCGCCGGTGGCGCGCACGCTGGTGCACGGGATCCGGCCACGGCATGTGGTCGGCCCGCGCGAGCAGGTGCTGGCGATGCACCAGGCGCTGGCTCACGAACTGCTGGCGCTTCACATTCGCGATCCGCAACCGGTGCTCGCGCTGGATCGCGGCGGGCTCGTCGATGGTGCACATGGCGCTGACGTGCGCCGATCGAGCGACGCTGACGTCGCAGCGCTCGCCGAAGCGGCGATGGCGATGCACGTGGAGGAGGTCGGCGTCGATCCCTACGAAGGCGACATCGAAGGTTGGCAGAACCGCATGGCCGCGTTCGTCGAACGCGCCTGGAGCTGGGTGTGGATGGAATCCGGAGAAGTGATCTTCAAGACCGAGCTGTCTGCATGGACCCCCGAGGTCGTGCAGATCCAGGGCGTGTACACAGCCCCGCCGCACAGAGGCCGCGGCGTCGCGCGAGCCGGCCTGACGGCGGTGTGCGCTCAGCTGCTCGAGACCGTGCCGCGGTGCACGCTGTACGTGAACGAGTTCAACGTGCCGGCCTTGCGCCTCTACGAACGGATGGGATTCAAGCCTGTAGGCAGCTTTGCCACCGTGGTGTACGCACCGGACACTGACGGCCGCATCAGCCGCTCGTGACGGGAAGCGGGCTGCGCTCTTCCTCGGGGACGGTCGCGTGCACGGCGCCGCCGCCGGCCTGCTTGGTGACGCTCATGGCTGCGTCAGCCGCTGCGGCGACCGGGAGCGGATCCGTGTCCGCCTCGCCGGACGCGACACCGATGCTGATACGCGGAACGAGGCCGTCGGCGGTCGTTTGCAGGTTCTTGATCACGCGTTCCGCGACCCTGGCTGCGTCGATCGCGCGGCTGCCCAGCAGCAGCGTGGCGAACTCGTCGCCGCCGGTACGGGCCACGATGTCCTGGCGCCGCACCGTCTTGGTGAGCGCTGCCCCGACGCTCTTGAGGACGCGGTCACCCGCTTCGTGTCCGCGTGACGCGTTGACCTCCCGCAGCTGATCGACGTCGACGCTGAGCACCGAATAGCGCGTGCCTCTGGGAATCGTGGCGAGGCGCTTGAGCCACTCCTTGCGGTTGGTCAAGCCAGTGAGTGTGTCGGTGGCCGCCATCTGCTCGAGCTGCTCGCGTGCGAGCGCGTTACGCAAGGCGAGCTGAACGATCGAGCCCAGCGTGCCCAGGCGCTCCAGCTGGCCGGGTGTGAAGGGCCGATCCTGCGACGGCACCATGAGCAGCGTGCGGCCCTCTTCGTCGAGGCGCAGCGGCATCCAGGCGAGGAAGTGCACGTTCTCCATCGCCAGCACCTCGCGAATGCGCGAGTCGGGGAGGTCGGAGATGGAGATGCTGGCTGCCTTTGATGACCCGGTGAGGCTCTCGAAGGCGATAGGGTCCGCAATGTTCATCGGCTCGGTGCCGAAGGTCGGCTCGCCGTCGTCCGCATACTCCGCGAGCACGCGGATGGTGTCGCCGATGGCATACGCGAGATGCGCCCGTCGCGTGCCGTCGCTGCGGCTGCCGATCAGGTTCGCGGCCGCGGTGACGGCGACGTTGATCACGCTGTCGACGTCGACCGCGCCATGCAGTTCATCGGCGGCCATGCCGAGCGTGGTCACGACCATGACGCCCGTCCACAGCGCGCTGGTGCGGACGATCAACAGCGGGTTGGCGTCGTCCAGAGCGCCGGCGAGGACGATGACCCCGACGGCGCCACCGATGGTGACCGTGACCTCGCCGTAATCGCGGTACAGCGCGCACCAGACCACCGGCAGCAGCACCAGCGGTACCAGGTCCCAGGCGGGATGGCCGTCACCGAGGAGGAGCAGCGCGATGCCTCCCAGCGACATGCCGATCACCGAGGCTGCTCCCAGGCGTGAATGCCTGCGTGCCGACAGGAAGAGGGCCAGGGCGGCGACCGCGCAGAGATCAGCGACGGCGATGCCGAGCACCAGCCAGACGCGCTCCCCACCGCTGGGGATGAACGCCACGATCAGGCCGAGGAGGCTGACCAGCAGGAAGGGAAGCGCGCGGCGGCGCAGACTGTCACGATCTGGGGCGCGCTGTGATGACATGGTGGCGGAGCTCATGAGAGGGCGATGCCATGATCGACCGTAACTGCGCGTCGATTGGTGACGGCGCGGTGACTATCGGCGGGGGGCTGGAAAGCCAGCGCCATCAATATGAGTCGTACGGCTCCACGCGGTTCGGCGTCTCGTTCCAATAGTCGCGATGGTCGACGACGTCGCCGCGTCCATCGAAGCGCAGCACGGTCGCTCCGGCCAGGGTTAGCCGCCGACCCTCCTCGATCCACGTGCCCCACCACTCGATCGCAGCGCGGTCTCCGTCGATGATCGGGTCGCCGAACCAGCACTCGATCTCGGTTTCAACATCGAAGTTCCGCCGCAGATAGTCGCGGACACCCGCGATTCCCTCGTCCGCATCGCGGAATGCCAGCGCGCGATAGCGCGCGTTGGGCGAATAGAGGGCGGCGATGGCTTCGACGTCCTTGCGCGGCCATGCCGTTTCCCAGGTTCGGCGATTACCGCCTGGACTGCCTTGTACCGCTGTTCCGCCACGCTTAGTTCCCTCATGTGAGGGAGTGTCAAGCCTCAGCCGAAGTCGCTGTAAAGCATCACCCGAAACTCTGTAAAGGATCAGCCGAACCCCGTTTGTCAGGGATCAGCCGGATCAATACACCAATGTGGAGCCGACGGGGAGATTCGAACTCCCGGCCAGCGGTTTACGAAACCGCTGCTCTACCACTGAGCTACGTCGGCAAGAGGCTTGCAGTATAAGGGTTTTGTCCCGCCCACTTCGCCGCCAGGGTGCCCGCTGACACCCCAGCTGACACCCTCGTGCTAAGATCGCGGATCGGAACGGTCGCGGCGCCAACACCTGATCGGCCGTCTTGCGGGTGAGGACCGACTCGTGCAGGGTACTACCAGGGGCAGCGCGGGTCTCTCGCCACGCCGTAGCAAGGGACGGCGGGATCCAGGAGACGGTGCCGTCTTCCAGAGGGGCGACGGGCGGTGGGTGGCGAGAATCAAGCTGCCCGACGGCGCCTTCCGCTACTTCTACGGGCGCACGAAGGAAGAGGTCCGCCGGCGGCTACGCGAGGCGCAGCGGTCAGTTGAAGACGGGCGACTGCCGGTCGATGCTCGGCTGACACTGGCCGGATTCCTGCAGCGGTGGCTCGACACGCTGCCGACGACTAATCTGAAACCGCGGACGATCGGCTACTACCGTCAGTACGTTCGTACACACCTCGCGGGCACGGAGCTGGCACGTAAGCCACTTGCGCGTGTGACGCCGCAGGATCTGCGGGAGCTGTACGCAAGGAAGCTGGCCGGTGGACTGAGTCGCTCGACGGTGCATCACATCCACGCCGTCCTGCACCGAGCGCTCGGGCTCGCTTACCGCGAAGGAGCTGTTCCACGCAACGTTGCCGACCTGGTCGACGGTCCGGGTTTCGTGAAGAGTGAGATGCACGTGCTTACCGGGGACGAGCCCGAGCGTTTCATCGAAGCAGTGCGAGGCGAGCCATTGGAAGCGCTCTTCGTGGTGGCGATCACCGCAGGATTGCGTCAGGGGGAGCTACTGGCACTCAAGTGGGACAACGTGGACTTCCAGCGGGGCGAGCTCGAGGTCATCGGTTCGCTGAGTGGTCAGCGGAGAGAGGACCGCCTCATCGTGACGCCGAAGACCGGAAAGGGCCGACGCGTCTCTCTTGCACCTCCCGCGCTCGCAGTGCTCCGCGAGCACCGCAAGGGGCAGACCGAGCTGCGCTTGATGCTGCAAACGAACTGGTTGGACCGTGGGCTCGTGTTCTGCGATAAGAGCAACCACCCGGGCGACTACTTGCCAGCCGCCGGTCTGAACCGCGCTCTTGACCGCATCCTCGTGAAGGCTGGGCTATCACGCGTTCGCTTCCATGATCTTCGACACACGGCGGCCACGCGAATGTTGAGTCGAGGGATTCACCCCAAGATAGCAAGCGAGATGCTCGGGCACAGCAGCATCCAGGTCACGCTTGATCGCTACAGTCATGTCACGTCAACTATGCAGCGTGATGCTGTGAGGATTGCTTGGGGGGCTCAGAGGTCAACATCCTGAGGCGTTGCGCGGTGACCTCGGAGAAGGGCTTGAATCCGATGCCTCTGTGCGCGTCGAGCTGACGAAGACCACTCCAGCTCTGCCACGGCGATTGCCGCGCCAAGAAGAGACGAGCTGGCATACAAGCTAGCGACGACGGCCCTGCTGTTTCCCCGGGGCTGTCGCCCGTAACGCGCTGACGCCTGAGTGGCGACGACACTTCTGTCCCATTGACGCGAGCGGAGTCCACGGCTATTGTGCGGATGACGAACGATCGCTCCTGTTCAGGCCAGATACCCAGTCAGGAAGAGGTGCAAAGAGGCTCCTTGGGCATGACCAATTCGACTACCAAACAGCGAGGCACTGCTCTCGCGATTGCCTTGACTCTCGGACTAGCCGGATTCGTCGACTTTACTCCCAGTCGGGCACACGCTTATCAGAAGCAAAGCGCGGTGCCGACTTCAGGCGCTTGGAGGTCGTTTCACTTCAATTCGGCAAGGACTGGGTCGAACAACAGTGAGACCACGCTGTCACGGACAAACGTGTCGACGCTGCGACGAAAATGGTCGACACGGCTAGGTCCCCTCCAAGGCGGCTCTCTCGATTCAGTCGCCTCATCTCCAGCGGTGGCAAATGGTACGGTGTACATCGGATCGACGGATAAGCGGTTTGACGCCCTGGATGCACACACTGGGACGATCAAGTGGCGAGTCGTGACGGGCGGTTCGATCAGTGCCTCGGCGGCCATAGCAGGCGGAATGGTGTTTGTTTGCTCCGGCGACGGAGTTCTCCACGCCTTTCGCAGTACTGATGGGACGACGGTCTGGAGTCGCAGGCTAACGCCCGGCATCGTCACGAGTCCAGCCGTGGTTGGCGGCATCGTGTACCAAGCGGCCGGTACAACTCTTTACGCCCTGAACGCCAAGACAGGAGCGGTGGTTTGGTCGGTGCAGGCCCCCGATTCAGGTCCCTTCACGACCCCAGCGGTAAACAAAGGGCTAGTAATCATCGAGTCCGGCGTCAATTGGTGCTGCGCGTTCACCCTACACGTCGAGGCTTTCAATGCGACGAGTGGATCCTTGGTCTGGTCGTTTGCGACCTCCGGTACCAACGGCGAGACTGCGGGCATCGGTCCCTTGGTGAGTGGCGGCGTCGTGTACGTGGGCACCGGCCCAAGCACGCAGTTGATCGCGTTCAACGCGGCCAACGGCGCGGTGCTGTGGGTCGCGCCGTCGCGCGATCAGGTATCGAGTATCCCCACGATCAGTGGCGGTGTGCTGTATGTCGAGGAGAGCAGCACGTTGGCTTGGTTCGACGCAGCCACCGGCCAGAACATTTCCTTCATCAGTGGTAGTGGCGCAAATGGCTCGCCAGCCTTCGCCAATAATGTCCTGTATACGACAGAAGGGAGTCTGGTAGCGGCTTGGACACCGGGCGGATTCCGACCCCTGTGGACTGCAGCGCCAGGCGGCTTCGGTATTCTCCAATCGTCACCGGCGGTGGTGGACGGCATGCTTTTCGTGGGATCAAATAGCAATACGGTTGTCGCATACGGGCTGCCATGACTGGCAGATGTCTCCTACGACAAGCGCCGACTTAGTACGAGATTAGGGATTCAGCCGCTGGTCGGAGATCGCGAACCTTTGCGCCGGGAGGGGGATCGAACCCGCGAGTGCTGGGCGGCACTTGCGGTTTTCAAGCTGGGGCCTCGTACGTCCGGTTGTGGACGCTGATGACCACTTCGCATTCGGAGGCCGGCATCAGGCAGGCCTCGGTGCCGCTGCCGACCGGGCGGGATCGCCTGATAAGGTGTCA
>VBJV01000048.1 GCA_005879785.1 Chloroflexota bacterium
CCCGCGATTGCGCGAACCTTGGCCCGGACCAGTCTTTCAACGTCTGGAGCCCGCCGAGAATCGGTCAGATACCCGACGTACTGCTCAGCCGACAGCCCGACCATGACGTGCAGGCCGTGACGCTCGGCCACATCAAGAAGAGAACGCGGCGGCATCGTGTGCGGAACCCGAACCGTGTTGAAGCCGCTCGCGGCAATCTGTCGGAAGTCACGATCGACCAGGTCTAGGTCGTGGTACTCACAGCCGTCAGCATTGGGACGGAAGGCACCGTAGGTGACGCCGCGGACATGGAACTTGTCGTCGCCGATGGCCAGGAATTTCCCATGTCGCCGCGGGCGAGTCGTACCGTCATTCCCGACATGGCTGATTGGTTCAAAAGGCCTCCTAACCGCCCGCGCCCGACGATGTTCGGCTGACGACTCCGGCCCGATCAGGGTGTCAGTCATGGTCCCGCCCCTAGTCGGCCTTCCTGCGTCGAGGATCTGAGGACACACTCGACGTAAGCCGCTGTCGGCAATCGCCCAGAACTTGCAACCCCGCCACCCGCTCACCCATTGGCTCGACCCCGCTCAGGCCATCACCCAAATCGCCCGCCTGTTCTGTCTCGACCCCACTAGGCGGGACCACGCAGCAATACGGCGACGACTATAGCAAGTACGAGCCTGTAAATTGGCGAGCGTCTTCCTCGCCACTCTCCGTCCCGCGGTCGTACTCGAGCAAGAACAGCGCAGTTCGATTACCACGATTTGGTGGGCGGGCCAGGATTCGAACCTGGGACCGTGGGGTTATGAGCCCCCTGCTCTAACCGGCTGAGCTACCCGCCCGCTCGCTCGACTCTACCCGCCTGGCTCGCAACGCACCGCGCTCGCTCTCTCCGCCACCATAGTGAGCGCATGAGCGATCGCAAAGCGGAAGCGCCGCTGCCACCGCGGCCCGACAAGAGCCAGTACTTCCTGCTGATCGCGCTCGCGGCGCGCACTCGCGCCGACTGCCTGGGACGGCGCGTCGGCGCCGTGATCACCCGCGAGGGACGCGTGCTCAGCACCGGCTACAACGGCACTCCTTTCGGTATGCCCAACTGCTCGGAGGGCGGCTGTCACCGCTGCTCGCGCCGCGACGATGACCGCCTGCGCGGCGGTGCGTACGACGTCTGCATATGCGTGCACGCGGAGCAGAACGCGCTGCTCACCGCAGCGCGCTTCGGGCAGCAGACACTGGGCGCCGCCATGACCAGCACTACCCAACTGTGCTTCGGCTGCCTGAAGGAGATGCTCCAGGCCGGCATCGCCGAGGTGCGCTACCTGCATCCATGGGATCCCATCGAGGCCTACGGCGACCCCGCGCTGGTCGCACAGTACGCCGCGCTGCGCGCGCAGTTCCCCGTCTTCGCCAAGGTCGGCAACCCCGAGATGGACACGCCTGACCTTTTCGGTGCCTTCCTCGGCACGCGCTAGCGCTCAGCCAAAGGGGTCAGTCCGCAGCCACATCGATGCGCTGCTCGTGCGCGACGTCGCGTGCCTCGGCAAGCTGACGCACGCGCGACAGCGTGTCGATCTCGCTGACCGGCTTCTCGTGCCGCCAGTGCGCGATGCGTGGGAAGCGGAGCGCATAGCCGGAGCGATGCCGCGACGACGGCTGTACAGCGTCGAAGGCGACCTCGAGCACGATCTCCGGGCGCACGGTGCGATAGTGGCCACGGTCGGTGATGGTGATGTCGAGCAGGAGTTTCGTCATGTCGGCGATCTCCGCGTCGGTCAGCCCGCTGTACGCCTTGCCCACGGCGACGTGCTCGTCCGTACCGTCGACGCGCACGCCGAAGGTCACGTCACTGAGCACGCCACGGCGTTTGCCATGCCCCCACTCGGCGCCGATCACCACGACGTCGAGCGTGTCCATGGGTCGCTTCAGCTTGAGCCAGTTCATGCCCCGGCGGCCAGGGGTGTACGGCGAGCCCGGTTGCTTGAGGAGCAGCCCTTCGTTGAGGCGGGCACGCGCGTCCGCGAAGCGGCGGTCCACCTCGGCGGCGCCACGCACCGATTCGAGGTGCGCGAGCGCGATGCGGTCGGTGGCGCCGAGCGCCTCAAGACGGGCGCGCCGCTCGCGCAGCGGGGCATCGAGCAGCACCGTCTCCTCCTCCACGAGAAGGTCCCAGGCGACGTATATGACCGGCACCGCCTCCATGACCGACGCATCCGGTGCGACGCGTCCAAGCCGCGTCTGCAGCGAGCGGAACGGCATGACCAGCCCGTCTCGGAAGGCGAGCACCTCGCCGTCCAGGATCACGTCGCGAGCGAGCAAGGCTGCGCCCAGCGTGACCTCCGGGAACTGCGCGGTCACGTCCTTGAGGTCCCGGCTGAACAGGGCGACGCGGCCGCCACGGCGGTGGAGCTGACACCTGATGCCGTCATACTTGTCTTCAACCCACACCTCGTCGCCGAGGCGGGCGATCGCCTCCGCCGCGTCGGCAACGGGTGTGGCGAGCATCGGCCGCAGCGGCACGAACCATCGCGGCGCGGCCTCGTGCAGCGTGCGCTTCGCCGCCAGCGCCGCCACCTCGCCGAGGTCGCCGAGCAGCATCATCGCCCGGCTCACCTGCGCCGGTTCCGCCTCGAACGCGACCACGATGGCCTCTTCGACCAGTCCCTCGCGCAGACCGATGCGCATCTCGCCATTGATCAGCTTGGCGATGAAGCGCGCCTCGTCCGGCCCCACGCGGTCGATGAGCGCGCGCAGCAGCGACGTGCGCGCCTTCGCGCCGCCGGCGCCGGACAGCGCCTTGAACGACGCGTCGAGCTCTGCAACGCCGAGCGCCGAGCCGCCGGAGTGCCCGGCACGCACCAGCACCTCGCGAAACCAGTCGCCGGAGTCGCCGTGGCTCCGCCAGATGCGACTCAGCTCGGCATCGTCGATGCCCTGCGCCCGCACCAGCTCGCCGAACGCGGCGCCGCCGACACTGAGGGTGCGCGGATCACCCACCGGGAAGACCCCGCCGGTGAAGTACCGCGTCGCCAGCACGAGCTCGTCGCCCTCGAGCCGCGCGAGGAACTCGGCGAGCAGGCGCACCTTCTCGCGTTTGGACGTCGTGGCCGCGATGCGGTCTGCCGTTCGAGCCAGTTCGAGGACGGTGGCGGCCATGGCCCCATGATGCCGGGCGATGTCGTATAACTGCCTGCCCGAGGCCGAGCAGATGGCCAGTCAAGGAGAGGCTCGATGAGCGACGTGCACAGCTGGACGCCGGTGACGCTCAACGGCGGCGACGACGACGTTGACGATGACGATGACGAGGGCGACGACGACGAGGGTGAGGACGAGTAGTCCCTCCGACGCGGCGGCGCGGTTCAACCTGGTCAACCTCATCGCCGATCCGCTCTACGGTTACATAGAGATCACCAAGGATCGGCCGGGCGAGTCCAGCGAGCGCGAGCTGCTGGACACGCCGTGGCTGCAGCGTCTGCGCCGCATCCATCAGCTGCAGTCGGCCTGGTGGGTGTTTCCAAGCGCAGAGCACTCGCGCTTCACGCACCTGCTCGGCGCCATGCACCTGGCCAGCCTGTTCGCGCGACGCGTCGACGCGTCGCTGCGCAGCGCTTTCGCGGACGTGCCATCACCCGCGCTGGTCGAGGAGACGCTGCGTCTCGCCGGCCTGCTGCACGACGTCGGGCACGGCCCCTTCGGCCACTTCTTCGACCGCGAGGTGCTCGCCCAATGGGATCTCGACCACGAGGTGATCGGGCGTCACCTCGTCACCCATCAGCTCGCCGGCATCATCGCGGCGCTCGGCTCCAGCCCGGGTGAGCCGTTCGCGCCTGGCGAGCACGTCGATCCCATGTGGGTGGCGTGGGTGATGGCCGACGCGGACATCGAAGGCTACGTGCCGCCCGCATGGCTGCGCGCGCTGAAGCCCATCCTCTGCGGCCCTGCCACGGTCGACAACCTCGACTACGTGCCGCGCGATGCGTACATGTGCGGCATCAGCCTCGGCCCCGTCGAGGTGCAGCGGCTGATCCACTACACCTTCGTCGCCGGCGACACGATCGCGCTGCACGCGCATGCAACCGGTGCGCTGGAGATGTTCCTCGCGTCGCGGCTTTACATGTACTTGCAGGTGTACCACCACCGCACGGTGCGCCGGTTCGACCTCTCATTGCGCGAGGTGTTCGCGGAAACGGTCGCCGAGCTGCTGCCCGGCAACCCGCTGGACCACCTCGACGAGTACCAGGCGCTCACCGATTGGTCGGTGCTGGAGGCGGTGCAGCGGTGGCGACGCGATGAAGGCGGCAAGCGGCACACGCTCGCCCTGGCGTGGGAGCGCATCCTCGGCCGTGACCTTCCCTGGCACCTGGTGTACGAGAGCGTGTTGCACCGCGGTCAGGAGACCGCGAGCATCCAGCAGGACGTGCGCATGCTGCTGCCGGCGGCGCAGCGTTCCGCGACCATCGAGGTCGACGTGGCCACGACGCGCGTCGCGCCGCAGAACCCGATGACCGACGACGGCCTGGTGCGCATCTACGATCCCGCGCGCCAGGCGGCGGAGCCGGCTCGCGCCGCGGAGCTGGCCAAACGCCTCCCGCAGTACAACCAGGTGGTCCGCATCTTCACCGACGACGCCTCTGCCGTCGCTGCCATACGCACGGCGGCGCAGAAGGCGCTGCGCGCGTGACTGACGTCAGCCGGCCGTCACCTTGCTCATGACCCAGTCGACCGCGGCCGCTGCGGTGTCGGCCCGGGCGATCGCCGGATCGGCGCGGCGCGCGCCGGGCCTGCGCACCTCCCACGAGTGCAGCGCGACGACTGGCCGCCCCAGGCGCAGCGCAAAGCCCACCTCGCTCAGCGTTCCGTAGCCGCCGCCGATCGCCACCATCGCCGCGCAGCAGCGCGCGATCAGTGCATTGCGCATCTCGCCCATCCCCGTGGCAAGCGCGATGGTCACGTCGGGTGCAGCCGCACTGACGCCGCCGCCGGGCAGCAGCCCGATGCTGAGGCCGCCTGCCGACGCAGCCCCGCGAGCAACCGCCGCCATGACGCCGCCCATGCCGCCGCAGACCACGATGGCGCCGTGGCCGGCGAGCAGCCGGCCGACCTCCTCAGCCTCGCGCGCCTCCGTCTCGCTGGCCTCTGAGGCACCGCACACCGCGACCAGCGGCGAGCGACGGCGCTGCGCCACGTTGACCCGCGCGCTGCTCAGGCTGCTGGTGGGACGCGCGGCCTCGCGGGCATCGCGGGGCCTGCGGTGGCCGAGAAGTTCTCCTTGCTCACCTCGGCTGCGATATGCGACGCCACCTCGCGAAACACGTGACCGAGAGCGCTGTCTGGCGCGTCGGCCATGAGCGGCCGGCCTTCGTCCTCCAGGCCGCGGATGCGCGGGTCGAGGGGGATGGCGCCCAGGAAGGGCAGATCGTATCGCTGCGCGAGGGCACGCCCGCCGCCCGCACCGAAGATGTCGGTGCGCTCGTTGCAGTGCGGGCAGATGAATCCGCTCATGTTCTCGACGACGCCGAGCACCGGGACGTTGAGCTTGTGGAACATCTCGATACCGCGGCTGACATCGGCGAGCGACACGTCCTGCGGTGTCGTGCAGATCACCGCGCCGGTCATGGGCATGCTCTGCGCCAGGCTGAGCTGCACGTCGCCCGTCCCCGGCGGCAGATCGATGACCAGGTAGTCGAGCTCGCCCCATTCGACTTCGTACAGGAACTCGCGCAGCGCCTTGGCGAGCATCGGGCCGCGCCAGATAACCGGCTGACCGGGTTTGAGGATGGTGCCGAACGACATCACACGCAGCGAGTGCTTTTCCATCGGCTGCATGCGGTTGTTAGGGCCCGCGCTCGGCGCCCCGGTGAGCCCGAGCATGATCGGGACGTTCGGCCCGTACACGTCGGCGTCGAGCAATCCAACGCGTGCGCCCGCGAGACGCAGCGCGATGGCGACATTCACTGCAAGCGTGGTCTTGCCGACGCCGCCTTTGCCGGCGCTGATGGCGACCGCGTTGCGCACACCGGCAATCTCCTGGCGGCCTGGCAGACCACGAGTCGAGCTGACGTCGGCATCCCACACCACGGCGATCCTGGCGATACCCGGCACCGTTCCCACGACTGCCGCTTCGAGGTCGCTCTGAATGCGGTCTTTCAACGGACAGGCCGGCGTCGTCAGCACCACGCGCAGCGAGACGGCATCACCGTCGACGCTGATGTCACGCAACATGCCCAGCTGCAACATCGGACGGTGCAACTCCGGGTCGATCACCGTTTCGAGTGCGCGTTGCAGTGCATCAAGCACGTCCTGGTCACTCATCTCGAATCGAGTATACCGACCCGGCTAGAATGCCCCTTCCATGCTCGACAGCCGCGTGATCCGCGATCTCGAGCGCCAGGTGGACGTCCCGCACGTGTACACGCGCGCGGCCGATCTCGCCGCCTACGCATACGATGCCTGGGGCGCTTCGGGCGAGCGGCATCTGCCTGACGCCGTCGTGTTCCCCGCCTCGACCGAGGAGGTGGCCGGGGTTGTGGAGGTATGCGCGCACTACCGCGTGCCGGTGGTGCCCCGCGGAGCTGGCACCGGGTACGCCGCCGGCGCCGCGCCGTGGCAGGGAGGGGTGGTTCTCAGCGTGGCCCGGATGAACCGCATCCTCGGTATCGAGGCCGATGCGCTCCGCCTTCGCGCCGAGGCCGGCGTGGTCACGGCGGCCATCCACCGCCGCGCCGCCCAGGCGGGCCTGTTCTACCCGCCCGACCCCGGGTCCGCGACCACCAGCACCATCGGCGGCAACGTCGCCTGCAACGCGGCCGGCCCGCACGCGCTCCGCTACGGCACCACCGCCGACTTCGTGGTCGGCGCCACCGCGGTGCTGGCCGACGGCCGCGTGGTCCGGGTCGGTGAGGGTGGCGACGCCGGCGACGATCCCCTGCTCGCCCTGCTCAGTGCGTCGGAGGGCACGCTGGCCGTGATCACCGAGGTCAGCGTGCGCCTCCTGCCCGCCCCGGCCGCGCGGGCCACGCTGGCGGCTACGTTCACCTCGATCGACAGCGCGGCTGGCGCCGTCGCCGAGATCGCCGGCAGCGGCATCGTCCCGGCAGCACTCGAGTTCCTGGACGCGGGCGCGCTCGACGCGGTGCGCCGCGCCGGCGGGACGACCCTTGGCGCCGACGGTGAGGCCCTGCTCATCGTCGAGGTGGAGGGTGATTCGCAGGCCGTCGCCGGCGGCGCCGACACGGTGATGACCGCGGCCACGGCCGCGGGCGCGTCGAGCACCGAGCGGGCGGCCGACGCCGCCGATGCCGCCCGGCTCTGGGCGGCCCGGAAGGCGGTGAGCGCGGCCGTCGCCAAGGTGATGATCGGCAAGGTCAACGAGGACGTCGTGGTCCCGCGCGACCGCATGGCCGAGCTGGTCGGCTTCACCACCGACCTCGGCCACCACCACGGCCTGCCCGTGGTGAACTTCGGTCACCTGGGCGACGGCAACCTGCACGCCACCTTCCTGATCGACCCCCGGGTCCCCGGGCAGCGGGCCAGGGCGGACAAGGCCGCGGGCGACCTCTTCGAGACCGTGCTGGGCATGGGTGGCTCGCTCAGCGGAGAGCACGGCGTGGGCCAGGCCAAGCTTGCGTACGTGGAACGCCAGCTCGGCCCGGCGGGCGTCGAGTTGATGTGGCGCATCAAGGCCGCGTACGACCCGCTGGGCATCCTCAACCCGGGCAAGAAGCTGCCTCAGCGGTCCTCGTCGAGCGCCTCCAGCAGCGAGCCCGCGAAGTCGGTGTCGTCAACGACGGCGGCGAGCTCCCGCCCGTCCGGCTCGATGTCCACCGACAGGTCGTAGACGAACGCGTAGACGTTGGCGAGCGTCCAGCCGCCGAAGCCGAGCAGCGTCAGGGCATCGCGCATCCGCCGGTCGTCCTCGCCGGCGCTGAAGGTCTCCACCGTCGCCCGGTACAGCGCCTTCAGGTTGCGCAGCTCGGCCTCGTACTCGTCGATGAGATCGGCGGCGGCCTCCTGGCTACGCAGACGCGCGAGCGCCTGCTGCACGCTCTGAATCTCCAGCTGGTACTCGTCCACCGCGCTCGGCCTCTCCGTTCGGCACGGTCATCGCGCCGCCGACGGCGCGGGTGCGGACGCAGCCGCCATCAGCCTCGCGAACATGAGCAGCGTGATACTGACTGAACTGACCCAAACACCGGTGGCGAGAAAGCCGATGATGGTGACGACGCTGCCGGCCTGCATCGGACCCGAGGTGAAGAAGGCGGTGAGCAGGTAGGGGACCTGCAGCAACGTGACCACGAAGCCGAACCTGCCCAGGTACACGAGCGGCCCGTACATGGACAGCATGATCGCCGAGGCTGAGCCGACCAGCACCAGCACGCCGAAGCCGGCGAAGACGAAGCCGTAGTTCGCCGCATCGCCGAGCGCCGACGCCACGCCGGCGTCGAGTTGTGCGTTGGAGGCGAGGGTGAACCAGAGGACGGACGTCGAGGCCAGCATCGCCGACGCCAGGATGGCTCCGGAGAGCATCGCCGTCCCCCACCAGCCCGGCGCGGTGGAGATGTCGGCAAGCCACTGACGCAGGCCGGCGACGAGCACGAGCAGACCGGCCCCGCTGAGGCCGAAGAAGAACGCCGCCGTGCGATCGGCCGCCGAGAAGTCCGACGCATGATTGATCACGGCGGAGCCCGCGGTTCCCGCTCCCGGCGGAACCGGGTCGACGAGGAAGGCGACCAGGAACACGGCCCGGACACGGCTGACCCTCCATGTGGACGGAACCCCGCGAGGGTACCTGTCGATCAGAGGCCTGTGTGCACTCCCACCGCGGTGCCAACTCCGTAGGTCACGCCGGCGGCCACCACGGCGATGCCCAGCTGGCGGAGCGCGGAGCGCAGCCTGGAGCGGCCGGTGAACACCGCGACCGTCCAGCCGATGGCGCTGGCGCTCACGGCGCCGAGCACGATCGACGTGGCCACAGCCGTCGTGCCGCTCGTGAAGAACCAGGGCAGCAGCGGAATCAGCGCGCCGATGGCAAAGCTGACCAGGGAGGAGAAGGCGGCCTGCCACGGTGAGCCGGTCCTGCCCGGATGCACGCCGAGCTCCTCGGCGGCGTGCACCTCGAGGGCGACCTGTGGGTCGCGCATGATCGTGGCGGCGAGCCGCTCAGCGTCGTCCTGCTCCACGCCGCGCCGCTGGAACGCGGCGACCAGCTCGCGCGTCTCCACCTCGGGGTGACGCTCGATCTCGCGGCGCTCGACCTCGAGCTCATGTTGCAGGAGCTCCGACTGCGCGGACATCGAGACGTATTCGCCCGCGGCCATGGAAACCGCACCGGCCACGAGACCCGCGAGTCCGGCGAGGCGAACGACACCCTGTGCCGGACCGGCGCCGGCGACACCGAGAATCAGCGAGACGTTGGTGAGCAGCCCGTCACTGACGCCGAACACCGCGGCTCGCGCAGCGCCGCCCTGGACATCGCGGTGGTGCGACATCGACTGGGTGGCACGCCTCACAGCAACTCCACCCCGAGCACCCGAACCGCGTCAGTAGAAGACGTGGTGGAGCGCAACCGTCGGCGCGGCGAGGATGGCGATGATGTTCATCACCTTGATCATGGGGTTGATCGCCGGACCGGCAGTGTCCTTGCACGGATCGCCGACTGTGTCGCCGGTGACCGCGGCTGCGTGCGCCTCGGTGCCCTTGCCACCGTAGTGGCCCTCCTCGATGTACTTCTTGGCGTTGTCCCAGGCGCCACCGCCGGTGGTCATCTGCAGCGCCACGAAGAGCCCGACCACGATGGTTCCCAGGAGCATGGCGCCAAGCGCCTGCGGGCCGAGAATGAAGCCAACGGCCAACGGCGCCACCACCGGCAGCACACCGGGGAGGATCATCTCGCGCTGAGCCGCCGCGGTGACCAGCGCGACACACTGCCCGTAGAGCGGTTTCGCCGTGCCCTCCATGATCCCCGGGATCTCGCGGAACTGCCGGCGCACCTCTTCCACCACGCCGCCCGCGGCGCGGCCGACCGCCAGCATCGAGAGCGAGCCGAAGAGGAACGGCATGATCCCCCCGATGAACAGGCCGACGATGACGGGCGGCTGGGTGAGATCGAAGAAGCCCGCGCCGCCTGATTTGTTTCTGACAAGGATGTCGGTATAACTGGCGAAGAGCACGAGCGCGGCGAGCCCCGCCGAGCCGATCGCGTATCCCTTGGTCACCGCCTTGGTGGTGTTGCCCACCGCGTCGAGCGGGTCGGTCACCGCGCGCACCGATTCGGGGAGCTTGGCCATCTCGGCGATGCCGCCGGCGTTGTCGGTGATCGGACCGTACGAATCGATGGCCACCACGATGCCGGTCATGCTGAGCAGCGCCATCGCCGCGATGCCGATGCCGTACAGCCCGGCGAGCGCAGCTGAGGCGAGGATGCCGATGCCGATGATGAGCACCGGGATGGCGGTGCCCTCCATGCCGATGGCCAGGCCGGCGATGATGTTGGTGGCGTGGCCCGTGACCGACGCCTTGGCGATGGTCCGCACGGGCCAGAACTGCGAGCCGGTGAAGAACTCGGTGACGGCGACGATGAGCACCGTGATGACGATGCCGATGACGGCACACCAGAAGAGATTGATCACCGGGTAGTCGAAACCGGCGAAGTACCCGCCGTTGTCGAGCACCAGCGTCACCGCGATGAACCCGCCGAGAGCGACGACGGCTGAGACGATCAGGCCGCGATACAGCGCGCCCATGATCCAGCCGCCCCGGCCCATGCGTACGAACAGCGTGCCGATGATCGAGGCGATGATGCTGATGCCGCCGAGGATGAGCGGGTAGACGATGAAGATGAACTTGCCGCCGTACAGCAGTCCGCCGAGCAGCATCGTGGCCACCGCGGTCACTCCGTACGTTTCGAAGAGATCGGCGGCCATGCCGGCGCAGTCGCCGACATTGTCGCCGACGTTGTCCGCGATGACCGCCGGGTTGCGCGGATCGTCCTCGGGAATTCCGGCCTCGAGCTTGCCCACCAGGTCCGCCCCCACGTCGGCAGCCTTCGTGTAGATGCCGCCACCGAGACGGGCGAACACCGAGATCAGCGAAGCGCCGAACGCGAAACCGGCGAGCACGCTGAAGTCGGTTTCGAAGTTCTGAACGAAGAGGCCGTAGGCGACGCTCACGCCGATGAGGCCGAATCCGACCACGAAGAGGCCCGTCACGGCGCCGCCACGGAAGGCCAGGCGGAGTGCCGGGTTCACGCCCCCGCGCGCCGCCTCAGCGGTGCGCACGTTGGCGCGCACAGAGATGTTCATGCCCACGTATCCCGCCGCACCGCTCAGCACCGCGCCGATGAGGAACAGCACGCCCGTCTTCCAGCCCAGAGTGAGCGTGAGGAAGGCGAAGATCCAGGCGCCGATCACTGAGATGATCGAGCGAGCGATCTCGCGCATCTGATCGTTGCCCTGCGGTTGGCGCAACACCCAGACGATCAAGGCCGCGGCCCAGGCCAGGGCCAGCAGGCCGGCGGCGCCGACCCCGAAGAGGACGGCGTGATCGAGTTCAGGCATGTGCGTGCTCAGTGCTCCGTGACAAACGATGTGGTGGCTCCCCGTTCCCGGCCGCCACCATCGGGCGGCTGGATTGTACCCAGGACGGCCTGGGGCACGAGCCCGCCTATGCTCAGCGAATGGGCAATATCGTCGCCGCCGGCACGGTCATCATCGCGGTCGGCGACGAGATCCTCAGCGGCCACACGCTCGACACCAATTCGCATCTCCTCGCGCGCCTGGCGTTCGCCGCTGGACGTCCCGTACGCCGGATCGAGGTTGTCAGCGACGACCTCGATGCCATCGTCGCGGCGATACGGCGAGCTGCGGGGGAGCCGGAAGTGCGACGCGTAGCCGTGTGCGGCGGTATCGGGCCGACCCCGGACGACCGCACCTTCGCAGCGGTGGCGGAAGCGCTCGACCGCACCCTGGAGCTGAGCAGCGAGGCATTCGAGCACATCGCGCTGCTGACCCATCGCATGTTCGAGGCCGGCTGGATCGAGCGGGATGAGGTCTCGGACGCGAACCGGCGCTGCGCGATGATCCCCGCCGGCGCGACCGTGCTGCCCAACCGGCGCGGCATGGCGCCGCCGCTGGCGATCGATGTGGGCGACGACCGCTGGGTGTTCGTGCTGCCGGGCATCCCCCGCGAGTTCAGCGCCATCGTCGAGGAGGAGTTGATGCCCCGGTACTTCAGCGGTGGACGGCCGGTGACCATCGCGGAGGTGCGTTACCGCGCAGTGCCGGAGGCGGAGATGTACGAGCCCATGCGCACGCTGGAGCGCGAGTTCCCCGACGTCGCCGCCGGCTCGTACCCGCAGATGGAGCGAGGCGAGCTCGTCATCCGCCTGCGCGGTTACAACGCGCCGCGCGTCGATGCAGCTGCTACGCGGCTGCGCGAACTGCGCTCAGATACCTGAGGGCGCGCGCGACCCTTAGACGCCGGTTTTTTGCAGGTTGCGAGCGCGCGGTCCCTTCGGGGAGTCGACGATGTCGAAGGTGACCGGCTCACCCTCTTGCAGGGTGTCGAAATCGACGGTCGTCAGCTCCGTGCGATGGAAGAAAACTTCGTTGCCATCATCGGCGCGGACGAAGCCGAAACCACGGTCGGGGATGATCTTCTTGATTCGGCCAGCAGGCACAGCGCGGTCCTCCAGGGCTCTTGCTGACAGCGGTCGAATCCCGCCTCAGTTCACGACCTTGCCGGAACGTCCCGCGTCAGCGTCGGGACCCGTGAGGACTGCGATGGGAGCACCTCGCACGGCACGTTGTCGTGTGAGGTTGCGTCATCCGAGCATAGCAGGGCGGTCGCTTCCTCCGCGCTGCCACTCCGCGTACAGGTCGGCGAAGCTGTCGGGCAGGTTCGCGTAGTACGACTCGACATCGAGCGCCGCCGGCCACGGCGCCGGCGCAGTGCGGTCGCGATCCACAGCCGCGTGTTCGATCCACGCTCGCCCGAACGCCGTGGGCGTGCCCGCGACATCGACGACGCCGCGACGGCCAAGTTCCGGATGCCGTTCCAGCGGCGCGACAAGGTCCAGACGCGGGCCGGACTCGCTCCACGCCGCCGCATACAAACCCACACGGCCGGAAGCCGCGAGGTCCTCGGCTGCCGCTCCCACACTCGCAGATGTGGCGCCCGCGTTGGGAGCGAGGTGCACGCCGACGGCTGCATCGCCGCCGGCCAGGCGCTGCGCGAGCTGCGCGATGAACACGAGCCGATCGTCGAGCGTCGCGTCCAGCCCGAGCCGGTCCACCGCCCCGGCCACCGCGCCGAGACGGACGCCCCGCGCCGCGGTCACGTCGGACGTCCCGAGTGTGAGCGTGCAGCGCTCCCCGCGCGCGTGCACGCGCTCCGCGAGCAGGGTTGCCCAGCGCTGCAACTGCTCGATCCGCCGGGGACGCACGGTCGACGCCGGATCGTGCCCCAGGTCCCAGGCACTGATCGCAGCATGCCCCGAGAACCCCGCGAGCATGGTCTCCAGCCAGGTCAGCTCCGCCTCGAGCATCAGCGGGTCCGTGTACTGATCGCGTGGGCCACCGGGCTGCACCACGGCATCGCTGAGCACGCGCACGCCGGGTCTCTTGCGGCTCACGTCGATGGCGTACGCGGGGAGCATGACGCAGTCACCGAGCGACTGCGCGAACAACACGGGTATCACCCGCAGCGACTCGCGCGCCGCGAGCTCGAGCATCACGTCGAAGTTGCGCAGCTCGGCGTCGTCGACCGCTCGCTCGGTGGGCATGAACGCATCCCAGGGCAGGAGCGTGCGCACGAAGTGGTGGCCGGCCGCAGCGATAGCATGCAGCTCCGCGCCGGTTCGCGCCGCGTCGAACTCGTGCCAGATGTATGGACCCACGGCGCCAGACCAGTGCGTCACGCCGATGTCGATGCTCTCGCGCACCTCGGCGGCGGTCGCGCGGAACTGCACGCGCGGATCAGTAGACGAAGAGGTCGATGCCGCCCGCGACCGTGATGGTCTGCCCGGTGATGTAGCGCGCCTCCGGTGAGCAGAGGAACACGATAGTGCTGGCGATGTCGTCGGGCTCACCCGGGCTGCGCAGCGCGGTGCGCAGCACCATGCGATCGTTCATCTTGGCGTCGCCCATCTTCCACGCCTCAGTGGCGATGATCCCCGGGGCGATGATGTTCGCGGTGATGCCGAAGCGCGCGCCCTCGAGCGCCATGGACTTGCCGAGTCCGATGACCGCGGCCTTGGTGGCTGCGTACGACGCCTGGCCGAACCCACCCAGCGTCCCGGCCACAGACGCCATGTAGATGATGCGACCCCAGCCCTTCTCGCGCATGTGAGGCCAGGCCGCCTTGGTGCAGTTGAACGCGCCGGAGACGTTGACGCGCAGGTCGCGGTCCCAGAGGTCGTCGTTCTGGTGCTCGATCTGGGCCACGTGGTCGAGGGTCGCCGCGTTGTTGATCAGGATGTCGAGCGAGCCGAACTCCTGACGGATCTGGCCGAACACCTCGCGCACCTGGTCGCGGTTGGTCACGTCCATCTTCATGGCCGCCGAGCGCCGTCCCATCTGACGGATCTCATCGCTCGTCTTCTCCGCGTAGACGACGTGCTGCGACGTGAACAGCTGCGCGAGCGCGGACTGCGCAGACTCCGCGGCCTGCTCCAGCGCGGGGTCCGACTCGATGAGGATGTCGGTCACCACGACGTCGGCGCCGGCATGCGCCAGCGCCAGGCAGTCAGCGCGCCCCAGTCCCCGCGAGCCGCCCGTGACGACGGCAACCTTCCCCGTCAGATCGAACATGCGTGATCTCCTCGTTGCCAGCGCAGCCGAGCTGAGAGCTTATCGTCGCGGTTCGGGCGAACGCGTTGGTCAGCTCGCGGCGGCGCGACGCTCCGGCTCTGCGGGTTCACTGCGTACGAGCTTGGGCCGAGCCATGGCGCGCCGCTCGCCGAGGATGTAGCGGCTGATCACCAGCCGCTGGATCTCGGCGGTGCCTTCCCAGAGCTGATAGATCTTGGCGTCGCGCATGAACCGCTCCACCGGGTACTCCTTGATGTAGCCGTAGCCGCCGAGCACCTGCACCGCGTCGACGGTGACGCGCATCGCCATGTCGCCCGCGAACAGCTTGGCCATCGAGCCCTCGCCGCGCGCAAACGCCACACCGTTCTGCGCCATCCAGCCGGCGCGCCAGGTCAGCAGCCGGGCGGCGTCGATCTCCGTGGCCATGTCGGCGAGCTTGAACGCGATCGCTTCGTGCTTGGCGATCGGCTTGCCGAACTGCACGCGCTCCAGCGAGTAGTCCCGCGCGAACTCGAAGGCCGCGCGGGCGATGCCGATGGCACCCGCGGCGACCAGGGGGCGCGTCGCCTCGAGCATGATCATCGCCCCCACCGCGCCGGGGCCGGTGGCCTTGCCTTCGGCATCGAAGCCGAGGCGAGCGTCCTCAGATACGAAGCAGTCCTCGAAGATCACCTGCGCGGTGTGGGACGCGCGGACGCCGAGCTTGCGCTCCTTGCGCCCCTGACGCATCCCCGGATTGGCCTTCTCGATGACGAATCCGGCGATGCCGGCCGGCCCCAGCGACTTGTCGGTCGTGACGAACGCCACCTGGATGTCGGCGATGCCGCCGTTGGTGCAGAACTGCTTGGTGCCGTTGAGCACGTAGCCACCGTCGACCTTGGTGGCGGTGGTCTCCAGCGCCAGCGAGTCCGATCCCGAGTTGGGCTCGGTGAGCCCCATGGCCGCGATCTTCAGGTCCTTGGGATCGCAGAGCATGCCCAGGTACTTGCGCTTCTGGTCCTCGGTGCCCATGGCGTAGATGCCCGCTCCGGCCAGGCCGCTGGCGTAGATGGACACCGCGATGCCCGCGTCGCCCCAGGAGAGCTCCTCCTGGAGGATCAGCTGCGTGAGCAGGTCTGCGCCGCCGCCTCCGTAGTCCTCCGGGATGCCGGAGGCGGGACCGAGCCCCAGGGCATGCGCCTTGCGCATGACCTCCCAGGGAGTCTCTTCATGCTCGTCGTAGTAGTCGGCGACCGGGCGCATCTCCTTCTCGGCGAACTCGTGCGCCAGCTCCCGGATCTCCTCCTGCTCCTGGGTCAGCGTGAAGTCGAGGGCCATGGTGCAGTACCTCTCAGGTTGCCAGCCGGACGCTGGCCCGGCCGTTGGTCAGAACTCGCTCGCCGCGATCGGACTGCGCTTCCACCTCGAGGGTGGCGACGCCGGCCCCGGTGTCGACGGCGATTACCTTTCCATTGCACGTGATCGTGTCGCCCGCCTGCAGGGGCTTGCTGAAGCGGCATTCGAGGCTGCCCAGCCTCGCGCTCCCCCCCGCCCAGCGCGAGATCGCCTCGGCGAGGATGCCCAGCTCGAGCAGCCCATGAGCGATGGTTCCGGGCAACCCGACCGCGCGCGCGAAATCCGCGTCGACGTGGATGGGGTTGTGATCGCCCGAAGCCTCGGCGTAGGCGTCGATCTCTGCCTGTGTCACGCGGCGCTGCAGCGGCGTCACCTCGTCGCCGACGGCGATCGATCGCAGCGCCGGCGCGGTCATGCCGCTGCCCCGCGGACGATCATCATCGAGCGGCCGCGGCAGACCACTGCCTGGTCCGCCTGACGCACCGCTTCGACGGCCAGGGTCACGAAGGTCATGCCGCGCTTCTCCTCGACAGCGACGATCTCGGCGCTGGCGTCGACCACATCGCCACCACGCGCCGGCTCGGGCCACTCGAAGGTCTGCTCACCGTGGATGAGTCCGGCGAGGTTGATCCCCACATCGGGGTCGGTGAAGAGCTGCGCGAACGTGGGCGCCAGGCAGTAGACGGCCGCGAACGTGGGCGGGACGGCGCCGGGCTCGAACTCGCCATCGGGTCCCCCGATGGCCAGCGCCATCCGGTGCGCCTGCTCCGCATCGATGACCTGGCCGGGGGCGCTGTAGCGCCTTCCGACGTGGCTTGGGTCAGGCACGAGGACCAGGTCCCGTGGCTCGGGTCAGGCAGATCTGCCCTGGCGGTGACCCGGCGCCCAAAGCGTCGTTCGAATCAACGGAGCCAGAAGTTGACATGAGAATCAACATTTCCCCCGGCGAACTATAGGCGCGGCGACGGCCGCTGTCAAAGAGCATGGCAGGGGGAGCGTGCGAACGTCGTTCGGCGGTCATAGCCGGGCGATCTCAGGCTCCTCGACGCGGGTTTCGCCCACCGTCTCACCCGCCCAGTTGTGCAGCGCCGGGTGGGCGAAGGCCGCCAGCCCTGCCGGCAGCTCGGCCGGCAGGGCGCCGAGGCGTATGAGCACGGCGATGGCGATGGCGGGCACGGAGTCGCCGCCACCGGCCTCGAGCTTGATGGCGACCCCGGGTCCGTCGGGCCGCACCGCGGCCGCCCAGACGCCCGCGGCGCCGACCTTGGTCGTGACCCGGCTGCCGGCCGATGCGAGTAGGGCGGTGTCGGATCGCCCCGTGCCGGCGACGAGGAAGGGATGGCTGGCCATCGCATCCTGGCAGCGGCGGAACGCCGGGTCGGACGTCCCGGTGGCGAAGGCCCTGGCCAGCGCCGCCAGAGGCGCCCCGTAGGTGGGCAGGCTGCATCCGTCGACCGCCTGCGGCGCCCGGGCAATATCGATGCCGAGCGCCTCTCCCAACTCCGCCGCAACGGCCTGCTGGCAGGGGTGGCCGGGATGCTGGTAGCCCTGCTGAGGCCAGCCGGCGACGGCGCAGGTGGCCAGCATGGCGGCGTGCTTGCCCGAGCAGTTGTTGTGGACGCGCTGCGGCTGCAGGCCTGCGAGGCTCAGCTGCCGGCCCGTCTCGGGATCCATGGGCGGCTGCGGACCGCAGGCGAGCGCGTCCTCGTCGACGCCGGCGGTGCCCAGCAGGCGGCGCACCACCTCGACGTGGCGGGGCTCGCCGTTGTGCGATGCGCACGCGATGGCGATCTCGGCTGAGCCGGCGCCGAGCTCGTCGACCGCGCGGCGGACGAAGGGCAACGCCTGGATAGGCTTGACCGTGCTGCGCAGCGTGGTGAGCACTCCGGGGTCACCCAGCGCGGTCAGCAGGTCGCCGCCCGCGTCGACCACAGCCACATGGCCGCGGATCCTCGCCTCGCAGATCGGCCCGCGCCACACGGAGGCAAGGACCGGAGGTGGCGACATCGCCGAAAAGTCTCCCAGCTCGCGGCCTAGCCGAGCGCTCCGGCACGCGCGCGCTCAGAGGAGCTGAACGCTGACCGTGGGGCGGTGAAAGCGCACCCGGCACTGCTCGCAGCGGAACACCAGGCGCAGGCCGAGGCGCCCGATCACGCCGGCGTGCCGGTCCTGGCAGTTGGGGCAGGTGGCATGCTGCTGCTGGAATTGCCGTGGGACGCCTTTCAGGGGGAGTTCTACCGGCTTGTACTTCCTCATGACCGGTAAGTCTAAGGTTCACTATTACTGATAGTCAAGCTATCAAGTGACAGGGGTACGCCGGCTAGGCGTTTTCCCTTGCGCAGCCCTCATTTTTTGACTTCGGACCCTCCGCTTTGATACGGTCCCGCGCGACCTGCCGGTCTCAGCCTCAAGGCGGACACGGAAACCACTAGGCGTGCCGCGCGCCGTATCAGGGGTTTGCTATCGGGGCCACAGTCCACCGGCTGCTCAGGCACATGTGGGTGCTTGGGGTTTCCGCAGCCCTCGCCATCCTGGTCACCAGGCCTGCGGCCATCCTCACCCCACTTGCAGCACCGGCCCCCCACGGATACGCGATCCAGGTCAGTGCAGTCGTGGAACGGCCGGCGGTCGCCTCTGTTCTAGTGACACGACCTGCGCAAACCGCCGTTGCTCGCGCCGGCCAGACCGTGGAACAGCTGGCGAAGCAGTACGGCGGCGATGTCTCCGCCATCCGCTGGGCCAACGCGCTGGGGCCGAACGCCGAACCCACCGCGGGCGCGTCGGTCCTCATCCCACCGGGCAAGGGCGCACTCGTGCATGTGCGCAGCGGCGAGACGCCGACCGCGTTTGCGAAGCGGCTCGGACTGGACGCGCGCATCGTTCTCGACTACAACGCACTGAGCTCCGACGCGCAGCTACCCGACGACACGTACCTGCAGGTGCCGCTCCAGCAGGCTCCGGTCGGCGCGCTGATCTCCGAGCGCTTCGTGGTCGCGACGCGTGGTGTCCCCGCAGTTCTTGCCAGTCGTGGCAGCGACACATTTCCATACGGTCAGTGCACCTGGTACGTCGCCTCGCGGCGCAATGTCACCTGGGGCGGCAACGCGATCAACTGGTGGTGGAGCGCCGCGCGCATCCGCCCTGAAGGTCATGTCGCAGTGCGCGGGGCAATCGTGGTGTTCCGCATCGGCTGGGTCGGACATGTGGGGTACGTCGAGAGCGTCAACGCTGACGGCAGCTTCGTCATCTCGGAGATGAACTACTGGTATGCGGGGTCAGGCGGTTGGGGCCGCGTCGATCACCGGCCGGTGGCCGCTGCCGACCAGTCGGTGCTCGGGTTCATCTACTAGCCCTGCCGGGCTGGACCGCAGTGGCAAGCCCTCCCATCTTCATCATCGGGATCTCGCAGCGCTGCGGCACGCACTATCTCTACGACCTGCTGGTCAGGCATCCGGACTGCCGTCCCGCGCTCACACAAACGTCACCGTGGGGGTCGTGGGAAGATCACATCCTGCACTTCAGCGACGAGCTGTCGCGGTACGCGGACGAGCTCGTCGCCAGCAACTCACTCAACGATGCGCGCACGCGCGAACTGCTTATGCGCAGCCTCGGCGACGGCCTGCTCAGCTTCGTGGACAATCTGGAACCCGGGGCGAGCGACGCGCGCCGGCCGGTGAGCAAGAGCCCGCTGCCCGAGAACCTCGACCGTTTCTCGGAGCTGTTCCCCGAAGCGGTTGCCGTGCTGATGGTGCGTGAGCCGAGCGCCGTAGTCGTATCGGGGATGCGAACCTTCGGCGGGAGCATCGATCACTGGATTCGCATCTGGCGGGATGGAGCCCGCTGGATCACCCAGTTTCTGCAGGAGCACCCATCGTCGGCAGTCCTGGTGCGCTTTGAGGACTTGTTCGAGGACCCCGCCGGCTACCTGTCAGCGCTCCTGCCGAAGCTCGGATTGAGTAGCGACCGCTACGACTTCAGCGAGGCCCGCCGTCTGCCGGTCCGAGGCTCGTCGCAGCTCGGCGGCACTCCGACCGGAGTGCAGTGGCTGCCCGTGGCGCCCAACGAAACCTTCAATCCGCTCAACCGTGGAAAGGAGCTATCCGACGTCGACCGCCAGCGAATCCGATGGCGGGCATTGCCAGAGATGACCACGTTCGGTTACGCGCCGGATGAGTTCACCGGCCCGGGGACATTCCGCGCGATCTACTTTCAATCGCAGAGCACCGCGACCCGAGTCATCCGAGGTGCGCGCCTGGCTCTCCGCGATCTTCGTGACGCCCAGACGCGTCGTCTGCGTCGACGTCGTCGGCGGCCACGACCGCTACCCTGAGAGCATTCCGGCGAACCTGCGCCTCATCCGGAGTCGATCGTCTCGAACTCCCACTGGGACAGGCCCCACCAGCCGTAGCGGAGGCTGCGGGCACTAGCGTCGTAGTACCAGACGTGCGGCGTACCGTTGAAGAGCGTGACGGCGCTGAACTGGCCGACATGGTCGCCCGTCTGTCCCCCACCGCCAGGGCTGCCGCCGCCATCGAGCGTCTCGTAGTACCACGTGCCGTTGATCAGCCAGGCTTGATGCAGGCTGAAGGTGGTGGCGTCGTAGTACCAAACATGCGGAGCGCCGGCGTACACGGTGACCGACGTGAACCTACCCACGTCGTCATTAGGTCGACCGGTGACGCCCGCGCCGTCCACGGTCTCGAAACTCCAGCCCGTGCCGTTCCAGAAGCCATGACGTAGGCTGCGTGCAGTGGCGTCGTAGTACCAGAGGTGGGGGGCCCCGTAGTAGAGGGTGACTGAGTTGTACTGACCCACATTGTCTGAAGTCTGACCAGAGCCGCTCCCGGCGCCGGTCCCATCGAGAGCCTCGAACGTCCAGGCGCTGCCGTCGCCCACGGCGTGCCGCAGACTGTGCGCGGTGGCGTCGTAATACCAGACGTGCATCGCGCCGTTGAAAATGATGGCCGCGCTGAACTGGCCGACATCATGTGCGGTGCGGCCGCCGCTGCTCCCGCTCCCGGCACCATCGAGTATTTCAAAGCTCCAGCCGGTCCCGTTCCACCAGGCGTGGCGCAGGTTATGCGCTGTGGCGTCGTAGTACCAGACATGCGCCGCCCCGTTATAGACGGCCACCGATGTGAAAAGGCCGGTGTTGTTGGTGGTCCGACCAGCAGTGCCGCCGGTACCGTCAAGCGTCTCGCGCGTGTACGCGTGACGCAACGCCCCCGCTGTCAGGTCGTAGTACCACACGTGGGGTACCCGCTGCCAGATGACCGTGGATATATAGCGACCGACGTCATCAGTCGTCTGCCCCGCGCCACTGCCACTACCCGGACCGTCAGTGGTCACAATGTCCCAGCCACTCCCGGTCCAACGGGCGCGACGAAGCGCCTTGTGCCCAGCGTCGTAATACCAGTCGACCGGCATGCCTCCATTGATGAGCGCGGCGTTGTGCAGCCCGACGTCCGGGGGACTTCCATAAGTGAAGGCGTGCGAGTCGAGAGCCGTGCTGTGATCCGGATTGGTAATCACGAGGTCGGCCGGCCCCGCCGTGCTGCCGGCCGGCGTCTTCGCCGAGTACTGATTTGCAGCGACGCGGGTGAGGGCAATCGACTTACCGCCGAGCGACATCG
>VBJV01000211.1 GCA_005879785.1 Chloroflexota bacterium
GACTCCCTGTGAGGAACTGACCTAACTTGCTTCCTCGGCCGCCAGCACGCGAGTCACGTCACGGCGCGCCTAGCGGAGCTTTCGCGAGACTCCGAGCAGAAACGACGTGACGTCATTGCGCAGCTGTCAGCAATCGTAGCCGGCAATGTCGCTGCCGCGCGTGCGCCGGAACTCCAGGGTGACCTGGCTCGGCCCGCGATCGAATGCCAGCCCACCACCCATGACCTGACTGCGGTCGGTGTGTCGCTGTCGCTGGCTGTCGCAGTCCAGCGGCGACGTTCCCGGCGGCGCGTCGAAAAAGTTCACGACCGGGTTGTTCACGGTCTGATAGCCGGCACAGCGGAGCTCCACTGAAGGCGCCATGCCTCCGAGAGCGAAGAGTCGGTAGCGCGAGGACGCGATCGGCCACGACAGCCGTGCGAGCAGGGGGCCCTCGAGGTACGACATGCGCATCTGGTACGACGTGTAATAGCGCGCGCCCTTTTCGACGTACAGACCCTCGGCCTGCACGGCGAAATACGGTCCGAGCTCCAGAGTTGCCGCGACGCCGGCGGTCGTGCCGTGCACGCGCTGGTAGCCGAAATACGGCTGGTTGAGCCATTGCGTCGCAGACGTCAGTCCGGCGCGGCCGCCCAGCACCAGCGTCTGCGCCTCGGCGCTTCCGCAGCCCCAGATGACGACCGCAATCGACGTGGCGAGCAGACGTGGGTGCATCATGAGATACTCGTTGGGCGACCCTGTAATTTGATAACCGTCGTGGTCGACCTCGCGTCACGTATCCTCCGGGCGCGTTGGGCGGCCAGACTGGCGCGTTTGGCAGTTTGCGATCAGCGTCGAACTGGAGACTCTCATGGCGCTCATCTCGCGTGGTTTTCGCGGCCGTCGGCCCGCTGGCGGCAGTGCCGATCGGCTCCCGCCCGGCCAGTACGAGACGAAGGACTTCCCCGTCCTTTCGGCGGGACCTACACCGCGCACGCCGCTCAACCAATGGACGTTTACCATCCGCGGTGTGGACGCGAAGACCGCACGCTGGAGCTGGGACGAGTTCAAGGCGCTCCCGCGTACATCGATGACGACGGACATCCACTGTGTGACGAAGTGGTCGAAATTCGACACCCGCTGGGAGGGCGTCTCGATCGACACGCTGCTCGCCGAGGCCGCAAAGCGCGGCGTCGAGCCCGCGCCGTTCACCATGGCGGCATGCGACGGCGGTTATCTCACCAACGTACCGCTCGCGGACCTCGTGGGCGGCAAGGCGATGGTCGGCTACATATATGAAGGGGCGCCCCTCGACCCCGAACATGGCGGACCCGCCCGGCTGCTCGTTCCGCATCTGTACTTCTGGAAGAGCGCGAAATGGGTGCGCGAGCTGCGCTTCATGGAGCGCGATCTGCCCGGATTCTGGGAAGCGCTGGGCTACCACATCTACGGCGATCCCTGGCGGGAGCAGCGCTACAGCGGAGACGCGTGATCGAGCCCGCAGCTCCTCCACCGCCTCCCCCGCGCGCGTCTCTCTCGCCGATCCTACCGCGCGTCGCGTGGCGCGTGGCCACAGTGGCCGAAGTCATTCAGGAAACGAGCACCACGCGCACGCTGGTGCTCGACGTCCCGGGCTGGCCCGGCCATCGCGCGGGACAGCACGTCGACATACGTCTCACGGCAGACGACGGCTATCAGGCCGAGCGGAGCTACTCGATCGCGTCGCCGCCGGAGGGATCCCATCTCGCGCTGACCATCGAGTACCTCGAGGACGGCGAGGTCTCATCGTACCTCTGTGGTGAGCTGCGCGTGGGAGATCGGTTCGAGCTGCGCGGTCCGATCGGCGGATACTTCGTCTGGGACGTGAACGCCGGTGCCCCGCTGCTGCTGGTTGCCGGCGGGTCCGGCATCGTGCCGCTGATGGCGATGCTGAGACATCGCGCCGCGGCCCTGCCCGATCTTGCCGCGCGTCGCGCCCTGCCCGCGCGGCTGTTGTACTCCTCGCGCAAATGGGACCACATCATCAACCGTGACGAGCTCGCGATGCTCGTCTCGAACGATCCGGCGCTCGAGGTGACGCATACGATCACGCGTGAGCCGCCACCGGGATGGACCGGCTTTCGCCGCCGCATCGACCGCATGATGCTGGCGGAGTTTGCCTGGCCGCCGGCTGAGCGGCCACACCTCTTCGTGTGTGGACCGACGCCGCTGGTGGAGCGCGTCGCGACGGCGTTCGTCGAGCTGGGGCACGACCCGGCGCTCGTGAAAACGGAACGCTTCGGCCCGACCGGCGCCGGCGCATAGACTGACCTCGGAGACGCGAGGAAGGGGGAACCAAGAATGCAGAGCGTGACAGCCATGGATTCCATGCGACTGGACGGCAACGCCGCCGCGGGGTTGCTCAGCGAGGTCTTCGCCCGTGATGCGACCGCGGCCAGGGCGACCTGCATGCAGTGCGGCGCGACGGACAGTGTCGGCGCGCTGCATCTCTACGCGCACGAGATGGGCGCGGTGCTGCGTTGTCCGTCGTGCGAGGCTGTCGTCCTGCGCCTCGCCCGTACGAAGACCGACGTCTGGCTGGACGCCACCGGCGCCAGATGCCTCGTGATCCGCCTGTCCTGACGCTCCTATTGACATTCTATAGGACAGGCGCGATCCTGGACGCTCCTATTGACTCTCTAGAGGAGCAGTGCCCCG
>VBJV01000049.1 GCA_005879785.1 Chloroflexota bacterium
TGGCCCGAACGCCGGATGTCGCCGCTGCATGAGGTAGGGCGAGACTTAGCCGGCAGGCACTCCCGCGGGCGTCTCGGCGCGAACCAGGATCTCGTACTCACGCACCGAGTCGACGGTGGTGCGCGCATCCTCAGCCGCACGCGAGCGGATGTCGGCAGCGGTCTAGCTCGTGGCAGCGATGCTCTCGGCGCTGTCGAACAGCGTCACGGCCAGCCCCTTGCCGGTGTCGCGATCGCCGAGCCAGAAGCCACCGAC
The DNA here is from genome assembly GCA_005879785.1 of Chloroflexota bacterium. Classification (GTDB taxonomy): domain Bacteria; phylum Chloroflexota; class Dormibacteria; order Aeolococcales; family Aeolococcaceae; genus CF-165. The sequence goes on from VBJV01000049.1 coordinate 256, forward strand.
GAAGCCCGGGAGGCTGCGAGCCGCGGGGATCACGGAATCGATGAGGATGCGCACCGACCGGTCGAAGTCAGCAGGGTTGCCGGAGAACTCGGTCACCCGCGCGTGCGACGCGGAACGGTGCACCTTCTGGCCAGTATCGGCAGTAACCTCGAACTCGTCGACAGCCAGCACCTGTCCGCCCAGTGATTGCACCGCGCTGTCGCGCAGCTGGGTGACGATGGCTCGGCTGGCGTCGAGGTTTTCCTTCGTGTCGTAGAAGCCGATGGTCACCCCCTCGCCGGTCTCGCGGTCGACCAGCCAGTAGCCACCCCGGTAGCCGGGGAACTCCCTGACCTTGGGGAGGGCCGCGGCCTCGATCTGGTCCGTGGGTCCTTTGGTGACGGCGCGTCTCGCGTACATGGCCACCCCTCCAGCGTGTTTGGGAAGGCCAGATATTAGAATCTCGCGGCGTGCCTGCCACCACCACCGAGGAGCTGCTCGAGCTTCACGGACGCATCCGGGAGTGCACCGCGTGCCCGCTCCACAAGACGCGCATCCAGGCCGTGCCTGGGTACGGTCCGGTGACGGCACGGATCATGGCCGTCGGTGAGGGGCCAGGCGAGACCGAGGACCGCGAGGGCAAGCCATTCGTGGGCGCCGCCGGCCAGCTGCTCACTCGCCTGCTGGAGTCGGCGGGTCTGGACCGCCGCGACATCTACATCACCAATATCATCAAGTGCCGGCCGCCCGGCAATCGTGACCCGGAAGCCGAGGAGGTGGAGGCGTGCAGCCACTTCCTCGACGAACAGGTGAGCATGCTCCAGCCTGACGTCATCCTGGTGCTCGGCCGCCATGCTCTCAGCCGCCTGCTGCCCGGCGCCGGCGGCCGGGTGCGCCGCGGAGAGCGCGTCTACGTGCCCCTGTACCACCCCGCGGCGGCGCTGTACAACGCCACGTTGATGGACACGCTCGAGGCTGACATGCGCCGCGTGCGCGAGTACCTCGCCGACGCTGAGGCTGAGCGCTCCCGACGCGCGGCCGCCGTGCCGATCGGCGCGGCAGCGGATGATGCCGCGTCAACAGATCAACTGGCCCTCTTCGAGTAGCGCCGTGACGGTGTGACCAGCGACGGGACGGCGCCCGACCGGCTGCGGCTGATCCCGCTCGGCGGCCTCGGCGAGATCGGCCGCAACATGATGGCGCTCAGCTGCGGTGACGACATCGTGATCATCGACTCGGGCCTGATGTTCCCGGAGCAGGAGATGCTCGGCGTCGACCTGGTGATCCCGGACATCAGCTGGTTGCTGGAGCGGGCGGCGCAGGTGCGGGGCATCGTGCTCACCCACGGCCACGAGGACCACATCGGCGGGCTGCCCTACGTGCTGCCGCGGCTGCAAGTGCCGGTGTACGGCACGGCGCTGACGCTCGGCTTCCTGCGCAACAAGTTGCGCGAGCACCGGCTGATCGAGACGACCGAGCTGCACACCGTCCGCCCTGGCGACACGCGCACTCTGGGATGCTTCGACGTGGAGTGGGTGCATGCCACGCATTCCATACCCGACGCGTGCGCGCTGGTGGTGCGCACCCCCGCCGGCGTGATCGTGCACAGCGGCGACTTCAAGATCGACTCCACGCCGGTGCAGGGCGAGCCGCCCGACCTGGCCAGGCTGGCGCGCATCGGCGACGAGGGCGTGCTGCTGCTGCTCAGCGACAGCACCAACGTGGAGCAGGAGGGCACCACGCCGAGTGAGCGCACGGTGGGCGAGGGGCTGGCGCCGCTCTTCGCCGGCGCGCCGGGACGAATCCTCATGGCCACCTTCGCCTCCAACATCTCGCGCCTGCAGCAGGCGGTGAACGCCGCGCAGGCGTGCGGCCGGCGCTGCTTCATCGTCGGCCGCTCCATGCTCAAGAACATGCGCGTCGCCGAGGAGCTCGGCTACCTGCGCGCGCCAGAGTCTCTGTACGTCACGCCGAAGGAGCATGAGGGCGTGCCTGATGCAGAGCTCGCCATCCTGTGCACCGGCGCGCAGGGCGAGCCGCTCTCCGCGCTGGTGCGCATAGCAGCCGGCGAGCATCCCATGGTGCAGCTGCACGAGGGTGACACCGTGGTCATCAGCGCCAACCCCATCCCCGGCAACGAGGAGGCCGTGCATCGCACCATCAACAACCTCTACCGCCGTGGCGCGCGAGTCTTCAACTCGTCGCGCCATCGCGTGCACGCGTCCGGTCATGCGTCACGCGAAGAGTTGAAGCTGCTCCTCACGCTGACCCGGCCGCGGTACTTCGTGCCCGTGCACGGCGAGTACCGGCACCTGTCGCTGCACGCCGAGCTGGCACGGTCGGTGGGGGTTGCCGCCGACCGGGTGATGCCCGTGGACAACGGCACTGTCGTGGAGATCGATGCGGACGGCATCCGCCGCACCGGCGAGCGGGTCAGCGCCGGCTACGTCTACGTCGACGGCCTGAGCATCGAGGAAGCCGACGACGTGGTCTTCCGCGACCGTCAGCAGCTGGCCCAGGACGGCGTGATCATCGTCGTGCTCACCGTGGAGCGCTCCACCGGCGCGGTGGTGGCGGGCCCGGACCTGGTCTCGCGGGGGTTCATCGAAGGCGATTCGGGCAGCCTCTTCGAGGAGGCTCGCGAGCACACCATGCAGCTACTGTCCAGGGTCGCCCCCGACGCCGACTGGACGGTGTGGCAGAGCGCGATCCACGAGGGCCTGTCTCGGTTTCTCTACCGGCGCACCCGGCGCCGGCCGCTGATCCTGCCCCTGGTGACCGAGATCTGATCGCCACGGTGAGGGAGGCCGAAAACGATATAGTCGGGCCGGCCAGGAATTTATCCAATCAGAGCGAGGTGTTTGGCATGGGCAGACGGCTGGCATTTTTCTTTGCGCTCATCTCGGTGAGCGCCGGATTCGCGGTGACGGGGAGCGGCGCCCGGGCGGGCGTGGCGGCGCGCAGCACGAGCCATTCGGGCGGCGCGGTCATTCTTCCCGCGGTCAGCGACTGGCAGTTCGTCAGCGCCGACGCGACCCCTCCGACGCAGGCCGCGTGCAACGCGTTCGGCCGGCGGTGCTTCGACCCGGCGGCGATCGCCGCGTCGTACAACTACGCAGGGTTGCACGCGAACGGCATCGACGGACGGGGCAAGACCATCGCCCTGGTCGACTCCTTCGGGTCGTCGACGGCCGCCGGCGACCTCAACGTCTTCAACAACGCGTTCGGGCTGCAGCATCTCTGCGGTGAACCGGGCGTCACGTGCACCCCGGGAATGCCGTGGTTCAAGGTCCTCAGCGTGCAGGGCTCACCGGCCCCCGTACCGCCGCCGCCGAGCAACGGCACGGGCCTGGAGGCACACAACCTGTGGGCGCTCGAGGTCTCGCTGGACATCGAGTGGGCGCATGCGACGGCGCCGCAGGCCAACATCCTGCTGGTGACCACGCCGACGGCCGAGACGCTGGGCGTGCAGGGTTTCAGCCAGTTCATGAACGCCGAGCAGTACGTGATCGACAACCACCTGGCCGACGTGATCTCGCAGAGCTTCGCCTCGGGTGAGGGTGCCTTCCACAACGGTTTCGCAGCGCTGCAGAACCTGCGCCACGCGTTCATCGCGGCGCAGGCGAACAACGTCACCATGTTCGGCTCGAGCGGCGACGGCGGTACCTCCAACAACTTCAAGGAACCGGTCAAGAAGCCCGCCGTGATCTCGTATCCCAGCGTCGAATGGCCGGCCTCGGATCCGCTGGTGACCGGCGTCGGTGGCACCTACCTGTGCACGGACGCCACCACCGGGACGTCGGTGGACAGCGCGTCACCGCCGGTGCAGTGCCAGAGCAACCCCGGCGTGCGCGAGGTCGGCTGGATCGCCGCAGGCGGCGGCTACAGCATCGTCTTCCCGCGCCCGTCGTATCAGGACACGCTGCCGCCGGGCAGCTCCTACATCGGCTCGTCGGTGGGCGCGCCCGGACCGAACTCGAACATGCGCGGCGTGCCCGACATCGGGTACCAGGCGAGCTCGCGGACCGGCGTGCTCGTGTACATGGCCGAGAGCCGCGGCAGCCGCGCCGACGGCACCGGCTGCGGCGGGGCCGACCCGTGCAGCATCGGCTGGTATGTGGTCGGTGGCACCAGCTCCGGATCGCCGCAGTGGGCCGGCCTGATCGCCCTGGCCGACCAGATGGCCGGGCGTGACCTGGGCTTCATCAACCCGGCGCTCTACGCCATCGCCAACGATCCCGCCAAGTACGCGGCCGACTTCTACGACGTGACCACGGGCAACAACCAGGCCAATCCCGACATTCCCGGCTACCCGGCCACGACCGGGTGGGATGCGGTCACCGGACTGGGCACGCCCAACGTGGCCAACCTGCTGCCGGACCTGATCGCAGCAACGCAGTAACGATCGACCCTCGTCGGCCGGCGGCGCGTCAGCGTCGCCGGCCTTTTTTCATCTCCCTGTTCATTGCACCAGTGTGCGCAGCCGCTTGCGGTCGAGCTTGCCGACGCTGGTCAGGGGAAGCCCGTCAACGATGCGGATCTCCCGCGGGTACTTGTTGGCAGCCAGGTGCTCCCGCGCGTACGTGACAAGGTCGGCGGAAACGGCGGCCGCGCCGGGCCGCAGTGTGACGAACGCCACCACCTCCTCGCCGAGCCGCGGGTCAGGACGGCCGACCACGCCGGCGCCGGTCACGTCGGGGTGGGTGAGCAGCACGTCCTCGACGTCGCGAGGGAAGACGTTGAACCCGCCGCGCAGGATGAGGTCCTTCTTGCGGTCCACGACGTAGAGGTATCCGTCGGCGTCGAGATGGCCGATGTCACCGGTGTGCAGCCAGCCGTCGCGCAGCGCCGCCGCTGAGGCCTCGGGGTCGTGCCAGTACCCGGACATCACACCCAGGCCACGCACGCAGATCTCGCCATCTTCGCCGGCGGCGAGCGGGCGGTGCTCGTCGTCGAGGATGTGCACCGTGTAGCCGGAGACCGGCGTGCCGACACTGCCGAGGCGGCGGCGTCCGGGGCGGCTGGCGGTCACCACAGCGCTGCTCTCGGTGCAGCCGTATCCCTCGTGGATCTCGCACCCAGGGACGCGACGCTCGAACTCCTGCAGCACGTCGAGCGGCAGCGGCGCCGCGCCGCTGCCGAGCAGGCGCAGTGAGCTGAGGTCGGCATCCTCGAGGCGTTCGGCGAGCAGCATCTGGATCATCGCCGGCACCAGCGCCGAGCGCTGCACGCGGTGCTCCTCACACAGGCCGATCCAGTCCGATGGATTGAACCAGCGCTGCACGATGGCGAGGCCAGGTTCATCGGCGTACAGCCCCGCGATGCTGACGATGAGGCCGTACGCGTGCGACAGCGGCAGCGGCGTGAGCGTGCGCGTGACACCGGGCACGTGCGCCGCCTCCCACAGGCCGCGGCCCGCGCCGGCGAGCTGGTGGTGCGTCAACGCCACGCCCTTGGCGCGCCCCGTGGTCCCACCTGTGTACAGGAGCGCGGCGAGGTCGTCGTCGCTGCGCGGCACGATGCCGCTCGCTGCGCCGGCATCGAGGTCGCTGAATGAGGTGACCGTGACGCCGGCGCCTGCGGCGGTGATGCCCAAGCCAGCGTCGCCGTCACCGCCGGCAACCAGGATGTGGCGCAGATCCGGTGCACGGTCGGTGACGCGCATCACCGTGCCCAGCAGCTCCGCGGTGGTCACGACGGTGGTTGCGCCGGAGTCGCTGAGGATGTGCGCGAGCTCGTCGCCGGAGACGAGGAACACGACCGGCGTGATCACGGCACCCGCGCGCCAGAGCGCGCCGTACGCGATCAGCACCTCCGGGCAGTTGGCCATGAGCACGACGACGCGATCGCCGGGCAGGACCCCCAGCGCGGCGAAGCCTGCGGCGGTGCGGCCGGCACGATCGCGCAGCTCCGCCGACCGCCACGTCCTGCCCTCGAACACGAGCGCCTCGTGGTCACCGAGGCGAGCGAAGGCGTCCTCGGCGAGCTGAGCGAGGTTCTGGCTCACAGCGAGTGGATGGTACGAGTCGACGCGCGATTGCTGTTAGCATCGGCTCGATCCGGCCGGGCCGATCGCCATCGTCCCCGCAAACGTCTCAGAGATATCCGCAAACATGGCCCGAACTGCATCCCCCAGGCGTCCCACCCGAAGCCCGGCCAGGCGCCCGGCGCGAAACCCCCGCAGGAGGGGCGCTCGCCGTGCCCGTCCGGCGCGCTCGCCGCTGCTGAGCCCGGCACAGCGACGCGAGCTGGGCGGCGTGGCCGCCATCGGGGCCGGCCTCATCCTGGGCGCGATCCTGCTCGTCCCGGGCGCCGGGGCGGCCGCAGGGCCGCTGCACGACGCGCTCTTCTCCGTGCTCGGCTTCGGCGCCTGGCTGGCCGTCGCCGCCCTCGTGTTCACCGGGCTGCGGCTCTGTCTGAGCCCGGAGTGGCGGGCGGGCACGCGCGCCGCCACCGGCAGCACCGTGGCGGTGCTGGCCATCCTCGGTCTGGCCGGTTCGGCCGCGCCCGGCACGGCCGGCGCGATCGGGCGCTGGTTGGGGCCGGGCATCGCCCGCTGGCTGGGTGCCGCCGGCTCGGCCGCGGCGCTGGTCGCGATCGCCTGCTTCGCGCTGGTGCTGGCGACCGACGTCCGCACCGGCCCGATTCTGCGGGCCGCCGGTCGCTGGCTGGGCGCCCTGCGCGGTTCGGAGGACCATCCGCCGGCACCGGAACGGCCGCCCGCACAGTTCGATGAACGCAAGCGGAGCGGCAAGCCGCGAGGCGACCTCACCGCCGGGCCGGTGGCCGAGCTCACCGGTGTTCCGGTGGCGCTGCCCTTCTCCGAGGTGGCCGGCACGCCGCCCCCGCCCGACGTCTACTTCCCGGCGGCGGCGCCCGCCGTGGCGGTCGAACCCGAGCCTCCCGAGGTTGCCGAGCCTCCTCGTGCCCCGTTCTCCAGGGAGTTCGAGGGAATGCCGCAAGCTGCCCCGTCGCCCCCGCCGCTCGGTCCCGTCCCCGAGCTCGCCGCCGCCCATGCCGCGGAGCTGAGCGACGAGCCGGAGAAGGTCTGGGTGCTCCCCGGCATCGATCTGCTCGACACCATCACCGGCAAGCGCGAGCGGCTGGCCGCCGAGGTGCGCACCACCGGAGAGCTGCTGGTCACGACGCTGAAGTCGTTCGGCATCGAGACGCGCATCGTCGGCGCCAACAGCGGGCCGACGGTGACGCAGTACGAGCTGCAACCTGCGGTCGGCGTGCCGGTGCGGCGCATCGTCGGCTATCAGAACGACCTGGCCCTGGCAGTGGCTGCGCCGATCCGCATCCAGACGCTGATCCCCGGCAAGTCCGCGATCGGCGTTGAGGTGCCCAACAAGGCGGCACAGCTGGTCGGGCTGAAGGAGATTGTCGAATCATCGGCGTTCGCTGACCCGGCCAACCGGCTCAGCGTCGCGCTCGGCGCCGACGTCAGCGGACGGCCGGTCATCGGCGACCTCACTCGCATGCCGCACCTGCTCATCGCCGGCGCCACGGGGAGCGGCAAGTCGGTGTGCATCAACGCCGTGCTCGGCGGCTTCCTGCTCCAGGCGACGCCGGCGCAGATGAAGCTCATCCTGGTCGATCCCAAGCGCGTGGAGCTGTCCAACTTCGCCGACCTGCCGCACCTGCTCGTGCCCGTGGTGGTCGAGCCGGAGTCGGCGGTGTCGTCGCTGCGCTGGGCCGTGAAGGAGATGGAGGAGCGCTACAAGCTCTTCGCCTCGCACGGCGCGCGCAACATCATCGTGTTCAACGAGCGCGCCGACGGCCTCGGATTGGCGCCGCTGCCGTACATCGTCATCGTCATCGACGAGCTGGCGGACCTGATGATGGTCGCGGCGGGGGAGATCGAGGACCTCATCGCGCGCATCGCGCAGCTGGCCCGCGCCGTCGGGCTGCACCTCATCGTGGCCACCCAGCGCCCGTCGGCCGACATCATCACCGGCCTGATCAAGGCAAACATCCCCAGTCGCGTGGCGTTCGCCGTGTCGAGCGGCGTCGATTCGCGGGTCATCCTCGACGAGATGGGCGCGGAGAAGCTGCTCGGCCGCGGCGACATGCTCTACCTGCCCATCGACGAGGGCAAGCCTCGCCGCCTGCAGGGCGCGTTCGTGAGCGATCGCGAGCTGGAGTCGCTCATCGGCCACTGGAAGGCGCAGGGCAAGCCCGAGTACCAGGAGGAGATCTTCACCGTGGAGGCGACCGTGTCCTGGGCACGCGACGCGGGCAAGCGCGACCCGCTCTTCGCCAAGGCGGCCCACACCGTCGCCGCCGAGGGACGCGCGGCGGCGTCGCTGCTGCAGCGCAAGCTGAGCATCGGCTACACGCGCGCGGCGCGACTCGTCGATCAGCTGGCCGAGCAGCGCGTGGTGGGACCGTTCGAGGGCAGCAAGTCGCGCGAGGTCCTCATGGACGTCTTCCAGGTGGACGAGCTGCTCGAGGAGCTCGGCGAGGAATAGGGTCCGGACCGCTCAGTAGCCGGTAGCGCCGTCGATCCGCTCGCGCAGCAGGTCGGCGTGCCCGTTGTGCCTCGAGTACTCCTCGATCATGTGGGTCATGATCCAGCGCATCGAGACGGCGCTGCCGGTCTTCTGGTGCACGATGTCGTCGAGCGCGTGCCCGGCGATGACCCCGCGTGACTGCTCGCACTCCGCGCGCCATGTGGTCAAGCCCTCGGCGGCATCCGCGCCGTCGACGTTGTCGAAGTCGCCGTCAGGATCGGCATCCGTCGAGTAGAGGGAAGGGAGGTCCTGGCCGCCCAGTGTGCGGCGGAACCACCCGCGCTCGTCGTCCGCCATGTGGCGCAGCAACCCGAGCAGCGACAGCGGCGAGGGCGGCGCGCTGCGGGTGCGCAGCTGCTCGGCGGTGAGGCCGTCGCACTTGCGCGCCAGTGTGTCGCGCTGCCACTCGAGAAACGACTCCAGCGTGGTGCGCTCATCGGCGGCGCGCGGCAGCGACCGGTAGCCCTCGGAGAGCATGGCGGTCACAGCATAGGGGCCGTGCGCCTTGGGGGCGGCGGTATCCTCAATCACCCCATGGCTCAGGAGCACTCCTTCGACGTGGTCAGCGACTTCGACCGCCAGGAGCTGGTCAACGCCGTCGACCAGGCGCGCCGCGAGATCACCACGCGCTACGACTTCAAGGGTGTGCCCGTGGAGATCACGCTCGACGCCGCATCGATCACGCTGCTGAGCGCGACCGACTCGCAGCTGCGCGCGATCATCGACGTGCTGCAGAGCAAGGTGCACCGGCGCGGCATCGACGTGAAGGTGCTCGATGCGCAGAAGCCGGAGCCTGCGGCCAAGGGGAACGTGCGTCAGATGCTGAAGCTGCGCCGCGGCATCGCCGAGGAGCTGGCCCGCGACCTGACCAAGCGCGTACGCGCGGCGCACCCCAAGGTGCAGGTGCGCACCCAGGGTGACCAGCTGCGCGTGGTCGCCAGGGACAAGGACGAGCTGCAGGCCGTGATCAAGCAACTCAAGGAGCTCGACCTGGACGTGCCGCTGCAGTTCACCAACTACCGGTGATCCGCCATCTGACGCTGCCCAACCAGCTCACGCTGCTCCGCCTCCTGATGGTGCCCTTGATCGGCTACACGCTGACCGCGACCTGGGCGCTGCACGACCAGGTGAGCGTCGCGATGTACGCGTCGGCGGCAGCCACCGACAGCCTCGACGGGCGCATCGCGCGCAGCCGCAACCTGGTGAGCGAGCTGGGCAAGTTCCTCGACCCGCTCGCCGACAAGATTCTGGTGATCACCGTGCTGGCGATCCTGGTCGGTGAGAACGTGGTGCCGTTCTGGGTGGTGGTGGTGATCTTTGCGCGCGAGTTCGTCATCACCGGCGTCCGCTTCGTCGCCGCCGGGCAGGGTGTCGTGGTGGGGTCGACGCCCTGGGGCAAGTCGAAAACGGTGACGCAGAACCTCATGATCGGGCTGCTGATCCTCGAGCAGCCGTATCCGGTGCTGCGCCCGGCGGCGCTGGCGTTTGTGATCATCGCCGTGGCGGCCACCGTGGCCAGCGGGCTCGATTACCTGTGGCGCTACCGGCGCTTCGTCGTGTGAGCGACGGGATGACAGTGCAGCTGGTCGATGCGTTCCCGGAGGCGCGCGCACTCGGCGAAATGCTGCGTCGTTCGCACCTCACAGTGGCGATGGCAGAGTCATGTACCGGTGGGCTGCTTGGCGCTGCGCTCACTGCGGTGCCCGGCGCGTCGGCCTACATTCGTGGCGGCGTGATCGCGTATGCCGACGACGTCAAGGCTGACCACCTCGGTGTGTCGCGTCACCTGCTGGCCACGCACGGCGCGGTCAGCGCCCCTGTCGCAGAGGCGATGGCTGCCGGGGCGCGACGGCGCTACGACGCAGACCTCGGTGTGGGCATCACGGGCGTGGCGGGCCCGGACCCGGGCGGGGAAGGCAAGCCGGCGGGCCTCGTGTTCATCGCGGTGGCGTCGGCCGCCGGTGTGGAGAGCGAACGCCTCGAGCGAGACGCCGGGCGGGAGGCGAACCGCAGTACCGCCGTGCACTCGGCGCTGCGGCTGTGCCGTGTTGCGGCCGAGCGGATCGCAGCAGGCGAGGAGCCGTGAGATCTATGCGGCTCGTACGGCGACCTGCCGCTTGCCAAGACGGGCGTCACCGGGTACAGTACATTTGTTCGCCCTCCCGGTGAGCCCGGTCACGCACCGCATGCGGTCTACGTCGGAGTACTGCGTTGACAAACATACTGAACAGTCGTACCATGGACACCGTCGTCGAA
>VBJV01000212.1 GCA_005879785.1 Chloroflexota bacterium
GGATGCCATCTGGCGTAGCGACGGAGAGTCCATCGCCTTCACGCACACACCTACCCTGACGGCTGGCGGGATCGACTACCGCGTGCGAACGGTCGGCCTACCCCAGGGGATTGTGGGGACACAGACCAGTGGCCGGGTGGACTTCGACCCAGCGTGGGGAGGCACCGGATGGATCTACTTCTGCCGTGGAACATTCGAGCCTCCCAACATTCCCGAGATCTGGCGCGTCAGACCCGGCGAAGGTTCGTCCATGCGGGCCGTCACGGCCGATCCTAGCGTCTACAAGTACTCCCTCTCCGTAAGACCCTCAGACGATTGGGTTGTGTACCAGGGACGCCCCCGCAACGCCTATCCGGTCTCCGGGCTCTTCACAGTCCGTCCCGGAGGTTCTCCCGTGCCTCTCACGGCCGCCGAACACTACACAGACTCACGCCCCTTCTGGAGCCCTGACGACAAGCACGTGGTGTTCGTCTCGACACGCAGCGGGCACTCGGAAGTGTGGGCGGTGGACGTCATGAGCCGTGCCCTGCGTCAACTCACGAGAGGAACGCGCGGAACCAACAAGCTGTCTGCCAGCTGGTCCCCAGACGGTACTCGTCTGGCGGTGCTCGATGGACGTGAGGGAGGATGGTCGGCGCGTGGACGCCTCGAGATCTACGACACCCTCACACCCGTGCCGTGAGGCTTCCCAATCGAGAACTGGCGTAGCTATCCGGCGAGCGCCTGGCGGAGGCCGTCCCACTCTCGGAGCCGGGCGACAAGCCGGTTCGAATTAGGGCCCGTTGGGACGCCCCCGCTGCCGCAGGGCCGGCCCTGTGGCGGTACACTGCGGCGGCGCCGCGGTGGTCGCGGCCGACGAGGGGGCCCGATTCAGCGAAAGGGGATGCGCCAGTGTGTGCGTGGCGATTGCGCTGGGTTGTGTCGTTACCACTGCGCCTGCCGACGACGGCAGCGTCGTGTCGGTCGGCGGCGCAGTGCGTCTCATGAAGGATCAGGGGAGCATCCGCATGGTCATGGAGAACGAAGGCGCGGCGGACACGGTTCTCGTGGGATTCCCGGACGGCAGCGGCGGCAACGAGATCCTGTCGTTCCGCAGCTGGGTCGATGGGGCCGAGGCGAGGTGTCGCCACGTGCCCGACGCGGATTCCATATCCGACTCGTCGTGGTGGACGAAGCGTGTCGCGTTCGCGCGTGGAGCCGTTCGAACCATAAGAGATCACTACACGGTGGAGCCATCGTGGTATCCGACGGAGGGCGCGAGCGGGTTCTTCTACGACCAGACTGATCCAGAGGCGCGTCAGGTCGGGCGCACCTTCCGCTGGTCGTACCAGAACTTCGAACCGGGGTCCGGTGGCGCGCCGGCGTTCGTGAATCTGAGGTGGCGGGACCCCGGCCGTTATCGGAGCGGGGAAGAACCCGACTCGCTCGGCAAGTAGTCGGCCTTGGCCAAACGGCTGGGGCCGCGAGATTGGTGAGCGACCTACGCGGCGAGCGCGAGCCGGAGCGCGCCCATCCGTCGCCCGGGTCTCGGGCGAGTTGTAGAATCGACTGGTGAAGCAGATCGAGATCACCCAGGTGCTCAGCGCGGCGTTGATCGCCGCCGTTGCGACCCTACTGGCGTCAGCGGCACAAGGCGGCCGAACTGCAGCACCTCGTCCGATTGAGGTGGAGGTGCAGCCAGGAGCTGTTCCCTGCGCGCCCGGCGATGAAAGGTTCGACGCTGGGTTCAGATCGGTGCTGCGCCAGCCTCAGCTCGTGGTGATCGACACGAGCCACGCAACACGTGTGATCCCGAACGCCTTCTGCCTCGCGTCGGAACAGCCTTCCGTGAAGCCGCTTCACGTCAGCGTGAGGATCAGATCCGACGGCAGCATGACCTATGACTACTTCCGTCCAGCCTCGGGCGCGATTCGGACCGCTGATCACTGGCTCGTGCACGTTGCTGTTCCGTTCCGTGTCGTTCGCGGGGCGCCGGCCCCGTGGGAACGGACAAGCCTGTGGGCGAGGTCAGATCGACAGACCTATTGCGAGGCCATGGGTCGAGTGGTCGCGCTATGCGTCCTTGAGAAGCTAGCTCAGGAGAGCGGGAAGCTGCGCCCGATGGAGTCCGCTGACCTCGGTTCAGATGTGACGCGGGACAAGAAGTACTCCGAGAGTGGCGACGACTGGTGGTCCACCCTTCGGCACGATGCTGTACTGGTGTTCCCGATGCTGGTCGTGTGGGGGACGCTGCTGGCTATTGCATTCGCCCTGGTCCGGTTCGCGCAAGGCAGCTGGCGACTGCATCGGCAGAAGGAAGGACTCCCGCCAATAGGGTCGAGCTGACCGGGGATTCGGCTACGCCGCGAGCATCTGCCGAAGCGCGGCCATCTCGCGAAGCCACGCGAGCAGAGTGTTCGAACCAGCGCCCCGTAGCGCTACCAACCTCGCGACGAGTTGCGAGACTCTGTCGGCTCTGTCGCCTCCAGTTGCGTGGTATCGGCAGCGACCCTATCGCTGCTCGGTCACGTCCAACCGTCGCAGTAGCGCGCGCCGTGACAGGCGGCTGGCGACGATCTGCAGCTTGTCGGCGCGGGGCCGGCGCTTGAGGCGCCACTCGACCCGCAGCGCCAGGCTGCGCTCGCCGAGCCTGCGGCGATAGACGATCTCGAGCGGCTCGCGGCCCCGCAGGTAGCGTGCGCCGCGTCCGCCCGCGCGATGCTCCGCGATGCGGCGCGCGACATCGGTCGTGACGCCGGTGTAGAGGGCGCCGTCGCGCGTCCGTACGACGTAGACGTGCCACGCGGGCGTCTTCACGACCTTGCTCATGTCCGCGCGTTTCTTTCGCCGTGCGTCCGGACGTGGGACCATGAGGACTCCTTCATGAAATGGAGCCCTCCTTGTTACCCGCCGTGGCCGAGATCATGACCTTCGCCGAGTTGTCCGTGTCTGCCGATCTCATCGCCGCCCTGGCCAAGCAGGACATCACCGACCCGATGCCCATCCAGATCGCGGCGCTGCCCGTGTTGCTGGCCGGCAAGAATGCCTACCTGAACTCCGAAACCGGGACCGATAAGACGCTGGCCTACGTGCTGCCGATTCTCTGCCGGATCGATGCGCAGCGGGACGCGCCGCAAGTCGTGATCGTCGCGCCGACGCACGAGCTGGCCATCCAGATCCAGCACGTGTGCCGCGACCTCGCTCAGCATGCCGGCCGGGCGATCCGGACCAGTTGCTCATCGGCGGCACGTCGATGGTGCGTCAGATCGACCATCTG
>VBJV01000213.1:0-567 GCA_005879785.1 Chloroflexota bacterium
CACGGTTTTCATCAACTTGTCATAACCAGCATTATCGTGCGTGAGTCGAAGAGGGCACGGCGGCGTCGGGGCCCGGTCGATGCGGCTTCCAGGGCAGGCGCCGCAGCATCACGGCAAGGCACGTGCCACCGATCACCGCGTTGGTGATCGTCATCGCGAACTGCATGCCGACGCTGAACGACAGCACGGCGCCGCGCGCGGCGACGCCGTCGAACATGTAGACCAGCAACGCCTGCTGCGGGCCGATACCGCCGGGAGTCAACGGCAGCAGCGTGGCGATGCTGCCGGCCGACAGCGCCAGGCAGGCGTCGGACAGGTCGGCGGGGATCCCAAACGCGCTCAGGAAGAAGTACATCGCGCCGGCCCGGCACATCCAGCCGATCGCCTGGAGCGTGACCACCTCGCGCAGGTACCGGCGCGGCGTGGTCAGGATGGCGAGCCCGTCCTTGATGCCGTCCCAGAACCGGTAGGCTCGCCGCTCGAGCCACGAGAAGCCTACGGCCAGCGCTATCAGCAGGGTCGCGATCAGCAGCGCCAGCAGTCGCATGTGCTCGGCGAAGAACGACC
>VBJV01000213.1:608-1125 GCA_005879785.1 Chloroflexota bacterium
CCACGGCGTCGAACAGCGTCTCGGTGAGCAGGCTTGTGGTGACGGTGGTGTACGGCGTCTCGGGCACCGTGCGGTGCACCAGGTAGACCTTCATCACGTCGCCGCCACGGGCCGGCAGGACGCTGTTCAGGCCTACCCCCGAGAAGTAGGCACCGGCCACGGTGCGCCAGCGGATGCGGTGCTTGGGATGCGCCGCGGACAGGATGTTGCGCCAAGCCGTCGCCCGCAGCAGCAGGTTCGCCGTGTGCAGCAGCAGGGCCAGCGCAAGCGCCTCGATGCCGACCTCGCTGAGCCGGTCGGCGAAGGTGGTCGTGGCGTGCCAGAAGGCGTGGATTGAGTGCACGCCACGAAGTGTGCCACCCGGCGCACCGGCGCCGGCCGGCTTACTCGCCGCTGGTCGTGACCGGCAGCGGGATCGCCACCGGCTCGGGCTCGATTGGCACCCGCAGCCGCACCCGCCACGGCATCGTCCGCAGCAGCAGGCCGACGCAGATGCCTCCCACCAGGACGTTCACTG
>VBJV01000213.1:1162-3714 GCA_005879785.1 Chloroflexota bacterium
CATCAGGAGCGCCTGCTGGGTGCCGAGGCCGCCCGGCGTCAACGGCATCACCGAGGTGACGCTGCCGGCCACCAGCGCCAGCGCGGCATGGTTTAGGCCGCCGCCGACGTGAAAGGCATGCAGGAAGCAGTACATCGAGGCCACCCGGAACACCCAGCCGAGCGCCTGCGGAAGGGCCACGAGCCGCAGGTACGCGCGCGGCGACTCGAGGATGGCGACGCCCTGGCGCAGCTTGTGCGCGAGCCGCGTGGCGTGCCCGCGCGCGCGTCCCGCCGCGATCACCACGGCGCCCATCAGCGCTGACGCGATCACCACCACAACGCCCGAGCCGCCCGGCGGGCGCACCTCGAGCAGGCGCGTGGGCACCGCGCCCGACCAGACCGCCCATGCCAGCAGGCCGCCGCCGACCACGGCGTCGAGCAGCGTCTCGACCAGCAGCCCGGACGCGACCACGGCGCAGCTCGCGCCGGGAACCGAGCGGTTGACGAGCACCACCTTGGCCACGTCGCCGCCTCGTGCCGGCAGGATGCCGTTCATGCCGGCGCCGGCCAGGTAGGCGCCGGTCACGCTTCGCCACCGCACGCGCTGGCCGGGCACCGCCGCCGTCAGGATCGCCCGCCAGGCGGTCGCTCGCAGCATCAGATTGGACAGGTGCAACAGCACCGCCAGCCCGAGCAGCTCGAAGCTGACCCGCGACAGGTGCTGGGCGAACGACTGGAGGACGGCCGCGATCGTGTTCACTCGCGGCCGGGCAGGAAGTCCTTCAGGGTCGGGTTGCGGCTCTCGAGCTCACGGAGCGCGCGCGTCTCGATCTGCCGCACCCGTTCCCGGGTGACGCCGATCTCCGTGCCCACCTGCTCGAGCGTGGCCGGCTCGCGGTCACCGAGGCCGAAGCGGGCCTCGAGCACGTGCCGTGTGCGCTCGTTGAGGCCATCGAGGGCCTCCTGAAGCTCCTTGGTGCGCTCATTGCCGGCCACCTGATCGGCCGGCTGAAGCGCGTTCACGTCCTCCACCATGTCGGCGAACAGCGACTCCCCGTCGCCCACCGGCGTCTCCAGCGAGACGGGATCCTCGATCATCCGCCGCAGCTCGATCACGCGCTCCACCGGCAGCTCCATCTCGGCGGCCAGCTCGCTGGGAAGCGGCTCGCGGCCCAGCGCCTGGGTCAGCTTGCGGTTGGCGCGGTGGATCTTCTTGATCACGTCCAGGATGTGCAGCGGGAGCCGGATCGTGCGGCCCTGGTCGGCGATCGCCCGCGACATCGACTGGCGGATCCACCAGGTTGCGTAGGTCGACAGCTTGTAGCCGCGGCGGTAGTCGAACTTCTCGACCGCCCGCATTAGGCCCATGTTGCCTTCCTGGATCAGGTCGAGCAGCGGCACGCCGGACGAGGAGTAGGCCCGCGCCATGCTGATCACCAGTCGCAGGTTGCACTCCACCAGGCGGGCCTTTGCCGCCTCGTCGCCCATGTCCTTGCGGCGGGCGAGGTCGAGCTCCTCCTCGTGCGTGAGCAGTGCGCCGTCGCCGATCTGTCGCACATAGGTGTGCAGCAGGTCGATGGCGGGCGCCGAGCCTTCGACCAGATCGAGCTCCTCGACCTCCGCCTCGGGCGAGTCGAGTGCGGCGTTTGGCTCGATCGGCGGCGTCTGCTCGTCGTCGCTGGGCGCGTTGCTCACTGGATGATCCCTTTGTCGGGGGACGCGATTCGTCCCCGTGTTTGAGAAATCGGCCACTCGCGACAGACTCTTGAGCCCGAATCGGGTTGACTTGCGAATCGTCCTGCGCGAGTTAGCGCCCCCGGGGGATGAGCCGGGGCTGCCGGCGACCGACAATCAGCCCATGACGATCAAGATGCTGGGTCGCTTGCAAGGGGGCATCGACCCGTCCGACGCGCTCCGAGTGGAGCGCTCATGCTCACATGCACACGTGCCGGCGCAGCCGGTTGCGGCGGGCTATCGCTACCACGACCTGGGCGGTGAGCTGCCGCCGTTCTACCTGCGGCGGTTCCGCTACGGCGCGACCTGCGCGACCGTCTCGCTGGTGGGGCCGGTCGAGCTCTCGAGCGGCGCGGACGCCGAGCGGGGCGCCCCGGCGGTGGCGCTGGTGCAGGTCAGCGTCGGCGCCCGAAGGCTGCCGTGGGAGTCGCTGCTGGCGTCGACCGCCGATGGCGAACTGTCACCGCTGCTTGTGCGGGCAACGCTCGAGGCGGTGTTCGAGCTCCAGCTGCTGGAACGCGACGACTGCCCGATCTGCGGTTAGCCGATCCGGCCCTCGGGCGAGACGGCCACGCCCGTGTCCTCCAGCCGCTTTCGGATCAGGAACTGGAACGTCGACCAGGCACCGCGGCGGGCGTCGAACATCCGGTAGACCTGCCACTCGGTCAGCATCGTGTCATCCGCGCGACGGGCCTGCGCCCAGTCGGCGAACTTCGGCAGGCGGCCGACGCGAAGCGCCAACGCCGAGCCCTGATCGATCGCCCGCTCCAGCCGCTCCTCCCCCACCGGCACGTCGAATCCGGCCTCCTTGAGGGCGTTGTTGAGCGAGCCGAACGT